>JAKVCM010000225.1 GCA_022448605.1 Puniceicoccaceae bacterium | reverse complement strand
GCTCATTGATATCGTTTCCAAAAACGGAAATATGTTGCTCAACATTCCGATCAAAGCAGACGGCACCTTAGATGCGGAAGCGACAGCATTATTGCAAGACGTCGGCAAGTGGTTTGCAGTTAACGGCGAAGCGATCTACGGCACACGTCCGTGGTATATGTATGGTGAAGGAAGAAACGAAATTGGCCATCACGACATTAAGTCTGAGATGACAGCTAAAGATTTCCGATATACCACAAAAGATGAAGTTCTCTACGCATTCGTACTCGATTGGCCGACCTTTCACAGAAACCCAGTTGTATTTCCTAACATAGTCAAAATGAATACACGCATTTCTGAAGTCGCTTCAGTTCAGCTCCTCGGCCATGACGGTGAGCTCAAATGGGAAAACCACGGAGACGGTCTGCATGTCACCTTTCCTAGTGAAAAGCCATGCGAATATGCATACGCTTTAAAGATTACTTTTAAGAAATAAGACCCTCACCCATCTTCACCACTCGGGTGGCGCCAACACAACTACCCGCTTGGTAATTACCCTAAAGTTCAACAACGTACAACTATGAGCCACACTGAAAAACCAGCAATTATACCCAAACAGTATCTGCTTTCATTTATCCTGACCACTTGCTGTTTCTCCCTGTGGGGATTCGCCAATGACTTCACCAATCCTTTGGTCAAGGTGTTTGAGCAAGTCTTTATCATCACCACCTCACAGGCCTCTTGGTTGCAGTTTGCCTTCTACACGGGTTACTTCTGTATGGCGATACCAGCGGTCATGTTCATCCGCAAGTTTTCCTACAAGTCAGCAATTATGCTCGGCCTTGCGCTCTATGCCGGCGGCGCATTGATCACGATCCCTGCGAGCTTGACCGCACAGTTCGCGCTCTTCTGTTTGGCATCCTATGTCATTACCTACGGACTCGCCTTTCTTGAGACTGCTTGTAACCCCTACATTCTTGCGATGGGTCCAACAGAAACTGCGACTCAACGGCTCAACCTCGCACAATCCTTCAACCCAATTGGCTCACTCACAGGAATGACTGTGGCCTCACTCATCTTGGCTCCCAGCCTCGAAGTGACCAAACTTCGCTCGCAAATCGAAGAGCAATCACCCTCGCTAATTCAATACCTCGTAACTGGCGTAGAGACACTACCAGAGGGCGCAGTGATAGATGATGGCGGCGAAACTGCTACCCTCAAGGATGGCGAATCCGTCACAGTTTATAGCGATGGAATCCCTGACTTTAAAACAGTTTCCGGAGCACTCGGTGGCGCAGTCCCCAACGTAATGAAAGTAATGCGAGCCAACGAGCCTGACGCGTTTAATACCCTACAAGAGACTGACCTGGCGAACGTTCGAGGTCCCTATATGGTGATCGCTGCTGTAGTATCCACTTTCTTTTTCATCTTCGCATTCACCAAGATGCCGACCTTTAAACAGGAGGAAAAAGATGCGCCGTTCCTCGAAATTACCAAACGCCTATTTAATCGTGCGCGATTCGTTGAAGGCGTGTTCGCCCAGCTCTTTTATGTCGGCGCTCAAATCATGTGCTGGACTTTCATCATCCATTACGGAATGGAGCAAGTCGGCCTGAGTCTATCCGAGGCTCAAGGTTACAATATTGTGGCGATGGTAATTTTCCTAAGCAGTCGCTTCATTTGCACATTCCTCATGCGTTATCTACGCCCGAGCATCATGCTTCTAATCTTCGCAATCGGTGGCTTCGGCTTCACTCTTGGAGCGATCTACTTACCAGGCCAATCAGGCTTGATCTCACTAGTGATGATATCTGCATGTATGTCACTCATGTTTCCTACCATTTATGGTATCGCACTGAACGGCTTGAAGCTTGAAGAAGCCAAGCTAGGCTCAGCCTTCCTCATCATGTCAATTGTTGGCGGCGCAGTGCTCACCAAATTACAAGGCGGCATGATCACCGACTACGGCGTGCGCACCTCCTTCTGGTTGCCAGCGGGCTGCTTCGTCATGATCGCGCTTTATGGTCTACGTTGCTACCTCGCACACGACAAAAGCCCCAGCGACTCTGCCGCATAGTCACCTATGCTAGCTACTAACAACACACTATTATGTTAAAAGGAATACACCCAGCAATCGGCCCAGAACTGCTGAAAGTTCTAGCAGAGATGGGTCATGGCGATGAAATCATTCTCGCTGATGCTCACTTCCCGGGACACTCGTTTAACGATCAAGTGCTGCGTACCGATGGCGTCAAGATCACGACCTTACTGGATGGAATCTTGCCATTGTTCGAATTGGACAGCTACGACGACCCGCTCATCATGATGCAGGCTGTTGAGGGTGATTCGCTCGACCCGTCCGTTGAATCCTCCTATCGTGATGAGATCCAAAAGCACGTATCAGATGCACCCGAGGTGATACGCATTGGACGTTTCGAGTTCTATGAACGTGCCAAAAAAGCTGCTGCCGTAGTCATGACTGGAGAGACTGCTAAATATGGTAACATCATCCTCAAAAAGGGCGTCACACCTACTGCTTAATTAATTTTAAGCATCCTCATTACAACGCGCACTGTCCTTAATGGTGCGCGTTTTATAGCCATTACTCACCTATGTCACTCAAATTACCAAAAATCATTTTCGGTTCTAGCGCATTGGGCAACCTATACGGCATCATACCCGATGAGACGAAGCTCCGAATTGTTGAAAATTGGATCCAACATCAGCCCAAGCCTGTCATCGACTCGGCAGGCAAATATGGCGCTGGACTTGCACTTGAAAACATCGGTCGCTGCCTAAAGAAACTAAATGTCGATCCTAGGGATGTATTGATCAGTAATAAGCTAGGCTGGAAACGTGTGCCACTAACCACTGAAGAGCCAACATTTGAAAAAGGTGCATGGTTCGGTATGGAGCACGACGCTGAGCAATGCATCAGCTACGAGGGCATCCTAGAATGCTACCACCAAGGCAACGAGCTTCTAGGCGACTACAATGCTCAGCTCCTCTCCGTCCACGATCCAGACGAATATCTTAATGCCGCCACATCCGAAGCCGATGAGGCAAAGCGCTATCAGCAAATTTTAGATGCCTACAGTGCACTTGCCGAGCTGCGCGAGTCTGGCAAAGCGCTCGGCATCGGCGTCGGCTCCAAAGACTTAAAGATCATCCAACGCCTGCATGGCGATGGCGTCAAATTCGACTGGGTCATGCTCGCCAACAGCTTTACCATTCTCACCCATCCAGCGGAAGTCATGGACTTCATGGCCACACTGCATGCGGAAGGTATCACGATTATCAACTCCGCAGTGTTCAACGCAGGTTTCTTAGTTGGAGGTAAATATTTCGACTACGAAGTGGTGACACTCGATAGCCACCCCGAACTATTCGACTGGCGTGAACGCTTTAACAAGCAGTGCGCCTTGCACAAGGTCTCGCCAGCGCTGGCTTGTTGCCAGTTTGCACTCTCACCCCCGGGCGTCGTAGCACTCTCGCTCAATACCAGTAAGCCCGAACGTGTGGCAGACAATGTCGCGCTTGTGAATGATCTTGTGCCTGGCAGCTTCTGGGAAGCCTTGAAGGCAAGCAAACTCCTCAGCGCTAGCTACAAATTCCTCTAAGAATATGGCTGTTGATTCACACCATCATTTTTGGAACTATGATCCCGTCGAATTCGACTGGATCGACGATAGCATGCGAACGATTCGGCGCAGTTTTCTTCCAAATGATTTACAAGTCGAAATTAGCCAGGCTGGCATTGATGCTGTGATCAGTGTGCAAGCACGCCAGATACTGGAAGAAACGGACTTTTTACTCGAACAAGCAAACGCGAACGACTTCATCAAAGGTGTAGTCGGCTGGGTGCCGCTTGCAAATGCAAATATCACTGAAGTGCTCGATCGCTACAAGAGCGCAGACAAGCTCAAAGCCGTGCGTCACGTCGTACAAGGTGAGCCCGATGACTTCCTCGACGGCGAAGCATTTAATCGCGGCATTCAAGCACTCCAAGCGCAGGGCCTCGTTTACGACGTGCTGATCTTCGAACACCAGCTCGAAGAGGCTATCCGTTTCATCGATCGTCATCCAAATCAGATCTTCGTGCTTGATCACATTGCCAAGCCACAAATTAAGATCGACCAACTAGATCCATGGCAGGCAAACATCCGCGAACTAGCCAAGCGTGACAATGTAAGCTGTAAACTATCTGGCATGGTGACTGAAGCGGATTTTGAAAATTGGACAGAACATCAGCTTCGCCCCTACCTCGACACCGTATTGGCAGCATTCGGGCCCGACCGCCTGATGTTTGGATCGGACTGGCCTGTCTGCCTCGTCGCCTCTGCTTATAAGCGCTGGCACGACTTAATCTGTGAATACATCCAGCCACTTTCGAGCGACGAGCAAGCAGCCATCATGGGCGACACTGCCATCCGTGCTTACAAACTTTAATTCTGTTCAACTATGAAAGCCATCAGCATCACCGAAGCGAATCGATGTGAACTCGTCGACATACCGGAACCAGCTGCTCCTAATGCAGGTGAAGTGCGCCTCAAATTGCGTCAAGTCGGCTTCTGCGGTTCTGACCTCACCTCCTACCGTGGACTCAACCCAATGGTCACTTACCCGCGCATCCCTGGCCACGAAATCGGCGCGACGATCGAATCTGTTGGCTCTGATGTACCCGCGCAATGGAAAGTCGGACAAAACGTATTGGTCTCGCCTTACACTAGCTGCGGTCAATGTTCTGCATGTAAAGCTGGTCGGTTCAACGCTTGTCGTTACAACGAAACCATGGGGGTACAACGCGATGGCGCATTGACTGAATACATTAATATTCCACACGAGAAGCTCTTCACTTCAGACAAACTCAGCCTCGCTGAAATGGCATTAGTTGAACCACTTACGGTCGGCTTCCATGCTGTCTCCCGTGGCGAGACCACCGCTAATGACACCGTTGTTGTATTCGGTTGCGGCGCGATTGGCCTCGGAGCAATCGCAGGCGCATACGCTCGCAAAGCACGTGTCATTGCAGTGGATATCGACGACGAAAAACTCGCGCTTGCGAAACGTTGTGGAGCGACTGACTCGATCAACTCCATGACAGAATCGCTACACGATCGTCTTCAAGAAATGACTAACGCCGAAGGCCCAACTATCATGATCGAAGCCGTAGGCCTACCAGCTACTTTCAAAGCCTGTGTCGAAGAAGTCTGCTTCGCGGGACGCGTCGTCTACATCGGCTACGCAAAAGCTACCGTCGCTTACGAAACTAAGTTATTCGTTATGAAGGAGCTCGACATCCGTGGCTCGCGCAACGCCATGCCAGAGGATTTCGAAGCTGTTATCACCCACCTCGAAAATGTACACTTCCCAGTCGACGAAGTCATCAGCAAAACCGTATCGCTCGAAGACGCCCCAGCCGCACTGGCAGCCTGGAGTGAGAACCCAAGCGGAATTACAAAGATCCACGTCACGCTCGATTAGTTTCTGGATTTACAAGTTACCTCATATAATATAATGATTATCAAAAAATTCACCATAGGTATGGGCGATCGTTTCGCCCATCAAGGCAATGCACAACTCCAAGCAGTCATCAAGGCTCAGGACGCTGGCCTCGATATCTACCCGACCTGGAATAAGTCCTTCCGCGAGCACAGCATCGTTAAAAGCCATCCACAAGACTTGCGCACCGAAGCCGACGACGCAGTCGCAGCACTCGGGTGGGACAAAGTGTATTATGTTGATGCGGACCACATCGGTCTGAAGACCGTCGATAGTTTCATTTCTGGCAGTAACTTCTACACACTCGACGTAGCCGACTTCGTGGGTGAAACACCTAATGCCCAAGACGTGGATGATTTTGTTACAGCCAATCAAAAATACACTGGCTCGTTACAGATCCCAGGTATCGCAAGCACTTTCGAAGTCACCGAAGCTGACCTACGCCAGGTCGCGGGTAAGTTCCTTGTCGCTATCAAAGGAGCGAAGGACATCTACAATCACATCGTCGCCACCAAGGGTGACGAGCACTTTATCACCGAAGTATCAGTTGACGAAACCGACCTACCGCAAACTCCGATCGATCTCCTCCTCATCCTTTCGATGATCGCAGCCGAAGGCATTCCTGCCCAGACCATCGCTCCGAAGTTTACTGGTCGCTTCAACAAGGGCGTAGATTACGTCGGGGACCTCGTTCAATTCGAAAAAGAGTTTGATCAGGATCTCTATGTCATCAAATTTGCGATCAAAGAGTTTGGCCTACCTCAAACCTTAAAACTTAGCATACACTCTGGCTCAGACAAATTCTCGATCTATCCGATCATCAAAAATCTCATCTCAAAGCACGATGCAGGGCTACACGTAAAAACTGCTGGCACAACATGGCTGGAAGAAATAATCGGGCTGGCTGAAGCTGGTGGCGAAGCACTCACCATCGCTAAAGAAGTCTATGCGGGTGCGTATAGTCGCTTCGACGAATTGACAGGTCCTTATGCGACCGTGATAGATGTTGATAAATCCGCGCTGCCGACTCCCGAAGAAGTCAATGGCTGGGACTCCGATAAATACGTCAACACACTGCGCCACGTGCAGAGCCATGCGGACTATAATCAGAACTTTCGTCAACTCATCCACGTTGGCTTCAAAGTCGCTGCAGAGATGACAGATCGCTACACGGGCGCGCTCAAAAAAAATGAAGCGATCATCGCTAAAAACGTCACCGAAAACATTTGGGAGCGTCACATTCTTCAGATATTTGGCAGCTAAAGCTGCCTGTATCACTTGCACACTATCAAACTTAGACTGATACCGCCTTATGAGACGGTAAGGAGCCACGCTTGACAAATGTAGCATAGCGCTTAGGAGA
This sequence comes from Puniceicoccaceae bacterium, assembly GCA_022448605.1. Classification (GTDB taxonomy): domain Bacteria; phylum Verrucomicrobiota; class Verrucomicrobiia; order Opitutales; family Coraliomargaritaceae; genus Thalassobacterium. The sequence continues at coordinate 3,394 of JAKVCM010000225.1, read as the reverse complement.
GAGTCCGTTTACTCGCTTGAAGACTCGCGAAAAATGGTAGGGATCATCAAATCCTACTTTAGCGCCCACTTGCTTAACGGATAAGTTTCCTCTCAAAATTAAATCAGCAGCATAAGTCACTTTCAGACGCGTGAGCATCTGATAGGGCGTCTCCTTCGAATAGCGCTTAAAAAGGCGTGAGACATAAACACCGTTAACACTACACGCAGCCGAGACCTCATTGATGGTAGTAATCTTAAGGAAATTCTCAGTAATATACTGAAAACAGCGGCTAAACGTCTCGTTCGAAGGCGGCTGAACCGAACCGACTAGCTGGCGATCGGTCGATAGGCGCACGAATAATAACTTTAACAACTGTTTACCTAGGCGGCGCGCTTCAATGCGATCTAGCTCCGAGCACTCCAGCAATTGCTCAAAAATGTCCTGAATCCAGCGACGGTTACCGACATGAAATTGCGAGCCCTCAACCAAATCAAACTCTTTCATATATGAAAGTGCTTCTTGCCCTGCAAAATCGACAAAATACTTCACCAATGGTGTATCACCGATACGACGGATCTTGTGTGGTGAATTCGGGCCATAGATAAAAAAGCTTCCCGCTGGTAGCTCGTTCTTTTTGCCATTTAACGTGAGCTCACATGAACCACTAGCGACAAACTCGATCGCAAAAAACTCAAACTTAATGCGCTCAATGTGATACGCCTCGGAGCAGGTCTCTTTACCCGCACAAATTATCGACAATTCCTGCTCAGTCGGCGCATCGGGATCGAGGATGTAATACTTACCCTCAATTACCTTATTAGAGATAAATTCTGGAACTTTGGGGACAGTTGAGGACCTATGCATATACATCTAATATCTCATGAAGAGACAACTTGCCAACAAAAGATGGATATTTTTTACTTAAATCTGATTGATATACGCTTACTGAAAAGATAACAAAAAAACTTTAGCTACTAACACAGAGCTAGACATTTCGCCCCTATAGCACCGATATCCCGTAAGATCACATCTACTCTGACATTGTTAAGTCCGTAGACCAGAAGCTCAGCATGCAAAAAAATCCTGCAGCAAGTATGCAACGCGCTGCAGGATTTTGAAAGTTGAAGCTCTTTGTATGAAACGACCCTATTCTCCAGTGTAATTACCGTGGAACATAGTTTCTCCCAAAGTCAATCCACCAGGCATGTAGTAGGTAACTCCGCCAAGAGTTTGCGTGTGGGATGATCCGCCTCCAACGAAGTTAGCAGCTGTTTCAGTATCGTAGAGCGGGTAGTAACCATCTACCGCTATTGCAGTCAACTCGTTGTTATTGAGCTTAAAAGAATCAACCTCAATGTTGGATGAACTGAATTCAACATTAAGAGAACGGGCATAGTCTGAATCAGGTATACTAATCGTTAGAGGTCCATTATTGATATTACCGAATGCTCCGTTCAAGAGATTTACTCCGTTGATTGAGCAACCGCTAATAGTAATGTCACCAGAGTTGAACTGAAGTGTTACTGTTCTTTCGAATGCAGTGCCAGTTACCGTGATTGTATTTGTTCCTGTTGTCAGCGGTGTAGATGGACCGAAGAACGTACCCCCGTTTTGTGTTGTTTTCGTAATACGGTAGTTTGCTCCTGCATTAGGTAGCGACACAACCTCCAGTTCAATAACTTGCTCGGCACCGCTACCAGTGCTGGAAGCAACGCTCACTTTATGTGTCCATGTAGCATGGTTGTTTGTTGCAACAGCAGAGACATTAGAACTTCCTGCTAGAGCGTCTACAGTAGCTAATTCTTTAACCTCATAACTGGGACCATTAACAGTCTTGTAGTAGTCGCCTAATGCGGTGGTTTGAAGGGTGTCGATATCAAAAATAAGGGAGTCCACTTGTCTAGGGAAGTAATCGCTATCCTTATTATTTGAATTGAACCATGCATATCTAAAGACTTCAGGATCCGCATTTAGCTTACGAAGAAGTGTTTCCATGAAAGCACTGACATCAGCGGCTGGAAAATTATCACCGTTGTCGATCATCGCACCTGTACGCTTAACCGCAAACTCCTTAAGCCAAATCGGGCCGTAGTCACTAAGCCTGTGGGTGATTTGTGAGGTTGTTGTTAATTGCTCAACACCGTTATGCTTAAATGAGCTTATATATACATCACCAGTGCTGAAAACGACATTTACCTTTCGAGTAAAACCAGCGCCTGTAGCGGTTACTGTTCTTGTATTAGTACCAGCAACTAGATCATGAGTTGTAGCTGCGCCCCATGTCCCATTTGCATTTATCTGTTTTTTGATTTGGTAGCTTGCACCTTCAGGGACCGAACCTTCAACTACAAACTCAAAAGTTTGCGCCTGTTCACTACCTGCCACTTGGTTTGTAGCGAACGGAATGAACTTATTATCAGAAAAAGCAGGGTCTTCACTGACTTTTGCATAAGGTAGACTGGTTATGACCTCCTTGTGATATCTTTCTTTTAAGTTACTGTAAAAAGTTTCTGCATTCGTATTTGAGACATATTTGTGCATGCAAACATGATCGATAGTATAACCCTTAACAGTGGCCTGAGCAAGAAATTGAAATAACCATTGGTCATACTGATAGGCGACAACAGGACTGACTAATTCTACTTGATCGAAAACAGCAGCATCCTTGAGAGCTTGTTCCATCACCCCCCAAGCGCTCAGTGCCTCATCGACGGTTGTGTTCCCTTGCGAAGAAAGATCCGGTTCATTGAAGCCGATTATGTAATCCACATCGTCAGCATTAATTCCATCTATGATATTTTGTAGATTAGATGCACTTACTGAGCCAGCTCCAAAGAGTTGAGGAACAAACTCTACATCATCTGGATGATCCGAGAACACTTCCCAGTTCCAGGAATAGTGCCATGTAGGTTCAAGCGCGTCGAGAAATGTCCCCCATGTGTCCGATTGTCCCGCACCCATGGCCGCTCCCCTTTTGTTATTACTACTAGCCGTAGTTACGTTAACGGCAACTTCCTGTGCCGATTGCGAATCGATTACTAGTGAAACTGCACCACTACTGGCAGTGCCTCCTAAAAAGGAAACACTGCCGAGTGCGTAAGATGCAAGCGAGTTGTAAGTGTCACCACCAGTATCACTACTGATTAATTGGTTTTTTTTTCGACGCCGTTGTGAACAAATGAATCAAATTCTACTGCCGATGAGCTAAATTGGAATTTACAAGTTCTATTAAAAGCAGTAGCAGGAGCATATAGGGTATTTTCACCAAGTTCGAGTGCCGTCAAACCTGCTGAGAAGCCACTACCACCAGCATTGGTTCTGTAGATCCGGAAGTTAGCGCCTCCTGCCGGTAACTGGGTGATATTGATAACGACTGTCTGCTCCGCTTGAGAAGATGTGCCATCAGTTTTTA
>JAKVCM010000224.1 GCA_022448605.1 Puniceicoccaceae bacterium | reverse complement strand
GATGGAAGTCTTGATTGCCGAGTTTTAATTTTAGGCAATCAAGAAACTTAAAACCGGGTTGTCTCTATAACAATCACGCCCACACTATCGGATGGTCATGGAATTGCCATTGGATTCTGTAATAGTCGAGACACCGGGGACGGATCCCGTTTGGGAACGCATCCATGCGGAGGCGCGCGCACTTTATGATGCGGAACCTTACATGCGGACGCTTATCGGCGATGTTGTGCTGTCTAAGCAATCCCTCGAAGAATCCATCTGCGTCCGACTGTCACGAAAATTTGGACGATTCGCCGGGACGGAGAACGATTTGTTTGAGACTTTTCAAGAGGCCTTTGCCCTCGATCCTAATATCGGCATCCGCGTGCGTGCAGATATTGAGGCTATCTTTGATCGCGATCCTGCCTGCATCGACTATCTTTCACCTCTGCTCTTTTTCAAAGGCTTTCAAGCCCTCACAGCCTACCGCATCAGCCACTTTCTCTGGAACCAAGAGCGACATCACCTGGCGCATTACTTTCAAAGCCTGATCGCCGAGGTCTTCAACGTGGATATCCATCCTGCGGCATGCTTTGGGAAGGGCATTTTACTCGACCACGCTACCAGCTTTGTGGCAGGTGAGACTGCAGTTGTCGGCGACGATGTTTCGATCTTACATGAGGTAACTCTAGGCGGCACTGGTAAGGAAGGGGGTGACCGTCATCCTAAGATCGATACGGGTGTTCTCCTATCTTCCGGATCAAAAGTCCTGGGCAACATCCATGTAGGTGCGTTTTCCAAAGTGGGTGCCAACAGCGTCGTCCTCAAAGACGTCCCACCCCATGTTACCGTCGCGGGCGTTCCGGCAAAAATTATCAAACGCCACAGTGGAAGCTCTTGCCCGGCTACGGCGATGATTCAGTCGCTTGACGACGAGTAATCACTGCCAGACCTGTTTCATCGATATAGCTGAAGAAAGCTGGCTGGGCTCAGTATTTCCGTCCCACTGAAGGGATGTAGCTCCAGAAGATCTTGATCGCCCGTCAACAAGCAGGTTGCCGAACTACAGAGTGCGACTTCTAGGAATTTGTTGTCTTTAGGGTCGCGACAAAGCGTCACGCTATGGTCGATATCGAAAACACTCCCCATACGACTCAACCGCAGAAAAAATTCATGTCTCTCGTCGACACTAATATATTTCTGGAATTTCGGCCGTTTCAAAACGTCGTCTAATTCGGCGAGAGTCGCTTCCGAAAAAGCTAAGTCTCCCATTGATATTGCCAAATCAACCGCTTGCCCAGCCACAGATTTAGGAAGAATAACCCGACTGACACAGACGTTGGTGTCTATGACAAACATGGGTGTCTTCATGAGTCCTCGTTGACCCACTTCTCGACATCCAGCTCTGTCACACCATCTTCTTCTGCACGTTGGCCGATGCGGTCACAAAAAGCAGTGAACTGACTGAAGTTCAGGCCTTTGAGGCGCTCATATTCGCTGATTGAAAGCACCACCGCGACCGGCCGGTTATGC
>JAKVCM010000223.1 GCA_022448605.1 Puniceicoccaceae bacterium | reverse complement strand
TCCGACCGTTGTTAACGTTAATTAGTAAAGTTAACAAATCACATCAATGCGCGACGGAGAGTATAGATGCTGTTTTCCATGTCGTTGATTTGAGAAAACACTCGATTTTGTGACTCGCGTATTTCTTCAAGACGGCCGTATAGTACGGCAGCCAACTTTTCTGCACAATCTTCCGGTGATCCAAGTCCCAAATAGTTGACTAATTCGTCAACCAAATTGTTGAGTTCTGTCATTCTTTGATACTGATAGTTTGAGTTTTCATAGATAGTTCCAAGAACGCTGTTGGAGCATTCCTCAACTGGTTGCTCGTCATAGTTTCTTGAAACAACTTTCTTTGGTGGTAACTTATTAGTAGCCATAGCATTATCCTTTTTCTTTTACAATATAAAAATGGTCAGAAAAAGTCAATTTTTATGTTGACTGCTAGGGCAAACCTGCTAGAAGGGTCTGGTAACAAGGAGACAGACGATGAAGGGCATCAAGGGCGAACGCAAGTGTTACGGGATCAAGAGCCCGTTCCACGCTCTCTTCGAAGCTGCTGGCATTCGCTATCAGGGCACCCGTTCCACCAACGGCTACGGCAAGGCCTGGTGGTACATCTACGGCACCAACCCCGGCGATGAGTTCCCTGATTTCAGCAAGTTCTTCAGCGCTCTGATGGGCAAGGGCTGGGCCATCCGTAACGACTTGGACGGAAAGCAGATGCAGTTTCCCGAGCGTGGAGAGGCCCGGGGTGGGGCAACGTACGAATCCTTCGACCTCGACATCGAGCGCAATGGCACTTTGCATACCTTGCACGTCATTGCATATACGTATGCCAAGAAGCCGGCACGTAATTACATCAGTGTCAACGAAATAACCTACCCGCCGCTTTGAAATATTTGTTGACTATGTCAGTGCGGTGTTATATCGTGCTGACATAGGAGACATTTGATGGACAAGCCAACATTCAACGGTCAGCTCTTCACCTGGAAGGGCAATAAGGCAACCAGCAATCTGGGCCTTTTGGGCTTGACTGAATTCCCACGCGATGGTTTCTATATCCTCAGTCACCGTTCTGGTGAGGTCCGCTTTTTCGCACCGGACCACGATACGATGGAAGCCAACGAGTTTTTCGACGGCGAGGCATCGGCTTACATATGCAGGGGGCTTAAGGTTCAAATCTGGACCTAACCCCTGCCTTCCCATTTGTTAACGTTAATGAGTAGGGTTAACAGCCCTACTTTTTTCTTTTTCGCTTGACACAGATTTTGGCCTTTTTTGTTTGACCAGTTTCACCATTCTGCTAGAAGGGTGGCATAGCAAGCAAGGAGTTGCTAAGATGGCCAAGGTTTCGGAAAAGATCCGCACTGCCCTCACCACCTCGAACATTGCTGTTGGTTGGGGCGTTGGCAAGCGCATTGCTGCCCAGTTCACCAAGCAGGGCATCGAGGTGCTGGGCTCGGGTCAGTTCGGTGCAGTCATCCGCGACAACGGAAACGTCGTCAAGATCTTCAACGCGCAGGAAAAAGGCTATGGCTTCTACCTCTCCTTCCTCAAGGGCAAGAGCAGCGTCCTCCACCCGCGTGTCAAGACTGTTGGTACGTTCGGCCAGTTCACCTGCGTTCAGATCGAACCTCTGGTTGACTTCAGCAAAATTGCTGGCAATGAGGTTGCCAGCAAGCTGGCCAGCTGGATCGATTACAAGTGCAATTCCGTCCGCTACCGGCTGAGCGGCGCCAAGTATCCCTGGAAGTCCCGCTTCCCCGAGGCTGCCGCGCAGTATGTCAACAAGACCAACCTCGCCGGTATGCTGGACAAGTTCGTCCGCGCAATTGTCAAGCACGAAAAGGAAACTGGGGTGGACCTAACTCTCGATATCCACGCTGGCAATTTTATGCTTCGGGACAACGGAGACGGCAGCTATCAGTTTGTGCTAACTGACCCGCTTTGCTAAGCTAGGCGCGCTAGAAACGCATCGACGGACACGGACGGGGGAAACTCCGTCCGTAGCTGTCTGTCCGTGGAAGGGACTCCATCGATGTTAACTTTACTAATTAACGTTAACAAAAAAAGTGACCAACTTTTTGAAATAATTGTTGACCACAATCCTCCTTCTGCTATTGTGGTGGCAAGAAGGAGATACGATATGGAACTTATCATCCACGGTGACGCTGCAACTGCCAAGCTGGATAAGATTGGTTTCGGCTGGTCCACTGTTGAGACCAATATGTATCGTA
>JAKVCM010000222.1 GCA_022448605.1 Puniceicoccaceae bacterium | reverse complement strand
ACAAGCTGCTGAGACTCTGCTCATGGAAGCCCTGCCCATCGCTCCAGTCTACTGGGTGAGTCAACCGCACCGGATTGCAACCAAACTAAAAAATTTCCCTCCGAAACTTCTCGATTGGCGCAGCTATCACTCTGTGTATCTGGACCCATAATCTTTCACCTCCAAAATGTGGACATAGAAGAAGTGATTTCAGATCAAATCGCAGGGAATGATGCAAACAAATTGCCGACTGCTTTTTATGTTGGTGAGCCGAATAACCCGATGTTGATGGCAACGCGTTCTGGACAGAACGCAAGGTTACGCGTGAAAATGTCCACAGCAAATGATCTTATTTATGTGGGTGCTCGGAAAATCGAGACTCAGAACATTTTAGGGTTTGCTCAGGTTACTACCGAAGAGATTAATCTGGATTTTAATGTGCCGGAGGAGAGCCACGATATTTACGAGATCGTAGCCGGAATAGATACAAATCAGAATCAAAAACTTGATGATGGTGAAGTTACTACGGTCTTTGAGAAGACCCCTGGAGGAAGTGGTCAGTATTGGGACCGGATTATCATCGTAGACAAAGAGCAATTTGATGAGTCACAAAGTACCGTGATTGGCTATAATGTGATCGGATCTGAATATGCTGGTGATTTAGTAGAAGCCTTTGGTCAAGGTAGTATAGCGGTTGATGATGCTAGTACAGAGAATCAAATCATGATCTCTTCAACTGAGCCTGGCCTCTCTCATCCGTTGGGGGCGAAATGGGATGGATCAAATCAGGATGTGACCTACAGATTTGTCTTTGATGATGGTGATCCTGCTTCAGAAGATGTGGATGATTCAAAAGCTCTTAAACAGATCGTCGAAAAAATGATTTCGACTCATAAAGCATCTATGTTGGCAGCCTATACCGGAACTCCAGAGTGGCCTGTAAGTCCTTATTACCAATTTGATGAAAGTATAGATCTAATCGATACAGAAAAAGAATTTATCGGTATCAACGAGCTAGGAAACGCATTTGGAAAGGTCGATTTCAAAGGTCAGGTTAGATTTAGCTATAAGAAAGTTGGCGATGAAATCCGAATAGGCTCTACAGAAGTAATCGGAAGTTTTTCAGATCTTTACGATTTTGCTTACGGCGGTGGAGCTGGAAGAGCAAGGCAAGCTTCGATGGTGCAGGCTGGACATGCCTCACTTGCGAATGGAAATAACGGCAAAGTGTTTTTTACACATCTCAATTTTGATTCAGGGTGGTCAAATAACTGGAACGGAGACTATTGATAATGAATCTAAAGTATTTTCTTATAGTTTTTTTATTATGCCAGTCTCTGTCTCATGCGGGTAAAATAAAAAATATAAATGAAAGTCTCGCTGAAAAGATCCCTTCGCTGTTTGGGCTTCCTGAAGGTGAATTTATCATCAGTGACCTTCGGGGTAGTGATTCGGATCTGTTGCTAGCTCTCCTGTTTTCACCTAAAGAAAGAGTCTATGCGACTGTGTCGATTGCAGCTAGTGAATCTGGCTCTGATTCACTTCAAAAAATATCTAATATGGTTAAGTTGAATGCAGCTTTACCTTCTGACCACTCTTCTTATGGGGTGGTCAAAAAGAAATTATTTTCAAATGAAATGATTGGTTACTGGGGTTTGGGAGGATTTGGCCCAGGCGGTGAAGAGACTTTGATTTTTGTAGAATGGCCTTCCAAAAATATTGATATATTTTGCAAGTTATCAGTGCCAGGAGACCCTCCTTTAAAGATAGATGATAACAATCAACCGCATCTCAAAATAATTGACCAAGGCATTGATGAAAATCTCGCAGAACAATTGGCGGAAGTTTTTCAAGAAACCTTTGCAGAATACGTTCCTTCGAAAAATGAATCTAAAGATCCTTTGCAAGTTGAAGATCGAATAAAATCAGAGCCCATTGAGAAGGCATCCCAAGTCTCTAAGCCAGCTCCAAAAGAAGAGCCTGCCGCCGAGCCTGAAGAGGAAGCATCTCCGCAATATCTACCTTGGGTCCTTGGCATCTTAATCCTGTTAATCGTCGTGGGTTTTACCCTGCGTTCCCGTAAAAATCCCTAAGCCTCTGGACGTCTGCGGCACATGCAGTGCCAGCGTAGCTGATCACGGCATCTGCTGTGCATCCTTCACGGGGCGCTCCGCTTTGGCAGGTGCCCTGCCTTTCGCGGAGGCCTCCCTCCGTTCAGGTATAAAACTAGCACTCGCACGCCGCATGGATCCCGCTAAGCGGGAGCGGCTACTGCGGCAGGTCGACCGGCACGTTGTCTGAGAGCCAACGCACCGCCGCGCTGCCTTGCGGTCACTATCGTGCCGCTCACCCGGCCCCCAACTCGGCCATTTGGGCTTCGGTCACGGGGGAGGCTGACTTTTCCTTTTAAATGCTCAGCCGCTATCCGGGAGTACGCCCAGCCTGGCCTGGGGCTCCCTCCTTTTAGTCGGTCGGGTCTGCTCGTCCCACCCGAGCAGCCCTGCCGGGTCCCGCGGCCCCACCCTTAAAAAGAGCCAGCAGGCAAGCTGCAGCCGTAAGGAGCCTACGCAGGGAGCAGCAAAAAAGAGAGCCGCCTGTCGGCACCCAACAACAAAAGCTCCCTTTGCCCAGTTGCGCTGGCCTCACCCCAGCGCTCTTTTCTTGGGTGGTGGACCCGCGACGCGGAGCACGGTCAAAAAGCCAAACCCAGTCCACGCACTCGACTTTTTCCCTCTTAACCGCCCCATAGCATACCTCCGGCAGTCAAACTATTGCTCGCTAGCGCTGCGCTCCAATTTGACAGCCTCCGGTCAAAGGCTTGTGCGGTTAAAAGGAAAAAAATGGTTGGGGTGTAGCGATCTGGATCTCTACCGCAGAATACGCTCACGGATAGCCAAGGCTCCTTTTTTGTAAACGGCTAGGGCGAGCAACTTCCCATCGACAAAGACCGCCCAATGGCGGGAGCCTTTCCAACGCTCAATGCTTACCTCAGCTTGTTGTGGCTGTTCTTTGAGACTGGGTTCAGCACTTTGGCCTGAGTGGACTAATCTGTAAGGAAGCCTATTTGTTGTCATTGCCAACAAAGTTGGCAAATAAAGCGTCGATTACAAGGAAAAGTTGGCAATGTTTACATTGTGAGCGAAAGAAAAGGCAACAAAGACGCCAACATTGGTGTGCGTGTAGATGATGAGCTTTTTGCAATCCTCCAGAGATTGGCCGGTGAGGATGACCGCACTTTGGCTGCGATGGTTCGCAAGTTGGTCGTTGAAGCGCTCCAGGCGCGTGGTGAATTAAAGTGAATCGACGCTTACTGAATTGAAGCGAATGACTCAGGACGCCTTCCGCGCAGCTTCCCGTATTGCCGTATCGATCAACCGCATCACAAAATCCTGATCACGTGGAGGTAGAGCTTTAATCTCCTCGAACTTTTTAACGAGTTTGGGTTTGGGGCCAGGTTTAGCTTTGGAAGAGTTGCCAACGCCTAAAAGCTCTTCGATAGAAATCTCCAGAAGCTCAGCGAGCTTCGGGAGAGTCGCTAAAGTGGGTTGGCGTTCGCCCAGCTCATATTTTGCGAATGCAGGCTGTTGAATACCCAGCTCTTGAGACACTTGAACTTGAGTCAGACCTTTTTGAAGTCTGGCTCTTTTTATTCTTTCCGCGAGTTTGCGGTCAAAATCCTGGTTTCGTGCCATGAGCTTAAAATGAGCGAATGAATGTGAGTCAGGCGTGGATTGTATCATGGCTTTTAGAAAAGAGGTTGTTTTTGGTTGACGCTAAATCCCTGAAAGGAATATCCCTCAGGGGAATTATCTTATCAACTTCAAACTTGACACTCTAAAACAAAAAAGGGGCAGCAACTCGCCTGAGAAACGAAAGTTACTGCCCCAAATTATCAAAAAGAAGACATGAGGACTGGAACAAAAGCCATAGACATACAAGACCTAAAAGCGTCAGTTGACTTAGTCGGACTGATCGAGAGTTACGGAATCGAACTCAAGAAAGTGGGTGCGCAGTATGAGTGCCGGTGCCCGTTTCATGATGATGAGACGGCGTCTTTGAAAGTGACGCCTGAGAAAAACCTCTGGAATTGCTTTGGCTGTGATGCTGGCGGCTCGGCGATAGATTTTATCATGCGGATGGAAAATGTCGGCGTGGCTGAGGCCAAGGCGAAGCTGATTGAGCGTATGCCCGGTGTGCAGCGGGCTTCAGTGCTGGAAAAGAAAGCGGAGGCTGCTGGGCCGCCTCTGGCTTCTACGCCCGAACTGGAATCGCTCGTCAAAGACATCCTCGCTCATGCGCATCGGCGGTTGATGCGGGCGGATTGTCCAGGTATCGCCTACCTGAAGAATCGTTACCTCGCTGAGCCGCAGATGCTCAAAGATTTTGGCGTGGGCTTTATCGATGGGACGCTGCGGGACTTGCTACCGCAAGATCCCGCGATCATCGACCCACTCAAAGCCCTCGGTTGGCTCAACGAAAGGGGCAACCCGACTTTTTATAACTGCGTGGTGGTGCCGGTTTGGAAAGCCGATGGCTCTTTGGGCGAGGTGTTCGCCCGTGGTATAAACGACGCGCGTCGCTTGTATCTCAAAGGACCGCATGGCGGCGTCTTCAATGGCAAGGCCTTCAACGTGTTTGATGAGGTGATCGTCTGCGAATCGATCTTTGATGCGATGTCGCTTTACTCCGTGGGCATCCACAACGTGGTGGCGACCTTTGGGGCTAAGGGGTGGATCGCAGACCACGAGCGGCTGTTGCTCGATGGCAAGGCGCGCACACTCATCTTTGCCTTCGACCAGGACAAAGCCGGAGCCGAGGGCGTGAGCGCCATCGTTGAAAAGCTCAAGCAGTTGCAGGTGTCCTGGGCTTCAGATCTGACTCTGCATCGGCTAAAAATACCTGAGTCTTCCGGAGCCAAAGATCTCAACGAATTTTTAGCCTATTTACGCAAAGATGGCCTCTTGGAACCGACCCTCCGGGATGTCTTCGCAGGGCTCCTCAACGCAGCCCCTCAGATTGGCAAGCCGAGCCCCAAAACACCCACGACCACGATCCGTCTCAAAGAGCGCAAGGATGATGAATTTACCTTCGTCAACGGCGTCGTCAGTTACCGCTTGCGTGGTCTCTTGGAAAATGGCTCGACCAGCTTAAAACTGGTCATAAGCGCGAGTAACAGCCACGGATCCCACACCGATAAGCTCGATCTCTACACCGCCAAGAACCGGCACAATTTTGCCTTCCACGCCGCCCAGCGCCTGGGCTTATCGAACATCAAGATCGAAGACGATCTCTCGAAACTCATTCCTCAGCTCGAAGTCATCGTGCAGGAAACACAGGCTCCACAGACCAAAGAAGTGGCCGTGGTGCCCGAACTCACAGCAGCCCAGAAAGCAGCAGCCCATTCCCTTTTAACTGCATCCGATCTCTTAGAACAGATCGCGCGCGACCTAAGCGCCTTCGGCTACGTCGGCGAGACCCGTAACAAACAGCTCGCGTATTTGATCGCCACCTCGCGGCGGCTCAAAAAGCCGCTCAGCGGCATCGTCCGCAGCGAGAGTGGCGCAGGCAAAAGCTACTTGATGGAGTGCGTCGCCGAACTCATGCCCCCCGAAGACGTCTTTTATTTTAGCCGCCTGACCTCCCAGAGCCTCTACTACATGGGCCGCGACACCCTGCAGCACAAACTCCTCATCGTCGACGAGCGCAACGGCTCTGAAGACAGTGAATATCCCATCCGCACCCTGCAGACGCGCCGGAAACTATCGCTGGCCGTCCCCATCAAAAACCCGAAAACCGGCCAAATTGAAACCCAGGAAGTCGAAATCCTTGGCCCCATTGCCTACATGGAATCGACCACCTCGACGCAGATCAACCCCGAGAACGAAAACCGCTCCTTCGAGATCTACCTCGATGAATCTCCAGAGCAGACCGCGCGCGTCTTCACCGCCCAGAAACAAGCCCATGCCCAAGGCGAGGCAGCCCGTGCAGTTAAAAGAAAAAAGATCGTGGAGCGCCACCACGCGCTGCAGCGGAGTTTATCCCTCGTAAGTATCCAAATCCCCTTCGTTGACGCTCTGGAGTTCCCAAAAATGTGGACCCGTGGCCGCAGGGACATCGACCGGCTGTTAAGCCTGGTCGAAGCCAGTGCTTACCTGCATCAGCAGCAAAGAAAACGTATCAGCGATGACACCATCGCGGCCTCAGTCGACGACTACGCCATCGCCTACGCACTCTCCAAAAACTGTCTGCGCCACGCCTGGGCCGACCTGCCCCGGAGCGCCGAAGCGCTCCTAGAAAAAATCCGCGCGCACGTGAGCAAAGAAGCCAAGAAACAGAGCGTGCAGACGAGTGAAGTGATGTTCAGACGCCGCGACATCCGTGCCGCTACAAGATTGCCCGACCACATCATCAAACGCGGCATGCGCATCCTCGAGGACCTCGAATACGTCCACGCTCGCCGCGGCCGCAACGGCGGCACCCACACCTATCGTCTGAGCAGTTTGCCCCCCGCCGTCGACGTCCTCACAGGCCTCACCACCCCCGAGCAGTTGCGGTCCAAAATGGAGGCCGCAACGCAAACCGGAACACTTTAGACGGGTAAAAGTGTTCCGGTTTGTCCCGCTTTTGTCCTGGTTTTTATACCGGTTTTTTGGAGCTAAATTATGAAAGAAGAAGCACTTACAGAAAACCAGAACACTTTTTCTGGAAGAGCCTATATAGAGAAATTTTGCCGCCACCTAAAAAACCAGGGCTTTAGGCCCGCCACCGCAGCCAATCACCTGGGCAATCTCGTTTACTACCGAAAGTTCCTCGAGGCTCAGAATAAGACCGTAGAAACCGTCGATACCGGGACTGTATCGGCCTATCAAACCTGGCTTCTCAATTACAAAACGCGTGCTGGAAAACCTTTAGCGGTGAACTCTCAGATGGCGCTCTTGAGCAGCCTCAATGTCTTTTACCGCCTCCTGCATCAAAACGGGCACATCCTCAACAACCCCACTCAGACCCTGCGCCTGCCCAAAGAACGGCGCACCCTCCCTCAAATCCTCACGCCCCGTGAAATGAAAAAGCTGCTTGGCCAGCCGGACCTCAATACCGTCAGCGGCTTTAGGGATCGGGCTATGCTGGAACTGCTTTACTGCAGCGGGATCCGCATCGGCGAACTGCTCGCTTTGAAGGTGGAGCACCTAAAAGTATCCGAAAAATCCCTGCACATCATCGAAGGCAAAGGCGGCAAAGATCGCCTGGTGCCCGTGGGCAAAACAGCGAGTGCTTTTTTGCAAAACTACATCACAGACGTCCGGCCCCTGCTCATCAAAGCACCCACCGAACTTTTATTGCTCAACCGCTTTGGCCGCGCCTTTGGCGTGTCAGGAATACTAAAAAAGCTCAAACAATACGCCCACGCCGCGCGTATCGAAAAGAATGTGACCGTCCACACCTTCCGTCACACCCTCGCCAGTGACATGCTCAGAAAAGGCGCAGAACTCCGGCACATCCAAGAACTTTTGGGCCATGAATCCTTAAAAACGACCGAGCGTTACCTCCACATCGTAAAAACCGAACTCAGACGGGCCCAAGCCAAACACCACCCCCGCGAAGCCCTCGAGCTGCCCGAAGGCATCATCACATACCGTGGTCTTAAATGAAGCCATAGCCCTCTATCTGGATTGGCGGCGCGCACAGCACTTATCGCCCACCACGATCCGGCACAGCAGACGCGCCCTGGCTAATTTTGCCGGCTTCTGCCAAAAAATCGGCCTCAACGACCCACGAACGGCAAAGCTGGAAACCTTACTGCAGTTCTACCAGTGGGTCCGGCAACGCCGGACAACCACCGGCAAAGCGTGGAGCAAAAGTTATCAAGCCAAGCACATGTGGACGGCCAAAGATTTTTTTCATTTCCTGTATCAGCAAGAACACCTCTTGAGCGACATCACCCTCAACCTCCCGCAGATCCACAAAGGCAAACCCCTGCCACGCGGCATCATGGATAAAGAACAAGTGACCCGCTTACTGCGCCAGCCCAACTTATCCCAGCCCGCCGGGTTCCGCGATCGCACCCTATTTGAAGTGCTCTACAGCTGCGGCCTCCGCGGCGGCGAACTGTGCCGCCTCACCCCCTACGACATCGACCTGCAGCAGCGCATCATCCGCATCGTCCAGAGCAAAGGCCGCAAAGATCGCCACGTACCCATCGGCAAAGTCGCCAAACAATACCTCGCCGCCTACCTCAAAACCGTGCGCCCCCTGCTGTTAAAAGAAAAGAAAAGTGCCGACGCCTCCGCCTCCCTATTCCTCCTGCATCCCGCAAGCCTACGCACCGTGTTTTGCCGACACCGCGACACAGCCGGCCTCTCGGACACCTTCACCGTGCACAGCCTCCGCCACACCTGCGCCACCGAAATGCTCCGCGGCGGAGCCTCCATCCGGCACGTCCAAGAGCTCCTCGGCCACAGCTGCATCACCACCACCCAAATCTATACCCGCATCGTCATCACCGACCTCCAAAAAGCCCACGAGAAAAGCGCCCCCAGCGAACGCCGCAAGACAGACAGCTTCATTCCCTTTAACCGCGCCACGGCAGCATGGCGTCAAGAGAAGCCCAAACGCCGCCGAAAAAACAAGTGACAAAACCGACCTAAAAACCTTGTCTATCCAGACCCCAAACATGCAACAAGCATTTGCAAAGTTTATCGCCCACCAGCTCCTAAGCCGCACCGTTGCTGACTTTTTTTCGGGTATAAGAGCGTACATCCTCTTAAATGTGGACTTGACTGAAATAGATGCATCGGATCCCAATGCAGTTAAAATCTCCTATTCACTACCTGGAAATATTACATTTGATAGTGCGGTGCTTGAAATCGGTGAAGAAGAGACCTTGGAGAAGTCTAATGTTAATAGGACCTTAGAGTTTACTTTTAACCAAGATATATTAGTCGAACCTGAAGATCCGCTTCAGTATGAACTAGATATCACATTAAAGCTAAGTCTAGCCGGACAAACATTTGAAGTACACAGACAAGTATGCAAGATAGATCCGGGTTTATCTGGACCAAGGAATGAGCTAATCACAGCGTATTTTCTGGTAGAAAATGTCGGATTAAGACTGTATTCTCATGAATTGTTAAATGAACTTTATCGTAGTATAACTTATCCTGGTGCTACAGTTAGTGGAAAAACTATATATACTAGAAAAACCACGAGTTCTTTGTTCTTGAACGGTGACCCAATTAATTGGGGTGAACGACACAAGTATGCAAATGAAGGCACTAGTACTCCATGGGTATATATGGTTCCTCCATCAGGTGATTTTATCGGACTACCAGGGCATGCATATAGAGAAATTGAAGATGTTCACTGGGTTGATCCAGATAGCCTTAAAGGGGTTGTTGACACAGACTTCTTAGGATGGCGTCAAGCCACCGGAAATATTACTCCGGCTACTCCTATCCTAAACTCTGAGATAAGGCTTTCAATTGAAGAACAATAGATATGAAAGTTAGCGATTTTAGACTACTGGGAATATTTATATTTTTACTCAATCCAGCATTGGCAAACGTTCTAAAGATTGCTCAGATAGATGATTTTGAAGTCTATCAAAGTGATATTAGAGTTACAGATAGAGACATAGGATTGATGTTTATCACTGAAGATCAAAATGAATTAGATAGATTCAAAGAACAGGCTGAAAATCAAAATTTCATTAATCAAATTTTCGCGTATATAGTAGATCGCGAAATATCAGCGCGGAATATCTTTGTGTCTACTGAGGAGATAGAAAATCGTCTCGAAAGAAATATTGAGATTGCCGGAATAGATAATAAGCATGCGAGCCAATTAAACGAAATATATGGCAAGCTTTCGGAAGCGTTAGAATTTACTATACGTAATCCGAATATAAACAAAGATAAGATCTACGAAGATATGCTTGCTAGATCTAGTATTAAACAAGTGGATTGGGCGCTTTTTTCTGACCAATATGACACTCTTGAGAAGGTTGAAAGAATGCGTTCCTTGATACCCAAAAATGTCGAAGATATTAAATCAAATAGTAGAAAATCCACTGAGAGAGATCTCATTATCGAAAAACTAAAAGTAGACGTATTGGGTATCTCAAATAGTACAATTCATGACAAAGAAACTGCTGAGAAATGGGGGGATTGGCAAAGGAATCAGTTGGTGAATCTTGACGTAGATGTTTATGAAGAAAGGTATTACAATGTGCTGAAAACCCTCGGTGCTTTAAATGCTCGGTTTGTTGATCAATCTGACAGTGCATCAGAAAATCCCGCCTCTCCGAAAGTGATTGATGAAGTTGAGTCATCCAAAGTTGTAGTTGAGAAATCCGCTCCGAAAGAAGAACTCGCCGAGCACCCCGAAAAACAACGATCCTCTCAAACTTTGCCTTGGGCCATCGGCATTTTAATCCTCTTAATCGTCGTGGGTTTTACCCTGCGTTCCCGTAAAAATCCCTAAGCCTCTGGACGTCTGCGGCACATGCAGTGCCAGC
>JAKVCM010000221.1 GCA_022448605.1 Puniceicoccaceae bacterium | reverse complement strand
GGGCCATAGTAGCGAGAGTTGCTGTCAGTGCGGTTACGCGTTAGACGGAAGCGAGGGAGTGATTCGCGCGGGTCGATACGAACAAGGAGGAAGCGTTTGTCGTCAGTAAAGTCGGTATTGTAGCGGGGCTTGAATTTTTTGATCAGTTGCCCTTCAAGTAGCAATGCCTCTGCTTCGGAATTGACAATGATGGTCTCGAAGTCGTGAATCAGGTCGAGCATGGCACGCACCTTAGGTTGCGCGACCGCCATCTTGCGCGAGGCCTGAAAGTAGGTGCTGACGCGTTTCTTCAAGTCCTTGGCCTTACCCACATAGATAACCTGTCCGAGACGATCCTTCATCTGGTAAACTCCCGGCTTATGCGGAAGGCGGCGGACTTTTTCTTTTAACTGGGCTTTTGCTCTTTCAGGCATTCTTTTGAATCTTACATTTCGTTTGCAGTTCTGCACGAGCTGCACTCTTTTCAATAAACCACTATGTCTAAAACGCCAATTGTCGAAGTAATCAACTTTGGAGATGAACTACTCGTTGGAATTCGAGAGAATTCGCATCTCACCTATCTGGGGGCGCAGCTCGCTAGATACGGTCTGCCTATCCACCGTAATCGCGTAATTACAGACGATGCGGCTGAGATTAAGCGCGCTTTTCTTGAGGCTTGGGCGCACTCGGATATCGTCATTACTACAGGCGGTCTCGGTCCGACTGAGGATGATATGACTCGTGAAAACATTGCCGATGCGCTGGGAGCGGAGCTTGTTTTCGAACCAGAAATCGAAGTGCTCATTCAGGCACGTTTTAAAGTGGTCGGTCATACTATGGCAGACCATCACCGTAGACAGTGTTACCGCTTCGTTGATGGCGAGGTGCTTCATAACGAGCGTGGAACGGCGCCCGGTATGGCTTATCAGTGCGACGGTAAGATTCTGATCATGCTGCCTGGGCCCACTAACGAGCTCATCCCTATGTTCGAGAAAGAGGCCATCCCTATGCTCCAAGCACTCGGTGCGCTGAGCGAGGAAGAAGCCTACCTTCAGATCCGTACTTACGGTTCAGGCGAGTCGAGTGTGGAGGAAATGATGCAGCCCATTGCCAAAGCCTATCCCGACTTGGTTGTGGCCTACTGCGTGCACTATGGCATCGTCGATGTGCGTCTGAGCTCACGTGATCGTAAGCTGAGTATGGAGCAGCTCAAGGCCATCGGGCAAGAAGTTCGCGTGCTATTGGGTGAGGATTTCGTCTGTTTCGGTCACTGCTCACTCGCCAAGGTCGTATTTCACGAGTTACGCGCGCTTGATCGTACCCTTGCCATCGCCGAGTCTTGTACAGGCGGCTTACTTTGTGATGCCTTTACGAATCTGTCGGGCGCTTCCAAGGTCTTTGTTGGCGGAGTTGTTTGCTATGCGAATGATGTTAAAGTCTCCAAAGTGGGTGTGCCGGAGTCGATAATCGAACAGCACGGTGCCGTTAGCGCCGAATGCGCGATTACCATGGCTTCGGGTATTGCCGAGCGCCTTTCGACTGATTATGGTCTTAGCGTGACAGGTTTCGCGGGGCCTGATGGCGGTAATGAACAAAATCCCGTCGGTACGATTCACTTGGGCTACCATTCACCTGTCGGGGTATGGTGTAAATCTGTCCGCTACGCGGGTGGACGGCTTGATGTTAAAGCACGTGCCGTGCACGCTGCGCTTGACTGGATGCGCCGAAAATTGCGCGAGAATAAAGTAGCTGAGTTCCTTAGTTGTGGTGAGCGGGACTAGGGGCATGTAGAATAAGGAAATCTAATCTGTGGCGTTCCTCTTGGTCGGACGTTCCATGCGGATGAATTCTATTTCAAGATTCGGGCGTTCGTAAGCGGGGGCACTACGACAATATAGCATTGCTAAGTCGCAGCCTCATGCATTCCGTCTTGCGCTCTTTCAAGTGCTCTCCGAGACTTAGCTTTCACATGCCAGCGAAGCCATTTACATTTTTCTGTGGGGACGACGATTACCTTGTTTCGGAAAAGGGTAGGGCATGGTTTGTTGAGCAGACAAAGGACTTGATGGACGATCTCTCGAAGGAGGTCGTCGATGGGCGTGCTTCGAATGTCTCGCAAGTCGAGGATGCGATTAACCGCTTCACTAGCGCCGCGCAGACGCTTTCTCTCTTTGGTGAGCGCAAGGTTGTTTGGCTCAAGGATGTCAATTTCATGGCCGATAGCCCAACGGGTCGTGCTCAAGGCACCCTAGATTTACTTGATAATTTAAAAGCGATGCTAGAGGGCCTCGATGCGACGAGTGTGGGTGTTTTGATTACCGCGCAACCAGTCGACAAGCGGCGTAGTTTCTTTAAATGGTGCCAGAAGAATTCGGATTTTACCGCTATGGCTGCGGGCAAAGACACCGCGCAGACTTGTGCCGCTTTGGTTACTGAAGAGTGCGCTCAGGCGGGTAATACGATGACTCGCGATGCGATTGAGTTACTTATCGGCAAGGTTAACGGCAACACTCGGCTGATCGTCGAGGAGACGCGTAAGTTACTGACCTTCTCGGGGGAGGGCGCTGAACCTATCAGTGAGCGCCTTGTGGCCGATCTTGTACCAAACTTCGGAGATGCCGACTTCTTCGAAGCGGCGGACGCCTTTTACTCGATGAATCTTTCGTGGACGCTCGAAGCACTGCGCCGTCACTTTTTTACCCAGAGTGAATCACGACCATTACTCGGCAGTCTCCAATCGCGTAATCGCTTGCTCATTCAGTTAAGAGTTTTACTCGATGCAGGTGCGATTCGTCTAGGTGGCCGTGGCATTTCCAAAAGTGATCTGGAATCAGCTGCCCGCACCTATGGGCACCATTTTGGAGATAGCGAAGAGAAGAGTAATTTGAATGTGTTCACTCAGAATCCCTGGTATCTTGGGCGACTCGCGGAGACGGCTAATAAGGTGCCTTTGAAGAAGTTGATCGATTTTCAGATTGCATTTGCAGAGGCCTTCGAGGCCATTATAGAACGTCCGAATGAGCAGGAAGAAGTTTGCCGTGAATTGGCTATTCGCTGTCTCAGTTAGCCTTTGGCTAAGTGCCTACACGGTGGAGTGCGCTCGATTAAAGGCGCTAACGAGTGCTCGCAAGCCAGCTAACTCTATGTTCGCATTGATGCCACAGCCGAAGCTTACAGAGCCATCGTCATTTTTGATTTGGATGTAGGCCGCTGCTTTCGTTTTCGATCCGCCCCCAATCGAGTGCTGTCGGTAGTCGAGTAGTTGAAAGTCTTTATAGCCCCCTTGCTCAAGGGCATCGACAAAGGCGCTGATAGGGCCATTGCCCGTTCCAGTGGCCCTAGTAGATTTTCCATTGATACGTATCTCGGCATCGACTTTAACCTCTCCTGACTGGGAATAGTCCTCACGCTCAATCGATAGCAATTCCATGGGTGCTTTCAGGTTAACATACTCTTGTATGAAAACCTTGTGCACGTCTTGCGGCGAGAGTTCGCGGCTGTCTTGGTCAGCTGTGTCATTCACGACCTTACCGACTTCGGGATGCATTGCTTTAGGTAAATCAAGACCGAAGTCTCTCTCTAGAATATAAGCGACGCCCCCCTTACCACTTTGGCTATTAATTCGGATGATTGCCTCGTAGTCGCGCCCAATATCTTCTGGGTCGATAGCGAGATAGGGGACCTCCCAGCGCGCGCCCTCAGTATCCTCCTTGGCGCGCAAATCCATACCTTTCTTAATCGCATCCTGGTGCGAGCCAGAAAATGCAGTAAAGACTAGATCGCCAGCATAAGGGTGTCGGTCGTGTACCGTCATACGCGTTATACGTTCATAAATCCTGCGAATTTGTCCTAGATCGCTCAAATCAAGTGCCGAATCGACGCCTTGCGTGTAGAGGTTCAAAGCGACTGTCACGATGTCGAGATTGCCGGTGCGCTCACCATTACCGAAGAGAGTGCCTTCGACACGGTCAGCTCCAGCCAATAGCCCAAGCTCCGTCGCCGCCACTCCTGTGCCGCGATCGTTATGTGTGTGTAAGCTAATGTAGGCTTTATTGCGCTCCTTTAAATTGCGGCAAAACCACTCGATCTGATCGGCATGCACGTTGGGCGTCGCAACTTCAACCGTGGCGGGCAAGTTCAGGATTATCTTGTCGTCCTCGGAGGGCGCCCATTCCGCCATGACGGCTTCGCAGACCTCGAGAGCGTAGTCCACTTCAGTATCTGAGAAACTCTCTGGTGAGTATTGAAAGCGTATCTGCGTGCCAGGAATCGTTTCAACGA
>JAKVCM010000220.1 GCA_022448605.1 Puniceicoccaceae bacterium | reverse complement strand
GAATAGGATTAGCTGCGTGATGATCGCAGACAGAATAGACCTTGCCGCCATAGATAATGTCTTGCGTTGCCTCAACCCACTTAAAGCCCCAGCCGCACATATCGCAGGATTTTCTTGTCGGAGCCCCACTCATGACTAGCCGCCCGCCCGCTCATTCTGGCGGTCAATGACGCGCATACCATCTTTTAGACGCTCAAGGCGCTCACAAGCCTGAAAAACTCGCTTGCCCCAGCCCTCTTGCAGCATGTCCGAAAGCGTCGCCTGCGGAATGCCAGCCTCACGCGCTAAATCTGTGATAGAATAGCTTTTGGCCTCTATCCCGTCGCGAGCTTGTTTAATGATTTCATGTGACATACTCACTGCATATCGGTTTTCCGATATTTGTCAACACTTCGGAATATCGGTTTTCCACAATTGTTTAAATTGAGGGCTACTATACGAAAAAAAGCATGGGCAATGATAATTCTTCTGATAAGCTACGCGACCTGATCCGTAGCGTGGGGCAAACGGCAGTAGCGCGTAAGGCTAACCTTAGCGTTGCCACTATGTCTGACTTTATGACCGGGAAAACTCGAAACTTTAGATCAGACACAGAAAGACGGGTCTTGGAAGCGATAGAAATCCTTAAAGGCTTAAAAGCCGCCGCGAGCATGAAAGATGCTCACCTCTCAGATATTGTCGAAGCTTGGGAAAAAATGACGCCAGAACAGCGCGAGCATCTTACTCAAACTGCAAAAATGCTCACAAAAGAAAAATAGTTCGGAAAACCGATTGACAAACCATATCGGAAAACCGATAGTGCTTCTACACCAAGTGGGAGCACACAATGCCAACACAATCTTACATAGAAGCTCATGAGCTTTATGCCGCTTATCAGGCTGTATGCCTGTCAGGCGCCGGAATCGCAGAGCTTAAAACACTCAGTTTCTACGATGTAGATCCGACTGAAGACGACGCTGAAGAGCGTATCATCGAGATTATCGAAGACGAGTGCGCACATGAGCAGGCTGACTTTCAGCGGAAAGTGGCGGCGTGATGGGCAAGGTCAAAAACCTTATCTGGGACGAGATCGAATACGATCAGGAAGAGCCCATTCAACCAATCCCCACATGGGAAGACATCAAGCAGGCTATCAATGAGTCATATGAAGCTCACGAGCGCTGGCATGCTGACCAAACGCCTGAGAACTGGTGCCGCTACATGACCGCCATCGAGCGCGCTTCCAGTCTCAATGCAAACCGTTTTCACGCAACACTTATGGAGACTGAAATTGTTCCAATTAACTAATCACGTCGCCAATCAGCCAATCGCTGACAAGCCGTTCATTCGGCATCTGCAAACAGCCGATATTTTCAACGAATGCGAAGACGCTCGCCGCGCTGAAGCTGCCGCCCTTGCTGCCGTAAACGCCGCAATGATTGAACATGCAGAAGCCGTGAAACGTAAAGAAGCGGCAATCGCTAAGGCAAAGCTGATCGAGGGGCTTGAAAGCCTATGACCCCCGAACAACGCGTCCACGTCGCAGAGCGGAAGCTAGCGATGCTCAATCAAGACAGAAAGCGGATCAACAAGGCCGTGGATGAAGCCGACTGGGAGCTTCACCGCGCGAAGATCGAACTAGAGAAGTCAAAGGAGCAATCATGCACGGCATCTACATAAGCCACGACGCAAGCAGTGCGACTGGGTACGCGAAAAAGCTCGCTGCAACAGTCCGCTCCGCTTCGATGGAATGCCCAGAAGCGGTTGAGCGTAACGCTCCGTTTCTGCGCGAAACAATCAGTGAAATCAGAGAAGCCCTCGCTCTTATTGAGGCGAAGCTTCCTAAGCCGAAGGAGGTTAAAGATGTTCAGCGAACAGCAGCTTAAGAAACTAGATGGCCTGTTGAGCCCAG
>JAKVCM010000022.1 GCA_022448605.1 Puniceicoccaceae bacterium | reverse complement strand
CTCGCTTGTGCCTGGAATACTTCAAGCGGTTGAGGAGGGCATCGTAGAAATTTCTTCGGTTCACAACTTCTGCCCCTTGCCAAATATTGTGCAACATGCTGCGCCAAATATTTTTCAACCTTCATCTAAAGATTCCCGTCAACTTACCCTTTGGCATAGTCATTCAAAACAGACGCTCGACTTTGCAGTTAAAGTCGGAGCCGACCGTATTGTCATGCATTCAGGGAGTGTGTCTTTCTTCTTTTTCTCGCCTGAAGTTCGATTAGAAAAGTGGATCGATGAGTCCGAGATCTCCGCGCATGAATTATCTGAGAGTTGCGATTTTCTTAAGCGGCGTAATAAGGCCATGAAGACCATTCGTAAAGCATCGGTGAATACCATTCAAAGGATTAAAGAAAATTACGAAAAACTTTTGCCTGAGGCAAAAGAGCGCGGTCTGAAGCTTTGCCTTGAAAACCGTGAAGGTATGGAAGAGCTGCCGATCGACAGTGAATACGATGATTTTCTAGAAAGTCTCAATGAACCCGAGCACATACTCTATTGGCACGATACTGGACATGCGCAGATTAAGCATCAGTTCGGCTTACTCGATCACCGAGAGCACTTAGAAAAGATGGCACCACGACTGGGTGGCTTCCATTTACACGATGTTTCGGAAGCTGGGCACGACCATCAAATACCTGGAACCGGTATTATCGATTTCAAGATGATCGCGGATTTCGTCCTCCCGGAGCATACTTTGGTGTTGGAGCTGAGTCCAAGGCTGACCACTGAAGAAGTACTCGCATCGCGCGATTATATACTGGGCGTGTTGACTTGAAGCACCGCTTTAAGGTCTGCCGAAAATGTAGATTACAACGGTAGCCATTGATTGATATTTTGACTAATCAGCGCTGTCTCGGCAAACGTTGCATATGCAAACCATATCATTCTCGACCGACTTGTAGCGAAAGTCACGCTCTGGGTTGCTGTGGTCACTCACTCCGCACTGCTCGCACGTGTGGAGCGCTACGTCGGCTGCTTGACTGCGGTCTGATACGAATTGGGCTCGTCGCTGGCGGTTCTTCATTGATTGTTTGAAACTATCCCTGAAAAAGAGCACATATCCAAGAAATGGTGCTATAAAAGCTAGGCGATGACCTATGGTCGGCATCGATAAAAACGCGATAACGCCGAATGCTAGTAGGATCCATGCCACCCACTTTACCTTCATCGGGATTACGAACATGACTAGAAATTCAATATTTGGATTGAAGGTGGCGAAGGCAAAGAAGACGCAGAAATAGAGGAATCTTGGTGCCACGAAGATGCTTCCTGTTGGTGAAATGACTTGTCCTGCGAAGGCACCGGCGACAGCGAGAACAACGCACGTGAGCAAATAAATATTAAGTCGGAAGGCACCCCATTCCTCTTCTAGCGAGTTACTCATCATCCAAAGTATATACCAAAAAAAAGCGAGAAAGAGTCCTTGGAATAGGGTCATCGGCACGTAGGGTGGAGCGATCAAGAAAGAGGCTAGTCGCCACCACTCGCCACCCAAAACGGCCTTTGGAATGAGTAGCAATCCTTCAAGCTCGATACGACCTGTGAGCATGGTTCCGTAGATAAACAGTTGGGCTACAATAAGCGTCGAGACGACGTTCGGTATAGCAAGGAATCCTAGCCGTTTTTCTAGTTTATCCAAAAAATTCATAGTGTCCTAGCCTTACAAGCTGGAGTCGGCTTGCAACTCGATCATGGGTAATTCCCAAACTTTTTTATCATTATTGTCCGAGTCGAAGGCGGTCACCCAATGACGCGTTAGACTACCTAGCGTCATCAATTCGGGCTCGTGCCAACCGCGGTCATCGATACTGCGGACTAAGAAGCGTGCGCCACCTTCGGGCGGGCGTGTCACGAAGAGGTATTGCTTCGTTTCGCCGCTATCACTATGGGGTATGAATACGGCGGGATTTCGCATAAAGGCTAGCTCAAGAATCACACGGCCATCGTCGCGCGCGGTGTCCCGGGCGAACCGCTTGTCGTGGCGTGCATCAGGGCGACTGCACCAGATGAGTTCGTGCACTTGGGCTGCACTTTTGAGGCGATGGCTTAAGGCAAGGAAGTTGCCGTCGAAGACAGGCACGACGCTTTTGATCTTTTGTATGAAGGCCTCTGTCGCGATCGGCTTGGGCTTCGGCGCTTCAATGAAGACGACACCGTAACCGTCGATTCCGACGCGCTCATAACTGCTCTCAAATTCGTTGCCCCAGGGGTTGTGGAAAAGTAACTCAGCTTTACGATCGTCGTAGCCGATAATCACGCAGCCATGCCCCATACTTCCGAAGACATTTGCCCGAAACGAAATATAGATAGGTCCTGTCTCGTAGAGAGCCTGGCGAATCTGGGGTAGGCATGTCCGAGCAAAGTCATCCTCGTCTTTCCAATTGAGCACGCGGCCATCGAAGCCCAGTTTTTCCATGGCGAGCAGCATGTCGCTCGGGTAAGTGCCTTGATTGCTAGCTGACATCTCAGAGGAGAGCTCGGCGACTTGATCTTGATCGGTCTCTATGCCGTGGAAGGCTGCGATCATGGTCGCTGAAGCGGGTACGCAGTAATTTCCTTTTTGCGTGACCATTGGCACGTCTTTGAGAATATGCTTCGTGGGCAGATCGACTGGAATGTTGAGTGCTGATTTTGGTGCAGCTACAGTTGCTTTTTTTGCCGCCTCCGCGAGGAGAGCTTGATCTGCCTTAGATAATTGATCCCACGAAAGTGCGAATCTCAATCCGTCCACTCGTTGCATCTCTGCAGTTAGTTCGTCTTCAGATAGATTGAGCACACGGGCTTCGATCGCACGCCCATCCTCGCTATGCCAGGTACGGCTCTCATTGAGTTCATTAGCTTGCGAGACTGAAAGAAGGCAAGCGAAGACTAATAACTGAAACTTACGCGAAATTTTCACGCCACTAGGGGATCAGTAGGGCAAGGCTGTCTTGAAGATTGAGCGCGCGTGCTAAGGTATATTCAAAAACACGTCTGTCTCCATTTTGCGCAACCCATTCAAGGTGTTTTTTGGCCGCGTTATCATCGCCCTGAGCACGTAGCTTGAGACCGATGTATGTGTGTGCCTCAGTCTCTTGTGCGCTGTCTTTGACATAGCCAATTAATTCGGAGGCGACGATACTTCCAGCTAGGTAATCGATTACCGGCGAAGGCCAAGCATTGAGCGGCTTGTTTCGAAGGGCATAATTGAGCGAAGCTTGTGCGTTGCTTTGATCCTCCGCTTCAAGGTAGGCAAAGTAGGCGATTAATAAGGGGTATGCAGAGTTTTCGCCCCTCTTGTTGTACATTAAAGTAGCTATCTTGGCAGCTTTGGCCGCTTCAGAAAATGCACCACGACACATTTGCACCCATGCGAGTGACTCGTAGAAAAAGCCGTTGATGGGTTGTTCAGCCGTGGCTTGCTTAAACGAACTCAAGGCAGTGTCGAAGTCCTCCATATTGAAGGCGGCTAAGCCACGGCCATTCCATGCGAAAGCGTGACGAGGATAATTCGCCACAATGCTATCGTAGGTCGCATACGCCTCGGCATGACGCTCTAAGTCGGCAAGGATCATTGCTTGGCCGAGTAAGGCAGAGAGGTCCTCGCCGTTTGCATTGAGTGCTTGCTGGAAATGATTCAGTGCCTCTGCCGAATCGCCCAACTCGAGGAGTTTGTAGGCCTTTGTGACGAGTGGACTTTGAAGGGGTATTGGATCGCTGATATGATTAATAGCAGTCTCTTGTGCCGAAAGCTCTAGTATACTCATCCTACACAAGAACAATATTAAGATGAGGAATACCTTCAAATTCTTTATTATAACAAATACCATAATCCTATAAATCATCTTCACGCGGGTCGGACACAATGTCAATTAGTTGCAGTTTTTGTTCCTATTTCTAGGGTAATTGCAAATCGAAGCATACGCTCTGCTCTGAGCAGATACCCCAATACTATCACGAAGCGGGCCCTACAGTTTTCTACTCATTAATTCCGCATTGAAACCCGGGCCAGCGCCTGCATCGTTCTGATATATATGATTATCGAATCTCAAGAACTTCCACCGATAGGCACTAATGCTTTTGCTCTGATTGAGCCCGGTCTCAGGGAATGCGTAATCATCGACGCGCCTGCCGAAGCATACGAGTGGGCGGTGCAGGTCGCGGAGAAGCACAGTTGCCAAATTACCGCGCTCATTCTCACGCACGGGCATTGGGATCATATCTTGGATGGTCATAAATTCGCGAAGGCGGGTATTCCGACCTACGGCCATGCGGATGATACAGAAATGTTTGCTTCGCCCTCAAAGATGGCTAGCTACGCGATTCCAGGCTTGGAACTGAAAGAGCTGACCATCAACTACTGGGTTAAAGGTGGCGATCAGCTTGAACTTCTCGCTAGCAAAATGGAAATCCGCCATGTACCTGGGCACTGCCCAGGCAATGTGCTCGTCTACATCGCCAGCGAAAAGGCAGCCATTGTTGGGGATGTTATTTTTGCAGGTAGTGTGGGCCGCTACGATCTACCGGGTGGTGATTTTTCGGTATTAGAGAAGTCGATCAAAACTCAGGTTTACTCGCTGCCCGACGAGACGATGATTTATCCCGGCCACGGACCCGTGACTTCTGTGGGTCAAGAAAAAGCCGGCAACCCCTACGTCAAAGGATGAGCGATTCACAGGCTAAGGATGAGCTATTCATGCGCCGTGCGCTTGAACTTGCGCAACAGGCTTGGGGACAAACACACCCCAACCCAATGGTAGGTGCCGTCATCGTCGAAGCTGGTGTAGTTGTGGCTGAAGGCTGGCACGTAATAGCAGGCCAAGACCACGCTGAAGTCGCCGCTATCAAAGCGCTTGGTCGTAACCCTGCGGAAGGCGCTAGCATCTACGTTACACTCGAACCCTGTAGCACCTGCGGGCGCACGGGCGCTTGCACCAATGCGCTGATAGAGGCAGGATTCGCGCGTGTCGTGATCGGCGCGAAAGATCCTAATCCTGAACATGCAGGACGAGGCTTGGAGGTTCTACGTGAAGCGGGTATCGAAGTTGTCGAAGGAGTTCTTGCAGAAGAATGTGCTGACCTGAATTTAATCTTTAATCATTGGATTACGCAAAAATTGCCCCTCGTCGCTGGAAAAATGGCGATTACTTTAGACGGTAAATTTGCCGCGGCCTCGGGACACTCACAGTGGGTTACTGGCGAGTCAGCGCGAGCGGACGTCATGCGATGGCGCCGATATTTCCCCGCTATTGCTGTCAGTGCAAATACAGTATTAAAGGATAATCCCAGTCTAAGTTCACGAATCGGTGATGAGGTTTGGTGCCCTCAGCGCTTTGTCTTTGATCGCACACTCAAGACTTTTGAGACCGAGACTATACCGCAGATTTATACAGATGCCTATGCCCCTCTAACGGTTGTGCTCTGCGCGGATACCGCTTCAGATTGCTTGAGGACTCGAGCAAAGGAATTAAATATTACGCTCTGGCACTTACCCGAAGCCAAGGGCCATCTAGACTGGCAAGCCTTCCGTAAGCGATGTGCCGAGGCTAAAATATACGGCATCTATGTCGAATTGGGGCCAACACTTGCCACACAAGTCATAGAGGATGCCTTGGCTGATTACCTTTTCGTCTATCAAGCACCAAAGTTTCTATCGGATGCGTCGGCACCAGGCATTGGTTCGCTTAGAAATTCACAGTCGATGGGGGAAGTGTTTGCGCTTCGTAATTTACAGCAAGCAGCCTTCGATGGTGACCGACTCATCAGGGGATACTTAACAAAATGAAGCAATTAATCGTGGCCTCGGGCAATGCTCATAAAGTTAAAGAATTCGACCGCCTCCTTGAAGCTAGCGGCTTCGAAGTATTTTCTGCAAAGGTCTGTGGTGGCATGCCCGATGTGCTTGAAGATGGTGATACCTTTGGTGCCAATGCACGGATTAAAGCCTTAGCTTTGCGAGCTATTGCGCCTAAGGGTGCATGGATCGTCTCGGACGACTCAGGACTTGAAGTCGATGCACTCGGTGGCGCGCCTGGCATCCACTCCGCACGATATGCCGGGGAGGGCGCGAGTGACCTCCATAATTTGAATAAGCTCTTACTTGAACTCGCAGAGCAGCCTGCGGCTCAACGAGCAGCACGTTTCCGTTGTGTGCTTTACCTAATCGACCCAAGTGGTCGTGAGCAATTTTTTGATGGTGCTTGCGAGGGCAGGATTGCCAAAGCTCCCGCGGGTGCAGCAGGTTTTGGCTACGATCCTGTTTTTGTGCCGGAAGGCCACAGCGAGTCTTTCGCAGAACTGGGCGAATCCATCAAAAGTAAATTAAGCCATCGAGCCTTGGCCGTATTAGCTATGCGCCGTTGCCTGGAGTCCTAACTTCTTCAAAACCGCTTCAAAGTCCGTATCCACTTCGGCGTAAATATCTAGAGTCTCACCCTCACGCATTGTGTGTGGCATCTGTAAGCGCATAGCGCGAAGCATTAACAATTGCTGGCCACAGTAGCTTCGTAGGAATTGGTTTTGCGCCCCGTCACCGTGGCGCTTATCGCCCAGTATCGGATGCCGTAAGTGCTTCATTTGGCGACGAAGTTGGTGGGTGCGCCCCGTCCTAGGTTGCAACTCCACCAGCGAAAAGCGACCATTAGGGTAACGACCTACAGGTATTTCGACGGAGGACTGATTGAGGCAGCGATATTCGGTCACAGCAGACTGGACCTTTTCTGGCTTCTCTTCGTTACGCAGATCATAGTCGATGACGCCCTTGCCATCGAGCCAGCCCCTCACCAGCGCGTGATAGGTTTTGGTCGTACGATGTTCGATGAAGAGTCCTTGTGCGCGGCGCGTAGCTTCTGCATTAAGGGCAAACAAGAGCACGCCGCTCGTCGCTCGATCTAAGCGATGGCAAGGATTGACCACTTGTCCAATTTGGTCGCGCAGCTTTTGCACTGCAAATTCAGTCGCATATTTATCCAGTGGGTTACGATGGACGAGCAGTCCCGCAGGCTTATCGATGGCTACATAATCTGCATCTTGGTAAATTATCTCCAGTGGATAGGTCTGGAGTTCTGTATTTTGTAGAGTTGCCAAGTTATTTGGGAGGTGTGTGCGGCGAAACTTTATATATTAAATATTTCTATGACAGATGACACCGTGTTAATTTTCGATAATTCTTCCGTTGATCTTAAGACTAAACTCATACTATCAGGGATGCGTGAATCTGTGGCAGATCCAGTCGCGGATCGAATCGAAACTATCGCTGGGCGCTTCGCCTTTCGAAGGTCATTGACATCGATTGGAGGTGCTCGCTTTTGCCTGTGGGCAGTTCCGCCTGCATTTCAGACTACAATCTCAGTTTTGTCCGAAAACCGTCTCGACAATCCGCCACAGGCTGAAACCCTCATGGATTTACTATTTCGATTATAGCCATGCAAAAAGATCTAAATACTATCGTCGCCGATGTTAGGGAGAAAGTGCCCGCCATAAAGACGCGTGCAGAGTTCGAGGCTTATAAAGCCACCATTTCGGGGCCTAAAGGTGTCCTGACTGATGTCATGAAAGGTATAGGCAAGGTCCCTAAAGAGGACAAGCCCGCCATGGGGAAGGCAATCAACGAAGCTAAGATGGCCGTCGAAGCTGCCTTTGCCACGGTGATTGAAGGGCTCGAAGCCGCTGAGCTCGCCGCTAAGATTGGTCCTGCCATCGACCCAACCTTGCCGAGCCCAGATCCCGCTCGCGGCACTTTACACCCGATCGCTCAGGTTCGAGAGGAGATGGTGGAGCTCTTCCGCCGTATTGGATTTTCTGTCGCCGAGGCCACCGAGGTGGAGTCTGAGCATTATTGCTTCGACGCCCTCAATATTCCTGCCGACCACCCCGCCCGCGACATGCAGGATTCTTACTACCTGCCCGATGATCTTTCCGTGAACAACGTCAGTAAAGAGGGCGATGAGAAGTATCTTCTACGCACCCATACCTCAACCGTGCAGATCCGCACCATGCTCGAGGAGAAGCCTCCGATTCGCATCGTCGCGCCCGGTCGTTGCTTCCGCCGCGACACACCCGACGCCACCCACAGCGCTAACTTCCACCAGATTGAAGGCCTCTATGTTGATAAAGACGTCACGCTCCTTGATCTCAAAGCCACGCTTGATCACTTTGTGAAGACGATCTTCGGTCCCAAGGCCAAGACACGTCTTCGTCCGAGCTTCTTTCCTTTTACCGAACCCAGCTACGAAATGGATTTCTTCTCGCCCGATTTAGGTAAGCTCAGTAACAAGTGGCTCGAAATCATGGGTTGCGGCATGGTCGACCCCGAAGTCTTCAAGGCCGTCGGCATCGACTACAGAGTCTATACTGGTTACGCCTTCGGCATGGGCATCGAGCGCATCGCCATGATCCTCCAAGGCGTAGATGACATTCGTTATTATTATCAAAACGACGTCCGCTTTCTAAAACAGTTTGCCTAAGAATGAATAGCCGTAAGGAGGCTCAAAAGACCCAAAATTCTAATATTTAAGCGTCTAACACTATTTCTCATGAAAATTTCCTACAACTGGCTTAAAAACTATATCGATCTCGATCCTGTTGAGCACTCTCCTGAATACCTGCAAGAGGTGCTGCCACTCCTCGGCTTTGACATTGAAGAAATTGAAAAGCTTGGTCCGCCTCAGCTAGAGAAGGTTGTAGTCGGTCAAGTCATAGAATATGGTCAACATCCCGACGCCGACCGCCTTCGATGCTGCAAAGTTAGTATTGGCAACAAAGATGAAGTCCACGACATCGTCTGCGGTGCTAAGAACTTTAACGAAGGTGACAAAGTCTTAGTCGCGCTACCGGGCGCTGTCCTTCCGGGAGATTTTAAGATTAAGGCATCCAAACTTCGAGGCCAGCTGTCTGCCGGCATGATGTGTTCGGCAAAGGAACTAAAAATCGGCCAAGATCACGAAGGCATCATGATCATAGATCAAGATGTCGCCCTCGGTACACCCGTCAACGAGCTCTACGCCGACGGGGATACCATCCTTAACCTTGAGATCACACCCAATCGTGTCGACGTGCTTAGCCACATCGGTGTCGCTCGCGAGCTTTCTGCAAAGTTTGGTCTCGCCGTCAAATATCCCGAGATTAAAGCTAGTGAGGAAAACGCCTCCGTAGGTGACGCACTCATTTCCAGCGTAGAAGTCAGTGCTTCCGAGGTCTGTCCACATTACACTGCGATTTGTATCAAGGGCGTCAAAGTCGGCCCCAGTCCCAAGTGGCTCAAGGATGCGATTGAAGGCACAGGGCAACGTTCGATTAATAACGTTGTCGACGTCACCAACTACGTTCTTCACGAAACTTGCCAGCCTCTGCATGCGTTTGATGCCGCCAAAATTAAGGGTAAGAAGCTAGTCGTCCGCATGGCGAGTGAGGGAGAGCAGATTACTACGCTCGACGAGGTCGAACGTAAGCTAAATTCCAACATGGCAGTCATCGCAGATGCAGAACGCCCCTTAGTTATTGCGGGTGTCATGGGCTCTCTTGATGCCGAAGTTGAAGAAACGACCACTGATATTGTCTTGGAGGCTGCTTATTTTGCACCGACCTCAATCCGTGCTACCGCGCGAAAGCTCAATCTCTCTTCCGACAGTTCCTATCGCTTCGAACGTGGCGTAGATCCTAAGGGCGTTACCTACGCATCTCTTCGTGCCGTCGACCTAATTCTTGAAGTCGCTGGCGGCACTGTGGATGGCAAGCTGATCGAAGAGGGCGCAGTAACCCCCACAATTTCCGAGATCAAGCTCATTCCACAAAGTGTTCGAAACTACATTGGATTCGATATCAGCGATGCCAAAATGCAAGCCGTCCTTGAATCCCTCGGACTCGGCGTTTCCATCCATGACGAGGGCGATGGCGCCACCCATTGGGAAGTTGCCATCCCATCCTATCGCCAAGACCTAAAGCGCGACGTCGATCTTATCGAAGAAATCATCCGTGTTTACGGAACCGACAAGATTCCCGATTCCGAAGTCGTCGCTCGCGGCATCAAAGATGACGACCACCGTATCTATGTTTTCAACGAAGCTGTGGCTCATTACTTGACTGGGCAAAACTTCAATGAAGCCTTTCTCTATTCACTCCGAGACCCCGAGGAGACACAGTTCTTTTTCGGTCAAGAAAGCCACAAAGTTCTTGCATTGGATAACCCACTACAAAGCGACCAAAGCCACCTAAGGGCATCCCTCCTTCCCGGACTTCTCGACGTACTCAAACTCAATGCTGCACGCGCAACGGGAGCCAAACGCTTTTTTGAGCGTGGACATGTCTATCGCGAAGTCAAAGGTGAGATGGTCGAGCTCGTCTGCGTCAGCTTTGTAATCGTCGCCGATCAAATCTCCCGTGAGTGGCGCCAGCGTGAAGTCGCTGACTTTTACACCGCTAAGACAATCTCTAGCGAAATACTCGAAATAGCTGGCACTGCTACCAGCAAACTCAGCTTTAAGCCTATTGAAGACTGCATGCTCTGGCAAAATGGACAATCCGCTGAAGCAGGGGACTTTGCCAAGATGGGCTTCCAAGCGACTTGCGGTCTCCTAAACATTGCCACCTTGAAAGATCGCTGGGATCTAACCACACCCGTGATCGCCGGTTCAATCCTGATGACTCCGAAATTCCTCGAGCGCAAAGCGAAACGCGGACGCCATAGAGGCGTCAGCAATCAGCCCGCTTCCGCTAAGGACCTTGCCCTCATCGTCGATCAATCCGTCTACGCAGGTGATGTCGAAAAAGAGGTCGCCAAATTCGCCAAGAAGGCCACCCAAGGCTTCAACTGCGAAAGTATCCGTATTTTTGACCACTACGAGGGTGAGGGACTCCC
>JAKVCM010000219.1 GCA_022448605.1 Puniceicoccaceae bacterium | reverse complement strand
CAGTCGATGATGGTCTGCGAGTCGTCGGTAGTCGGAAACATGCGGCCATCTGGTTCGGTTTTGATCGCGACGCCGCGTGCGGCGAACCAATCTATGGTGTCTTGTGGTTGCCAGCGGTGGAAGGCGCCGAGTAATTCATGTTCGCCTCTCGGGTAGCGAGTGGTCAGCTCGTTGGGATCAAAGCAGTTATGCGTGACGTTGCAACGGCCACCACCAGAAATTTTGACTTTGGTTAAGGTCCGCTTATTCTGCTCATAGATGATGACATTTGCCGAAGGATTAGCCTCGGCTGCCGTGATGGCTGCGAAGTAACCCGCAGCGCCACCGCCGATGATTGCTATCTTCAAACTGCTCATTTAAAATCAGTGCAAAAAGGCGTCTACGAATTAGTCCAATTGGTAATGTTGAAGTCTCCGTTCATTATGATAATTTGTGGATGGAATTATTTTTAATAGAATCTTCTTAGTTTGCTTCCAGCCTCTCGAGCTGTTCGTATGATCTGAGGATTTCGACTTCTAGTGCTTCCGCTTTTTTGGCGTCGCCAGAGAGGTCACTTTCCGGGTTTTGATAGTAATCGGCTGAGGCCATCAGGTTAGAAAGTTTTTCTAGATCGATTTCTAAGTTTTCAATTTTAGAGGGGAGAGTTTTGAGGGCTTCGCGTTCCTTGTTGTTTAAACTACGCTTGGTTGTATCGTCGAGTGTCGGGGGTGGCGAGCTTGTTACTTTTCCTTTTTTGGAAGTTTTTTTTAATTCTTCTTTTTTAAGCCATTCTTCGCAGCCGCCAACGTATTCTTCAATTGCGCCCTTGCCTTCGAGGGCGATGGTACTGGTGACGATGTTGTCAAGGAAGCTACGGTCGTGACTGACTAGTAAGAGTGTGCCGCTATATTCAAGAAGTCGCTCCTCGAGAAGCTCGACGGTCTCGATGTCGAGGTCGTTAGTTGGCTCGTCGAGGACGAGGACGTTAGCGGGCTGGAGAAAGAGCTTGGCCAAAAGTAGGCGCGCGCGCTCACCGCCAGATAGTTTACTGATGGGGGAGCGGGACGTGTGCGGTGTGAAGAGGAAGTCTTGTAGATAGCTGAGGATGTGGCGGGGTTTGCCATTGACGTTCACCATCTCGCCGGCGGGATGTACGTTTTCGGCTGCGCTTAGTTTGTCGTCGAGTTGGTTGCGATGTTGATCGAAGTAAGCGACTTCGAGCTTAGTGCCATGCATAATGCTGCCATTGTTGGGCTCTAGTTTTTTGAGCAAAAGGTTGAGGAGAGTGGTCTTACCAGAGCCGTTGAGGCCAATTATGCCGATTTTGTCGCCTCGCCAGATGGTAGTACTGAAGTTATTAATTAGTGCTTGTTCGCCCCATGCATAGGAGATCTCGTTCACGGTGATGACTTTGCGACCAGATTGTTGTGCATCGCCAATGTCGAGCTTGGTCTTGCCTTGGAAATTTCGGCGCTCAGCACGTTCTTTGCGCATTTTTTTGAGTGCGCGGACGCGACCTTCGTTTCGGGTGCGTCGTGCCTGTATACCTTTGCGAATCCAAACCTCCTCTACGGCGAGTTTTTTATCGAAGACGGCTTGTTGCTTGGCTTCGCCGGCGAGTAGCCCAGCTTTGCGGATTAAATAGGTTCTGTAGTCGCATTCCCAGCGGGTGAGTTGGCCTCGGTCGAGGTCGAGTGTTTTGTTGGCTACGCGTTGAATGAAGGCGCGGTCGTGCGAGACGAAAAGTAGTGCGGTGTCGGCTTTTCGGAGGAACTCTTCGAGCCAGCGGATACCCGGGATGTCGAGGTGATTGGTTGGTTCGTCGAGTAGCAGGATGTGTGGTTCGGCGATGAGAGCGCGGGCAAGGAGGGCACGGCGTTTGTTTCCGCCAGAGAGTGAAGTAAACTCTTGGTCGCCGTCGAGCTCAACGCGCTGAAGTATGTTTTCGACTTTATTTTCGATGTCCCAACCACCGGTCTGGTCGAGCTGATACTGTAGCTTGTCGAGTTGTTCGCCGATGCTTTCGTCTTCGGGGTGCTCTCCAATTTCGTGAAGCAGGTGATGGTATTGAGCAATGGTCTTCGCTGCCTTACCGAGGCCTTGGGCGACGATTTCGAAGACGGTGCCTTCGAGGGAAGCCGGAACTTCTTGATCGAGCTTGCCAATTCGAAGGCCTGGGATTGCCTCGATCTCACCTGAATCGGGTTCAATTTCCCCGTTTAAGATACGCAGCAGGGTGGACTTGCCCTCACCATTACGACCGAGTAGGCAGATGCGCTCGCGTTTAGCGATGGTGAACCTAGCGTCGTCAAGAAGTTTAGGACCGCCGAAGGAGACGATGAGATTGCGGTAGGAGAGAAGCACTTATTTAATTATGAGTTACGAATTAGGAATCTTTAGTAAGTGCTCGATGTAGCTTAGGTCGGTGGGAGTGGTGAGTTTGGGATTTGGGCGCTTGTTTGGAACAAGCGTGGTTTTGAGGTCAATGGTGGCTAAGGCTGCAGTATCGTCGGTGATAGTGAGCTTCTTTTTAATAACATTTTGGTAGGCTTTAAGGATATTTTTCATGGCGAATGCCTGCGGGGTTTCCATTGCCCAGATTCGGCTACGATCAAGGTCTTCGAGACTTAGATTGCGCAATTCGTCGGTTGCTTCGGTCCGCTTGATTGTGTCGATGACGGGGTGTCCGAGGGAAGCGGCCTGGTCTTCTTGGACCGCTGAGTAGACATCTTTAATGGCTTCAGTGGTGATACAGGGGCGGGCGCAGTCGTGGATAAAGACGTAATCGCAATTTTCGTCAATGGCGTTCAGGGCCTTCATGACGGAGAGCTGCCGTTCGGCGCCACCCAATACGACTTGTATTTCCAAATGACCGAAGCCGTGAGCTGCGATAATGGCTTCAATCGCTTTTTTTTGTATCTCATCACGGTAGACGATCAGGTAGCTATTAATGACGCAGGAGCGGTCAAATGCTTTCAAACTGTAGACTAGTGCAGGCTGGCCGTTAATGGGAGCGAGTATTTTGTCTTCCACCTGACCTTGCATGCGTTGTCCGCTACCGGCGGCAAGTAGTATAGCAATCGAGGACATTTTAGCTTAGATCGGTTTGGATGGATTGTGCGACTGCGGCGGGGTCTCCGGCATTTAAGATGGGGCGACCGACCACGATAAAGCTTGAGCCGGCCTCTGCAGCGGCGGCGGGTGTCATGACCCGCTTTTGCTCGTCGTCGGCGCTACCTGCTGGACGGATGCCAGGGGTGACGATGATGGGATCTCGCCCGAAGCGGGCCCGGAGGGGCGTAAGTTCTAAAGAGGAGCAGACGAGGCCTTGCACGCCCGACTTACGGGTGATGTCGGCGAGGTGTAGGACTTGGTCTTCAGGAGTGCCGTCGATGTTGAGTGAGCGTAGTTGGACTTCGTCCATCGAAGTAAGCACGGTAACGGCGAGGAGATTAAGATGGGGAGCGTAATCGTTACGGCTTTCGTTAGCCCACTCAAGCATTTCGCTACCGCCACTGGCATGGAGTGTGAGCAGTTCGACGGGAAGGGTGGCGATGCTTTGTATGGCTTTGGCCACGGTGTTGGGTATGTCGTGCAATTTTAGGTCGAGAAAGACCTTATACCCGCAGTCGGAAATCTCGCGGACGAAGTCTGGACCGTATGCGGTGAATAGTTGCAGGCCGATTTTAACCCACTTGATTGAATCGCCAAGACGGTCGAGCATGGCTAGGGTTTCTTCGCGGGTCTCTAGATCGAGTGCTAAAATGAGTTGGCAGGGCGCTTGTTGGGACATGCTTAGAGATATAGGAAGCGATTTTAGCTGATGGCAAAGTGCAAAAGTAGAAAATTTCATGGTAGAGCACAGTAGGAGTCCCCATAATAGCATAATTGCTATGAAATCCGTGAAACTAGAGTCACCTGCAAAAATCAATCTTATGCTTTTCGTGCATCGGCAGCGAGACGATGGCTTTCACGCGTTAACCTCGGTCGTGGCGCCTTTGGTTTTTGGTGATACTTTAATTGTTTCTCTCAATGAAGCAGGAGTAGATCGTTTAAATTGTAGTGATTCTGCAGTGCCAACGGGTCTTGCGAACTTGATCTTGAAGGCGGCGGTGGCGTTTCGCGAAGAGATTGGAGAGAACATCTACTTCGACTTCGATTTAAATAAGCGCATACCTATGGGTGCCGGTTTGGGGGGCGGTAGCAGTAATGCCGCAGTGGCTCTGTGCGCTATGAATCAATTGACAGGCGATTGCGTGACTAAAAAGCAACTAAGAGCCATTGCTGCAGAGCTTGGCTCAGATTGTCCGTTTTTTATCGATTCAATCCCTTCGAAGATGTCTGGGCGTGGCGAAGTGCTTGAAGCATTGCCTGTCGAATTGTATAAGGCACTACGAGGACAGAGGGTGGTTTTGTTCAAACCAAATTTTGCAATCAATACTGCTGTTGCCTACAATCGGCTTAACGAATCGAGACCCTCAGTTTATGAATCTTTGGAGCTAGCTGCCAATCGATTGACCCTGTTTAAAGACACGAAAAAGCTTGAAGGTCTGCTTCATAATACCTTCGAGGGCAATCTGGGTCGTAAGTATCTGGCCATCCCCTGTCTGTTAACTGAACTTCGATTAGCAGGCTTTGCTTGTTTGATGAGCGGAAGCGGTAGCTGCTGTTTTGCCTTGGCCCAGGATGCAGGCGAAGTTTCGAGGATTCGGGACATCTGCGAAGAGGCCTGGGGCTCGAGCATATTTTTTATTGAAACTTCAATTCCCTGAGGAGACCCTCTTTTTCTTAGCGACTCCCGCTACATGCTAAACATTACCAACTGTGTCCAAACCACATAACAAAGAAGAGTTAATACTCGAAGGCATCGCGGCGTCTCCAGGTGTCGCTCATGGGCGTGCCGTGGTTTACCTGCAAAAGCAGTTGGATGTTCCCTGTTTTGACATTAAAGAAGATCAAGTCGACGCTGAGCTCGAGCGCTTCGATAAAGCTATTCTAGAAACGCGGGCAGAGATCGTAGGCGTGCGTGATAAAATAGCACAGAGCCTAGGCGAGGGCGAAGCTGGTATTTTTGATGCCCATTTGCTCGTCCTAGAGGACAATGCTCTACTCGAAGAGGTATCTGCGGAGCTGAAGACTTCGATGAAGAACATAGAGTTTTGCTATAATAACGTCGCGCAGCGTTATATATCTTTTTTTCGTTCAATGGAGGACGAGTATCTCCGAGAGCGTGTCGCAGATATCGGCGATGTTTCTCGCCGCCTTTTACATAATCTGATTGGTATGCAGAAGGTGAATCTTGGTGATTTGGCTTCTGAGAGTATCATTGTCTCGGAAGATATTTCGCCTTCGGATGCGGCAGATCTTGATCGTAACAAGCTACTTGGCTTTGTTACAGACTGCGGTGGTAAGACTAGCCACTCGGTCATTATGGCCCGTTCATTAAGAATACCCGCTGTGGTTGGTACTCACGATGGCACTAAGAAGATAGTTAGTGGTGATCATATTTTGGTCGATGGATACAAGGGGATTGTCGTCATCAATCCGACTGAAGATCGCCTTTTCATATATGGAAAGCTCGCAACCGAAAGGAAGAAGCGAGACGCTACTTTTAACTCTTTTATTTCCGAGCCTGCTCGGACACTCGATGGAGTGTCAATCAGCCTAATGGCTAATGTTGAAGGTGCACAGGAAATGGAGCAGGCCAACGCCATGCACGCGGAGGGTGTCGGGCTCTTCCGAACGGAAGGTATTTTCTTACGTCACCATGGCTATCCTCCTGAGGAAGTACAGTATGAGGAGTATCGCGCAGTGGCCGAAGCATCGGGTGACCTTCCAGTAATTATTCGTACCCTTGACGTAGGTGGTGACAAAACCATTGGCGACGAAAACGTAAAGGACGATAACTCCTTTATGGGTTTTCGCGCTATCCGCTTTTGCCTTGGTAACGAAGCTATTTTTAAAACTCAACTTCGTGCCATATTACGTTCTAGCGCTCACGGTAATGTGAAGATCATGTATCCTATGATTAGCGGCATTATGGAACTACGTATGGCCAATAAAGTATTCGATGCGGTTAAACAAGAATTGCGTGACGAGGGGCAAGTCTTTGACGAAGCCATCGAGGTCGGCGCAATGGTTGAAGTTCCCAGCGCGGCTGTGATTATTGACCTACTCGCTGAAGAGACGGATTTTTTGAGTATTGGCACAAATGACTTAATCCAATACCTGATTGCCGTGGATCGTCTTAATGATCAAGTCGCGCACCTCTACGACCCCGCTCATCCAGCGGTGCTTCGCACTCTTAAAGCGATTATTGATGGGGGCAAAGCAGCCAATACACCCGTGAGTATTTGCGGAGAGATTGCGAGCGATCCAATTTTTGCGGGGCTTCTACTCGGTATGGGCGCAGATTCTATCAGCCTGACCTCAAGCCTTTTGCCAGAGGTCAAATATTTTATCCGCCACATTAACAGTGCAGATGCTGAAAGACTTGTCGCCGAAGTCATGCAGTTGAACGATTCGGCAGAAATCGTTCAAAAGCTCGAAGCCTTCCGTCAGGAGGCACTAGGCAAGCTGGCGTAGCTTGATCGTTATAGCCATTAATCGGCTTTTTTGTAGGGCACTTGCTTCTGCTGCTGCATAAATGGGGACTTTAAGCTATTCGTTTATGTCTACCAGCGACTTGATCCAATCTTTAATCTGCTCGATTGCTTCGACACCCTGTATCAAAAGGATGTAGACGATGCCCACGTAGAGCAGCACTGCGCAGCATCCAAGCGTGAAAGCGCCGATGGCCAGCAAGCCATCTTCTTCGGATAAACCGACGCCAATCATAAAAATTACCATTGCTGGGAAGGTGTTCGTCAAAGGGATCGGTAGCATCATTAGGCAGGCCATAATCAACACTACAAGGGCTAAGCTTGCTTGTCCTGTCCGCCCACGAATCCACTTTTGGCGGGGACGGATGTAACGCTCCATTTTGCTTAGAAATCTTGAAGCAGAACCAATCATCTTGTCAGCTAGCTTTGGTTTGATCCGAATAGTCCCGATCTTTTGTGGTAGCCAAACGGTCCTTCGTCCACGTATCATTTGCAAAGCAATTAAAGTCATCACTAGGCCAAAAGGTGTGCTGTAACCTGGTGCTGGCACAGGAAGGGCACTTGGTAGCGAGAGCACAACAAGCAGCAAACCAAAGCCCTTTCCGCCGACCGCTCGGGCGACCTCGCTGATACAGATGCCGTGTTCGTCATCAGCCTTCAAGAGCTCTTGCAGAGTCTCTCCTAGGGATAGGTGATGCGAAGCTTCTTCGGAGGATTGCATGAACTTAGGATGTTAAATAGAAGTCTTGCTCTCAACCCTAAAGCGGAGTCGTTTATTAGCTGCAACATGAAAGCATCCCTCGATACTAAGAAACAAAGATCAATCGCCCTTTACGGCGGTAGCTTTGATCCTGTGCACGGGGCACATTTAGAGGTCGCTTGGACTGCACTAGGAAATTGTGATCTAGATACGGTCATTTTTATCCCTACTGCTCAATCGCCACTCAAAAATTACGCTGCTATGGCCGCAGATAAAGATCGTGTCGAAATGCTCCGTCTTGCCACCGCAGAAGAGTCGCGCTTTGAAGTCGACACCTGTGAGTTAGAGCGCGGAGGCACCAGTTATACATTCGATACGGTTAAGGCTTACCAAACGGCGCATGAAAGATGTCGCCTACATTGGATCATTGGTGCCGATCAGTTTGAGCTTTTGTCTCAGTGGCGCCGCATTGAAGAGATCGCCTCGCTGGTCACCTTTATCGTATTTCGCCGT
The DNA here is from genome assembly GCA_022448605.1 of Puniceicoccaceae bacterium. Taxonomy (GTDB): domain Bacteria; phylum Verrucomicrobiota; class Verrucomicrobiia; order Opitutales; family Coraliomargaritaceae; genus Thalassobacterium. The sequence continues at coordinate 4,397 of JAKVCM010000219.1, read as the reverse complement.
CCTGGTCACTCGATAATTCAGTCCGCGGTCAAAGGTCTTCGTTTCGTTATAATCGAAGCTCCCCTAATGCAGCACAGTTCGACCGAGATACGCGCATTGATTGCTGAAGGTTGCTCAGTAGCGGACTTATTGCCTCCTGCAGTTGAGGCTTTCATTTGCGCTCGAGAGCTCTATACCCGATAGGCATTCTTAGTGACTATCATGACCAAAGAAACAAGTAAATTGGAAAGCTGCACACTCGGGGAAATCCGCTGTGCCATTGCCGCAATCGTAGATAAGAAGGGCGAAGCAATCCGCGTGCTTGATGTACGCGGCAAGTCCTCGATCACCGACTATATTGTCCTTGCGACGGGCACCTCGAACCCTCATGTCAAGGCGCTCAAAATTGGGCTCGACCAGGCACTCAAAGATGCCGATGTGCAGTTGATAGGAGAAGATCGTAGCCTCGGTAGTGGTTGGCTAGTCGTCGATGCCTTCGATTTTATGATTCATTTACAGACTTCTGAGATGCGCGATTTTTACCGCCTCGATCAACTCTGGAAAGATGCTGAAGAGGTCACCTTTTAGTTAGAACTATGAATACCTTGCTGCTCGTTTTTATTCTACTGCTCGTCCTGAAGCTCAGCACGAGTATCGTGCTCGATTTGCTCAACCTTCGCTACACACAAGCTCGAGCTGGCGAGGTGCCAGATAGCTTTCTTAGCTTTATTGATTTGCCGACTTATCAGAAATCGGTCGAATACACCGTGGCTAAAACACGTTTTGGTATTGTCAGCGATCTTTACGATGCGGCTGTGCTTGCATTGGTGCTTTTATTTGGCGTTTTGCCATGCTTCTTCGAACTCTTCACTGCTTGGTTCGGCTTTGGTGTTTGGGGTCAAGCCCTGGTGCTCTTTCTGATCGGTTTGCTGCTCAGCTTACCTTCGATTCCTTTTGACTGGTTGAATACTTTCAAACTTGAAGAACGTTTTGGATTTAACAAAAGCACAAAGAAGTTATGGGTCATTGATAAATTCAAAAGCACTATTATCGGCTTTGTTATCGGCTACCCTTTATTGGTATTACTTATCTTTTTGGTAGGCGTGGCAGGTCCACTCTGGTGGGTCTGGGGATTCGCGGTATTCTTCATATTCCAGCTCGTGATGGTAGTGGCCTATCCGATGTTTATCATGCCGTTATTCAATAAACTGGAACCGATGGAGGAGGGTGAGCTAAAGACGCGCCTTTTCGCTTTGGCCGATCGCACTGGTTTCCGAGCGCAGACCATCCTAGTGATGGACGGTAGCAAACGCTCGGGGCATTCCAACGCTTTCTTTTCTGGTTTTGGTCGCTTCCGTCGCATCGTATTATTCGATACACTGATTGAGCAAATGGAAGCCGATGAACTGGAGGCTGTGCTCGCGCATGAGATCGGGCACTACAAACTTGGTCACATCCCAAAAATGATGGTTATGGGCGCACTCTCATCCCTCGGCATGTTTGCGGTGCTCGGTTGGCTGGCCAACGCAGGCTGGTTTGTAGAAGCCTTTCATTTCAACGCGATGGCGGATGGACAGATCGTGCCGGTCTTTTTACTTTTTTTGCTGCTTAGTGGGCTCATCACTTTTTGGTTATCGCCATTGACGAGTTACTTATCTCGGAAGCATGAGTATGAAGCCGATGCATTTGCGCGTGATGCAATGAGTACGTATACACCTCTTTCACAGGCTTTGCGAAAGCTCCATAAAGAGAACCTAAGTAATTTGACGCCTCATCCCGTTTATAGCAGTTTCCATTATTCACACCCTACTCTTCTTGAGCGTGAAGCATCATTGTGTTCGGAATAGCTGCCTACTTTAAACTTGTATAGTATGCGACGGTTTCCTCTTGGCATATTTTTCTGCGTTATTCCTCTGCAAATACTTTCCATCCTCTTGGGTGAAGAATGAAATATTATGCAGGAGGGTGATTGTCCCAATCACTGCTTAGGTTTCAGTCTATCTTAGCTCGCTGCCTCCTAGCTTCATATAAACAAACTGCTGCGGCGGCGGCCACGTTGAGTGAGTCGGCCTGTCCCGCCATCGGGATACGGATTTTGTGAGTCGCTTTTTCTAGCCAGTAGTCACTTAGGCCATCGCTTTCGCTACCCATGTAGAGGGCAAGACCTTGCTTATAGTCTACTTCCCAGTGCAGCTTTTTGCTGCCTGGAGTTGTCGCGCAGCCGACGATGTTTTTTACGTCTAGCCAATTGGTCAGCGTGTCGCGGTCAGTCGAAACAATTGGCAGAGCAAAGAGTAGGCCCTGCGAGGAACGGATTGCATTTGGGTTATACAAATCTAGCACACAATCGACCAGTATGACCGCATCCACACCTGCGCCAACTGCACTACGTAGAATCGCACCCAAATTACCGGGCTTTTCGATCCCTTCGAGCACGAGTAAGAGTGGCGTCTCGTCCAGTAATAAGTCGGCGAGCACGTTGCCTTGTTGCATTGCAATCGCGATCAATCCATCGGGCCCTTCTCTGTGGGAAGCTTTCGCAAATGCGTCTGGGCTCATTCCAATCACTTGGAACTTATCTGCATTTTTATGTTCAGCAATAAATGTCGCGTGCATGTCGCTCGGAAAAAAATCACAACAATAGTAAAGATGTGTGATCTCCAAGCCTGCAGTCAGAGCGTGACCAATTTCACGCAGTCCCTCTATGAGGCAGCGCGATTGACGTTCACGATATTTGCGCTCGCGCAGCTTGACTAGATTCTTAACCTGATCGTTTTGTCGACTTTGGATGTAAAGTTCTTCCATGAGATGGGAGCATTGCGATTTTAGAATTGCAACATATCCTAGCATACGGGAGGGCATGGGGATGCAAGTGCCAAAAAATTTTGTAGCTGAGCCTTTTGAATATCATCATGAGCTTGAATTCACTATTGATAGTCTAACTAACCTTGGGATGGGAGTTGGCCGGGTGGACGGTTGGGTCGTCATGGTGCCCTTTGTTATTCCTGGTGAGCGCGTCAAAGCTCGCATTTTTCGTAACTTTCAAAATTACTCCGACGCCGACTTAGTCGAAGTCCTCGAAGCTTCGCCTGATCGGATCGAGCCGAAATGCCCGCTCTATTCACGATGCGGTGGTTGCCAGTATCAGCACATTAGCTACGAGCGACAGCTTAAAGAGAAGACACAGCACGTTGAAGAGCTCATGCAAAAGCTCGGTGATATCGAGTTCCCAGTGGCACTCTCACAGGGCTCACCGCAGGTCTATAATTACCGCTCAAAGATCACGCCGCACTACAATCGCCCTGATCGAGAAGGTTCGCAGCCCATCGGGTTTTTGCAATACGGTCGTCGCAATCAGATCATCGACGTCGAACATTGCCCCATCGCAACGGATGCGATTAATGCAGCTTTACCTGATGCCCGCGAAGAAGCCCGTCGTTCTGGTGGTAAAAAGCGCCGTCAAAGGGGCGGCACACTGTTCATGCGGCACGTGCTTGAAGGTGTGGTCAAAGACCCGCAAGACATCGTCTCGGAGCGGGTGGGTGAGGTCACTTTCCAATTTAAAGCGGGCGAGTTTTTCCAGAATAATCCCTACATTCTGCCCGACCTCGTTGAGCATGTCGCGAAAGAGGCCTCCGCAGAAGATGCTCGTTACCTCGTAGATGCTTACTGTGGTGTGGGGCTCTTCGCACTCTCCACTGCAAAATCTTTTGAACAAGTGGCCGGGATTGAAATTAGCGAGCCTGCAGTACGCTGGGCACAGGCCAATTGTAAGATAAGCGGAATCAAGAATGCCCGCTTTGTTATAGGTAAGGCTGAGGCCATCTTCTATGGACTCAAATTCCCCTCAGAGGCTACCGCTATGGTCATCGATCCCCCAAGGAAAGGTTGCGACGAGAGTTTTCGCCAACAGCTGCTTCAATATCGTCCACAACGCCTCGTATATGTTTCCTGCGATCCAGCCACTCAAGCGCGCGATCTCAAAGATTTCATCGAAGGTGGTTATAAGATTACCAAAGTGCAGCCCTTTGACCTTTTCCCGCATACCCGCCACATTGAGAACGTCGTTTCGTTGAGTTTGGAGGACTAATCTAAGCTAGCACATTAGTCGATTCCGTGCCAAATCCGATGCGTTTCTAAGTATGAGCAGGAATGAATAACTCCCAAAAAAGGGTTGACGAGATCACCTCTAGAGCCATTTTCACGCCTCTTTTCTAACTAATAACTACTGCATATATGTCACTTGAAGTAAAAGTCCGCAAAGGCGAGCCCATGGAACGTGCGCTCCGCCGTCTTAAGAAGCGCCTCGACCGTGAGGGTGTCATTCGTGATGTGCGCGCAAAGCGCTACTTCGTCAAGCCTGCACAGGCTAAGCGCCGCAAGAAGAAGGAATTGGACTTCAACAACATGCTTCGCGT
>JAKVCM010000218.1 GCA_022448605.1 Puniceicoccaceae bacterium | reverse complement strand
CTTTGCAGGTGGCGCTGACGCAGTTGTTCACTTCATGAACTACGTCGCCGAAGAGCTCCGCGAGATCATGGCGCAGTTTGGCTTCCGTTCGATCCCAGAAATGGTCGGCCGTGTCGACAAACTAGAAATGCGCGCCGCCATTGATCATTGGAAAGCCAGAGGGCTTGACTACAGTAAAATCCTCTATCGCCCGGACGTTGGCCCCGAAGTCGGAACCTACTGCCAGATGGATCAAGACCATCTCCTAGAACGTTCGCTCGATCTCACCGAGATCCTAAAACGGGCGCAACCCGCGATCCAGGAGGGTAAGTCGGTCGAGATTGATCTGCCCATCGTAAATATCAACCGCGTCGTCGGCACGATCACAGGCGCAGACATCTCTCGTAAATATGGCGCAGAAGGCCTCCCTGAAGATACAATAAAGGTGAATCTTACTGGGTCTGCCGGTCAATCACTCGGCGCATTTTGTCCCAAAGGCATGACCTTTAATGTGATTGGTGACACAAATGACTACCTAGGCAAAGGCCTATCCGGCGCGAAGATCATCGTCCGTCCCGACCCTGCTTCACCATTCGTAGCCCATGAAAACATCATTGCGGGCAACGTGTGCTTCTACGGAGCGACCAGCGGTGAAGCTTACATCGCAGGCATGGCTGGCGAGCGCTTCTGCGTCCGAAACTCAGGCGTCGAAGCCGTGGTCGAAGGACTCGGTGATCACGCGCTAGAATATATGACCGGTGGCATGGTAATGAACCTCGGCACGACTGGTCGTAACCTTGGAGCAGGCATGTCTGGCGGCATTGCTTACATTTATGATGAATCGGGCGACTTCGTTCAAAACCGCTTGAATCCAGATATGGTCAACGTTTACCAACTAATCGAGTGTGGCGACGAAGAGATAGACCTAGTCAAAGCGAAACTCAAGAAGCACTTTGCTCTCACCGGCTCGAAGCGCGCCGAAAGCATCCTCGCTGACTGGCCTGAAACCGCCGGCAATTTTCTCAAAATCCTTCCACAGGATTATGAGCGCGTGTTACACGCCGTCAAACGAGCTGAAGAACGTGGTCTAGCAGGCGACGAAGCCATCCAAGCCGCATTTGAAGAAAACGTGAAGGCAGGTCACTAGTGTCCTGCAGCCAAAATTAAGGGGTCGAAAGACAAGATCAGAAAATTTGATTTAGCCACCAAAATGAACTCTTTCTACTCCCAACTAACAACTTTCAACTCTTAAAAATATGGGAAAAGCAACTGGATTTATGGAAATCGAGCGCAAGACAATTGCGAATCGTCCGCCACTCGAACGCGTCAAAGATTGGGACGAAATACACGAACATTTTGACGAAGAAAAAGTGCAAAAGCAGGGCGCACGTTGCATGGACTGCGGCACACCTTATTGCCATACAGGAATCACCCTCGCTAACATGGCCAGCGGTTGTCCGGTCAACAATCTTATACCCGAGTTCAACGATCTCGTTTACCAAGGCAAATGGCAGGGCGCTTACGAGCGCCTAATGAAGACGAATAACTTCCCCGAGTTCACTGGTCGAGTCTGCCCAGCTCCATGCGAGGGCTCTTGTGTGCTCGGTGTGATCGAGCCACCCGTCACGATTAAAGACATTGAGTGTTCCATCATTGATAAAGCATGGAATGAAGGTTGGGTCACCCCTACCCCTCCCAAGGAACGCACGGGTAAGAAGGTCGCCATCGTCGGATCAGGACCTGCAGGTCTCGCAGCAGCCGACCAGCTAAACAAGGCCGGGCACCTCGTGACCGTATACGAACGCGCCGATCGTCCAGGAGGACTCCTTATGTATGGTATCCCTAACATGAAGCTAGAGAAGGACATTGTCACTCGCCGTACTGAGTTGATGGAAGCCGAAGGTATTACCATTACTTGCGGTGTCGAAATCGGCAAAGACATTTCCTCCAAGCAACTGATGGAAGACTTTGATTCCGTCGTGCTTTGCTGCGGTGCTACCAAACCGCGCGATCTACCAATCGAAGGCCGCGATCTGAGAAACATCCGATTCGCGATGGAATTCCTTGCACCGAATACAAAAGAGCTTTGGGACATCAAAGAAGGAAAGTCTGAACAATTCAGCGAATTGGCTAAGGGTAAGAACGTTGTCATTATTGGTGGAGGTGACACCGGCACTGACTGCGTAGGCACCTCACTACGCCACGGCTGTAAGAGCGTGACACAGCTCGAGATCATGCCGAAGCCTCCCGACGAGCGCGCAGCGGATAACCCATGGCCTGAATGGCCCAAAACTTACAAAATGGACTACGGTCAAGAGGAGGCTGCAGAAATCCAAGGAGAAGACCCACGTCAGTATCTTGTTACTTCCAGCAAGTTCGAAGGCGACGAAGACGATAAGGTCAAAGCCGTGCATATTCATGACATCGAATGGACAAACGACAACGGACGTTTCATTCCGAAGAAGGTCGATGGCAGTGAGCGTGTGCTCAAAGCAGAGCTTGTTCTGCTTGCCATGGGATTCTTGGGCCCCGAAGCAACCATCGCCGAAGAGTTAGGCCTCGACCTCGACGCTCGCTCTAACGTGAAGGCCGAATACGGTGAATTTGAGACTAGTGTCGAAGGTGTCTTCGCTGCGGGTGACATGCGCCGCGGCCAATCGCTCATTGTCTGGGCGATCAATGAAGGTCGTGCCGTCGCTCGCGAATGTGATAAGTTCCTGATGGGCACTACGAATTTGCCGTAAAATAATTTGGGACTTAGAAGCTAATAATTAGTTTTTTAACAGCAGACCCTTACTTCTCCATATCCTCCATCTCAATCTCCAAGGCTCGGCCAGACAGGTGTATTTCCATCAGGCAATAAAGCAGGGAGGTAAGCATTAGTCCTAAGCTGAGGCCGAAGAGAATTTTACCGAGGATCAACTGCCCGAGGAAAAGTACGATGACCGAGAGGATACAGGCGAAAAGGCTCAAGATGCCGAAGGTTTGCATCTTACGAATTAACCCAAGTCGTGCGCGCAAATTCTCGATTTGGCGGCGCACTACAACGCTGCCTTCAGCTTTATAACGACGATGCAGCACACGGATTATACTTGCGATGGCTAAAAAGCGGTTGGTATAGGCCAACATCAAAAGGCTCACAGCTGGAAAAAGGATCGCCGGCGTAGTTAGAGTAATTTCCATAATAAACAAATGCACCGCTCTTGGAATTCTTGCAAGAGTGGAGTCCATAGATTGGAACTAGTGAAAAATAGGCCTTACAAAGTCAAGTAACGGATTGCCAGCCTCTGAGTTCTTCCTTCTGATCTGAGCTATCTGAACAATCGTCCATCTATGGAAAACACCCCCAGCATACGAGTCAAAGATCTAAGCCGCCAATACGGGGCCTTGACCGCTATCCACAAAGTCAACTTTACGGTCAATCCGGGTGAAGTTGTTGGATTCCTCGGTCCTAATGGCGCGGGCAAGAGTACAACTATGCGGATCCTCTCTGGTATTATGTCGGCCACCTCGGGCTCGGCTTGGGTCGGCGGCATCTGCGTAGCGCAAAACCCGCACGAGGTGAAACGTAAAATTGGATATATGCCAGAAAACAATCCTCTACCGGACGACATGAGGGTAGTCGAGTATCTACGCTTTCGTTCGAGACTCAAAGAAGTCCCAAGTCACAAGCTCCGCTCTACCGTCCAAGAGGCGATGGAAATTTGCGACCTTGCCCGTACAGCCCGCCGCAAAATCATTGGCACACTCTCCAAGGGTTTTCGCCAACGCGTCGGAATCGCCGATGCCCTACTTGGTGATCCTGAAGTCATTATCATGGACGAGCCGACCATCGGCCTCGATCCCCATCAAATTCAAGGTATCCGTAAACTAATCGACAATCTGCGTGGCAAGCACACCGTCATCCTATCCAGTCACATTCTGCCCGAGATCGAGCGCTCTTGCGACCGCATAATTATCATAAACCGCGGTCGCATCGTCGCAGCGGGCACAAGCACGGAGCTACGCGAAGAGTTTCTACCTAGTAGCCGCTTTAGTTTAGTTGTAGAAGGCAACGACACCGCTGTCACCACTTGCCTCGCTAGTCGGGGAATCGATGCGGCCATCCTCGAAAGCACCCCGATATCCGAAAATCGGTCTAAACTAAACCTACGCGTCGAAAACGAAGGTTACCTAGGCCCACGACTCATACAATTACTCAGTAATCAGCGTGAGTTCACCCTCCACAGCTTAGCTCCCTGCGAGCCCAACCTTGAAGAGATCTTCCTCGCCGCAACCAAGCGGTCTTGGGAAGAAACCATCGAAACCAAGCCCAAAATTAGCGCTTAGTCTCCTTCCAATCACTACCCACCACTCACAGTGCGCCACTTTTTTATACTACTTAAGCACGAGCTACGCATGCTGTTTATCAGCCCGGCCACTTACATCGCCGCAGTACTCTTCCTCTGCCTTATGGGTTTTCTTTATTGGGCGATCTTACGTAGCATGGTCAATACTCCCTCGGAGACATTGCCTAGCGTGCAGTTCTTTAGCGTTTTTTGGATTCCTGTTTTCTTCGTCGTACCACTTTTGACAATGCGAAGTATCGCAGGTGAACGAAGTATCGGAACTTTGGACACACTAATGACCACGCCGACCTCACGCGTGTCTGTAATTTTAAGTAAATTCACAGGGGCTTACCTTTTTTATATGCTGCTATGGATATTGACAATTGGCTTTCCCTTATTCACCGGGAAGCTCTATCCTAATGCCGCGGAAAATGGCGCACTCTTAGAAATGGAACCGCTTGCAGGCAGCTTCCTCTTCCTTGCAACAAGTGGCCTACTCTTCATTTCGATTGGTATCTTTGCCAGTAGCGTTACCCGCAGCCAACTCGTTTCGGGGATGCTTACCTTCACGACTCTCTTCGTCGTCATTATCGGTGGCCAACAAATGGGTAATCTTGCCGATGCCGAGGGCGTATTCTCTAGTTGGGCAGTCGCCGCAGTCAACTACTTGCAAATCTTCGAACATCTTGACGACTTTTCGCGCGGTATTATCGATACTCGTCCCTTCTTCTATTACGCCAGTACTAGTTTTCTATTGCTCGGCCTCTCTACCCTCGTGATCGAAGCTAAAGCCTAAAGCACTAACATTGCCTGATGCAAATCAATCGATTCAACGAATACCGTCTCGCCCGACGTTTCCGCGTAGCCAATCGCATAGTCCAGATCATACTCGGGTTGTGCTTGATTATCTCACTCAATTATTTGGCAGCAAAATACTTCAGAAGGATCGACCTGACACAGTCGGGTAGCTATACCCTCGCGCCTGAGTCAAAAGCATACATCCGTGGGCTAGTGGAGCCTGTCAACATCATCGTCACCATTCCGAATGATCCCGAAGTCGCCGAGCTAAAACAGATTCACCAACACTTGCGTAAGCTCTTCCGCGAATACGAGGCCGAGGGCATGAAGGCGGGTAAGGCCTACATCAACATCGAGTTCGTCGACATCTATCGCCAGCGAAAGCGCGCTCAAGATATAGACAACAAATATAACCTAAGACAGGAGAACATCATCCTAGTCACTATGGGAGATCGCACCCGAGAGATTCGCCAAGCTGAACTTTACGAGGTAGCAGATAATCAGATAGTAGGCTTTCGCGGCGAAAAGGCAATCACCTCAGCAATCATTGACGTATCCGCAAAAGATGAAGATAAAATTTATTTCCTAGTCGGCCACGGCGAAATGCGCCTCGACGATGTCGATCCCCTGCGAGGCCTCTCACAACTTGAAGCCTTTCTTCGTGAGCGTAATTACATACTCGCTACGCTTGATCTAACGATGGACGAAAATGTACCAGTAGATGCCGACTTGATAGTCGTACCCTCCCCGCAGGCCAGCCTCCTCTCAGAGGAAGTCGAAAAGCTGCGTCGCTACATGAGCGAGCGCAATGGCCGAATGATGGTGTTGATAGATCCCGGCCGTCGCCACGGCATGGAAGAGCTTTTCTATGATTGGGGCGTGCTTGCTGATGACATGATGGTTGAGGATATCGGCCCCGACTTTCGTGCTCAAGGCGGCGATCTAATTATACGTCGCTTCGCTGAGCACCCGATCACAGAGTTACTTGTCGATTACCAGATTACTGCTCTTTTCGGTCTTCCGCGCCCCGTGCGCACCGATCCAGGCTCTCTCAAAGACCCACGCCTAAAGGTTACTCAAATCATCGGCACCTCGGACCAGAGCTGGGGAGAGCGAGACTACAAAACGCAAGATCCGATCAAATACGACGAGGGGCGCGACCTCAAAGGCCCCGTCGCCATCGCCACAGTTTCCACACGCACTGCAGGTACAGAGCTTGGGATTAATATCCCCGGAGGCCGCTTTGTCACCTTTGGTAATTCTGATTTCATCGCCAACAACCGCCTACGCGCCTTCGGCAACCGGACACTTTTCTTCAATTCGATGAATTGGGCACTCGCTAAGAATAGCATGCTGAACATCGCGACTCGGCCACTGGAGAGTTACCAAGTCGTCATGAGCGAGCGTGACCTATACCGAACCCTCATATACTACTCAATCATACCGGGTACCACTGCGCTCCTCGGGTTACTCATTTATCTCATCCGCCGCCATTAAGCATATGCGTTTCAAATTTACAATTTTTCTTCTCGCACTCAATGTCATTAGCTTTGGTCTAATTGCATACCTTAACCACCAAGCTAGACAAATTGAGCCAAGCACCGGCGGCCTTTCAGGACAGATCGGACGGGAATTAATCGACGCTGACCGCATCGAACTTCATGGACGTGGAATCGAAACGCCCCGTATTCTTGAACGCGAAGGTTCAACTTGGTATCTTCTCAAGCCGATGCAATGGTCAGCCAACTATTTCGCGATCAATCGTATTCTAAATCAGCTACAGTTTCTCGAAGAAGAAGCTTCCTTTCCAGTCGATGATATTGAAAAGACTGGACAATCCCTAGCCGACTACGGGCTCGAAAACCCTTTACTGAGGATCGTCATCGCTGAAGGCGAAGAAAGCATTTCCCTAAGTATCGGCACATTAACCGAAATAGGCAATAATGTCTATTTATTAGGCCCCGACGAACGGGAGATCTTTGTCGTCGACCGCCAAGTCATTGATGGTCTGCTCGTTGACCTGAACGATCTTCGCACCCGCGACATATTTGATATACCTGTCTTTGAGGTCGACGCACTTGGTCTGCAGATCCGCTCGGAAAATACTGCCGATGGCAGTTCGCTAAAAGTGCGCCTCGCTCGCAACAATGGCGCTTGGACTTTCGAGGCACCCCTTGCAGCAAAAGCAGACCCTACTCTCGTCGACAACACAATCAATACTCTGACCGCTGCCAAAGTGGGTCGTTTTATTGAGACCGAACAAACCAACCTGATACTTCGAGGCCTTGAAAACCCCTTCATGCAGGTCACCATCCACGGCAATAAGCGCCGCCAGTCACTCATCGTCGGCAATCTCGATCCCAATTCGCAAGGTGCACCTCAATACTTCGCTAAACTCGAAAATAATCCTGCGGTTTTCACTGTACTCGCCCGCCCTTTTGACATCCTGCGCGAAGCACAAGAAGCCCTTCGCGAGCGCAATTTCATGAGCTTTGACCCAAGCAAGCTATCCACCATCAACATATCCGAAAATGGCCGCAAGATACGGCTACAAAAACTAGAAACTGGCGAAAACGACTGGCAAGTCCTTGAGAGAAATGGCGAAAATGAGATCCAGCCTTATCGCGCGGATCCAGCAATCATGGATAGCTTGCTTAAAAATCTCTCTACCCTTCGGGCGAGCGGGTTTACCGCTGATGCCCCCACCGCATATGACAACGAGAATTACGGCTTCAACAACCCACGCCGCCTTGTGACGCTCAGCTTCTCTGTAGGCGATCCACTAACACTTATGCTCGCGCATCCTGAAGGTAGAGAGGATGTATTATACGCGAAAACAGACTTAGCTGATTTCATCTTTGAAGTAGAGCGCTATACGACTCTGCGCATGATTCCGATCGATACCCACTACTATCGTAATCGCTTACTTGACATGCTTCCCTCTGCGGCACGTATTAGCGCACTTAAACTTACCAACCTAGAAAAAAACGAAGTCGTCTTCGATTACAAAATTAGCCAAGAAAATATGGGCTGGAATGATCTGATCGGAGAATTCGATACCGAGCATGGAGATCAAATACGCGTCTTGCTCGACGCCATACGTAAGTTTGAGGTTAAGAGCTATCTCATCGATAGTTATACTGAAGCTTATCCCGTCGACGAAGAAAATTCACTGCCGTGGATCTTCCAACTTAGCGCCACGATCCAGCTACCTGGGGGCGAGACCGACCGCACGGAGACACGTGAATACGTACTGACCAAACGCCTTTCTGGTACAGTTCAAGTAGCCGGGTCGAAACAATACAACACTATCTTCGAAATTCCACAGACACTAATCGAAGCACTTTACGAACTGACCGACGAGATGGAAATCCCGCCAGAGATGGCAGAAGAGCCAGTATTAGAACCTAAGCTTATAGAGCCATTAAAAGCACCTGCGCAAATCAACACACCGTAGTCTGCAAACTTGCTCACGTCCAGTTAATCAACTGTAACCTGCCACGCGAACCATGCCACGCATTAGAAAACTTCATCTAGTCACCATGCTAGAGCTGTTTTTTGATGCAACATTGCTACTTATCTTCATGGCGCAGGCCTTTGTCGTGGGGTGCCTACTCATCTACGGTCACCTACCGATTCCCACAAATTTGGGTAATCAGCTCATCGCCAAAAAATTACCCTCTGGTATCGTCCTTCGTATCGATGGAATCCGCCTGCGATCAGATGCTTCTATAGAATTCGAAGGCATCGAACTACGTGCCGCAAATATTGAGCAATCCCTCTTCCGAGCCGATGCCGCCGAACTTGAACTGAATTGGCGAGGCTTCAATATAATGCCCAGAGCAGAGAGTCTCTTACTATCCAAGGGGACACTCTTCGCCCCATCTGTGTATTCGCCTGATGGATATCATAGTCCTGTATTAGAGCACGTTACCTTTCGACTAGTTTCATCTGACGACACTTGGAAAGTCGATCGCTTCGCCGCATTACATGAAAGCATACGCTTGCGCGGCTCCTTCGATTTGCCGACCTTTATGGAAGATGGTGCCGAAGCTTTAGACCTCGATATGGCCATCAATAGCTTTTACACTCAAGCGGCCACACTATCTCAACAGAAGGAACTAATCAGTTACTTTCTGACGCCCACCGTTGCCTTTAAATCTAGTCATCTGGATGCCAACACAACGCAAATCGAAATACGCATAACAAGTCAGGAGATGCAGCACGCAAAGGCGAATGCCAAGAAAATACAGCTCTTGGGAGTCGTCCAATTTGCCGAGGGTAAGCTTGAGCCAATATCAGAAATACGCCTTACCGCACAATACTTAGATGTGCCTTCCTTTAATTTGACCGCAGAAAACCTCAGACTAGAGTTACCTTGCGAAGATTTCGCTAGCATACTCTCAGGCGAATGGCCGCGACTCAACCTAGCTGCCAAGCAGTTGAACCTCCAGAACTTCGAACTCGTCACTCCCATTCTCCAGATCGACTCAAATGCCTATCCGCTAATTTCGTTTCAAGGTGCTGCTAACAGCTTAAAGGGCGCCATCGAATTAAACGGAAAACTTAACGCCAAGACATGGAGTGCCCAAGTGCATGCACTTGGATGTCTAGATCTCATCAAACTTATTCCCGTAGAGTTTACCGAAAAAATTCCAAAAATCGTCCCCGAGACACTCCCCTATTACGAACTCAAGCTAGATTTTGAAGACGGCTTTGACCTCAAACACACCGATCTCACGGCTCAATTTGAAGCACTCAGAATCAACGAGCTCACCTTTGATCATGTTAATGCACACGCCAGCTATGCCAACGGCCTCTTCGTAATCGAAGATCTTTACCTTCGCCGCCAGCAGCAATGGCTTGATCTTACATTTAGCCTTGATACCAAAAGCTCCGATTATCACGGCAGCCTTATCGGTTCCGCTGTTCCCTACGATTATAACTCGCTTCTTCCTAACTGGTGGGCAGCTATCTTTGAGAATGTCGATTTCAGTAACTCTGACTACAATCTCAGCGATTTTACGATATACGGTAACACTCAGCGACAATCCCCCGACCTTTATTACGGTCACGCTGAGGCAAGCAAGGTAAGCTATAAAGACGTGGTTTTTGATGAAGTAGAACTTATTGTGCGCGGTCGTGGCTCCTACTGCGAACTGCACGATCTCAATCTACGTAAGGGTCAAGATTGGGCACGCGGCGACATCGCATTCGCTTCAAAGCGCGACAAAGTCAAAAGCCCGGTTTCGATCCGTCTAGACATGGAAGCTCAATTCCCTCTGGCCGAAGCGGCCAAACTTTTCAAAAGCAATGTAGCCACAGTCATCACTAACTTTAAAACTACTAGCACCCCACTAATACAACTTCAAGCTGCCATCTTTAACAAAGCCTATTCCGAATATGAAGACAAAAGTTACATCGATCTTTCCACCAATCTCGACCACCCGCTCACCTATAAAGACGTGCCACTCGATCATCTCAGCTTCAAGCTCTTCGGACGCCCTCAAGTCACTCACCTACGCGAGGTTAAGCTTGGCTACGCTGACGGCCTAGCCACCGCCATGATAGATATCTTCATGCCAGTAGAAGCCAAGAATTCATTGCGCTACGCGCTCGATCTAAAAGATGCCGATCAAAAGCAGGCACTACGCGATCTTCCGCAATTCGATCATATTGAAGGAAGTCTACAAAGTTTAAAAACGACTAAGCCCAAAAGTGAGAATGCGCGAATCGACCTCAATATACGAGGACAAGGCCCGACTGAAGATCTCTTCAAGCACCAGGGCTTCGGGCACTTTGAAATCCGTAACGATAAACTAGGTACGATCCAGCTACTCGGACCTCTATCTAAGATCCTGCAAAACACGCAACTGAGCTTCACCTCCTTTAATCTCAACAGCATGCGTGGCGACTTCCTCTACAAGGACGATCTAGTCACTTTCAACCCCCTTCGTATAGACGGAGACCGCACCCAGATCGACGCTCCGGGGACACTCTGCCTTAGCGATCAAACGCTCAACATGAATGTTGAAGTTAAGCTCCTCGGTAACGCCGGTAAGCCCGGTTCCAATCTACGCAAAATTGGCGACCTCATTACAAAACCGATACCCAACCTTCTCCAATTCGAGCTTACCGGCACCCTCAAAGATCAAAAGCTTCGCTCTTTCTACGATCCTAGAAATTTGATTCCGGAATTATAAAAAAATCGCCTATTATTGTACCTAAAGAACTCGCCCATTGAAGCCAAGTATCTAAGGATAACATGTTGGCTTTTTAAAGAGATAAACCGAACCAATTCGTTAGCTAAAAATTATAAAAAAAAGAAACTTTTTTATAATAATTTGAGAAACTTGACTTATTCACAGTGCAAATACGCTAATAAGAAAACTTAACTCGTTTGGTAACAGTTGCTTAGAAACTTATTCGCATATTTATTCACAAGTCGTTGATCTGCAATGTTTTACAACTAAAAACACTTGACAACGAAAAAGAATTTTGCATGATTAGGTATTCCTTCGGGAATGTGATCTTTGACAGAAGTGAAGTGCGAACAAGACTGCGCAAGTAGTTAGGAACACCACTTCAAGATATATTACAAACTTATGTTTGGAAAAAATGGTTGGGATGAGCTAACGTTCCCAGCCCCTGCTGCGAGTTGCCTTTAAGGTAACGACATTGTCTTCGGGCATTTGTATACGGCAGGCACATGTCACCGGCTTCAACGAAAAGGTTCGTGCCTTATCGATTTAACACGTAATTGAAGTCTGGCGGTGAGCGGCAACTTAAAGTGATGCAACAAAAAGCACACTACAGTAAGAACCAGCTGCAATCCGAGTGATGCTCCTAGTTGCGGTTCGGAACAAAGGAGCAAACACAGTCGGTCACAGATCGACAGTTGCTACTGTGAGTTAGTGCGGAGTAAATGACGTAGTTCGACAGTGTGAACGAAATGAATGCTGTTAGATCGTAGGGGTGTCGCAATCCATACGGGAAAAAGAACTGCGGCTTCGCGGAGTGAGCGTACCCTGTGAGAGGCGCCCTAATACGGGCAGTGATCATGGAAACGCGATAAAATCTGAAGCGCGGGAGGCTGTAGAAAGGCCGTCCGTTTGAGACAATAAAAGCAACTTGAGGGTTAAGAGACAAGACCCGTTGCCTAGGGCAAACGATCGGTGACGCAAGGAATCGATGCTGACCTTGGGCTACAGGAACGGAAGAGGAGATCTCAACCACTACCGATCCGTGTTCGGACTGTGAGTGTCGGCAGACAAGCGCAAAACTGGGCAGAGAAGTCTCACCCAACAAGGATTCAGTGCTTACGCTGGAATCAGGTTCCGCTGTAGGACCGAAACATATCGCAATCGTTCATGCAGTATGACACAGCGTCGGGGAACTGGCAGCCAATAATCACTCGACGGGTGATGAGGGCGCCCAATGCCAGTGAATCGAGGAAAGAGAGCGTGGCGAGCTCCCATACCTCACCTTTTTATAAAATCTTCGGATTCGATAATAGGTTATTGAAAAGTCCGTGATTCGGAAACGAATCACGGGCTTTTTTTGTATCTAGATTTCTGTGCTACACTAAGCCTAAGAGCACGGCAGCGGCGGCTTCTATGCCAGAGAGCGCGGCCCCTTCAACTCTTGCGCCACCAAATGAATCGCCCGCAAGGGTTAATTGAAGGCCGGCATTTTGAAAGTAAGGATCGGGCCACGGGTTCTCAGGAGTAGTGAACCCCCACCGATGGCAGTCGTATTCGAGGACATTTGCACTGAGATGCGGAGCCGCCGCGTCGAGCATGAGCGGGCCGCGCACCTCGTTAGGTGAATCCCAATGAGCCTCAGCAAAATCCGCATCGGCATGTATAGTGATTGCAGAAACATCGGGTGAGATGCCCTTTTGCTGGTTATCAGCGATCCAAGTGAGTGGTTTTTCGTGGATTTTAATCCCGCCGGGTTCAGGTAAACCACTGGCACCATCTAGAATCGCGAGTGTTGCGAGACCGCGCTCGTAACGAACGGCTCGTAGCGAATCGCTTGCACCCTTGGCGTAGCTCAATCTAGTCGAATCGAGTAGATTCATCGCCTGCGGAAGTGGCGAAGTGATCACTAGGTGCTTGCTATAAAAAGAATCACCAGATGCGGTACGAGCAATCCATCGATCTGCATCGCGGGATAGCTCAATGACCTGCTGAGAATTACAGACATCAAGCTCTTTAGCTAAATGCTTCGGGACATCAGTCATACCGTTGATACCACAGTAACGAGAGTAACCGTCGGGATTGGAATCTTCAGGCAGGTGGCGAAACCACTCCTTAATAATGCCTGCTACGAGCCAATCATCAGCATAGGCTTGGAGGCGAGGGTCGCGCACCGTAAAATATTGTGCGCCATGATCCAGCCGACCACCCGCCATACGACGTGTAGCCATGCGCCCACCGAGACCGCGACCTTTGTCGAGTATACGCACGGACTTGTCTGCCTTGCGTAGTTCTGTAGCGCAGATAAGGCCGGAAATTCCGGCTCCGATGATAAGGACGTCTGTGGCTTGCATGAAGAATAGAGACGAAAACCTAAGATGAAGACAGTGTTTGTTTTAAAGCGGTTTCGAGTTCGGCTTGCTGCCACTCAAAACCAAGCTCATTTAGTGACTTTGGGAGGACGCCCAGATTGCTGAGTACGGTTTCCCTACCCATTTCGCCAAAGAGCATTTTAACAAGGCCTATAGGCAAGGGTAAAACAGTGGGGCGACCCAAAACCTTGCCGAGTGTTTTCGTAAACTTACTGTTTGTGACCGGCTCTGGTGCCACCGCGTTGACCGCACCTCGCACGCTTACATTTTCCACGGCGAAGACATAGGCTGAAACGAGGTCGGGCAAGCTGATCCAGCTCATAAGTTGCTGGCCATGACCAATGCGACCGCCAAAACCCAACTTAAAAGGTGTCAGCATCTTAGCCAGCGCCCCACCCCTAGCACTGAGCACAATGCCCGTCCGGAGAAAGACGGTACGAACGCCAGCCTCGGTCAAAGATTGCGCTGCACCCTCCCACTGGCGGGTCACCTCAGCGAGGAAGCCTTTGCCCGAACCGCTGGTCTCATTCAATATGCGCTCGCTATCGATTCCGTAATAGCTGATACCCGAAGCGGCGATGTAGGTCGGGCGCTTATCTTGCGCAAGAATTGAATCGACTAGCAGGCGCGTACTATCGACGCGGCTATGCAGAATGCGTGCCTTGACGGCATCTGTCCAACGCTGGGCAATGCTCTCACCCGCGAGATGGATAACAGCATCGACGCCGTCGAGCACACGCGGGTCTAACTGGCCTGCGGCGACGTCCCACTGATAATCACCGCGACCGCTGCAAGAAATAGTACGCACGCTGTAGCCGCGTGCCGCGAGGGTAGCGCAAAGTGACTCTCCAACAAGACCGCTGGCTCCGGTGATGAGAATAATCTTCGGAATGATCATGTTTGCTTTCGTAACGTGTTCACTTAGGATCGTGTATGGAGGGACTTCAAGTTTTTGAGGGCGTACGGCAAGCGGACACGCTACGAATTTCATTTGCAGCTTTGGTGATACCGCTGCGATCACCCTCATTCAATCGATCGAGGTTACGGAGCTGAAGTCCCATGCGGTGATTTGATTTGAGAGCAACTTGGTGTCTTATCAAATAATCCCAATAGAGCGTGGTAAAAGGGCAGGCGTTTTCTCCGGTCTTTTCCATAGGATTTTTGGGGCAATTTTTGCAGTAATTGCTCATCTTATTAATGTAATTGCCCGTGGCGATGTAGGGCTTTGAGGCCATGAGTCCACTGTCGGCGTATTGTGACATACCTAGAGTATTAGGGAGCTCGGCCCACTCAACGGCATCAACGTAAACAGCGAGATACCACTCGTGTAACATCTTCGGGTCCACGCCTAGTAGGAGCGCGTAGAGCCCAGTGACCATAAGCCGCTGGATGTGGTGCGCGTAGCCGTGCTCCAGCGTTTGCCCGACGGATTGCTTGAGACATTCGAGATCCGTATCGCCAGTCCAGTAGAAGTCAGGCAGGGGTTCCTGCGCGTCCATCGCATTGCGGTCGATGTATTCAGGCATATGCATCCAATAGATACCGCGCACGTATTCACGCCATCCGAGAATTTGGCGAATGAAGCCCTCAACCGCAGCAAGCGGGGCATGACCGTCTTTGTAGGCTTTTTCAGCGGCAGCCACAGCGTCGCGAGGATCGAGGAGCTTTAAGTTGAGCGACGTACTGATCAGCGAATGATAGAGCCAAGGCTCATCAGTCCACATGGCGTCTTGATACTTACCAAATACGGCTAACCGATTATGAATGAAATTGCTCAGTGCTTTTTGTGCCTCTTCTGGAGTCACGGGCCAAGCAAAGGAGTCGAGCGAACCTGGATGATCGGCGAAGCGCTCGTTGACAAGGTCGAGCACTTCACGGGTCAGCACGTCTGGTTTAAAACCAGGGCCATTGTTTGGTCCTTCGGGGCCACCCTTACCGAAGCTGCCCCGGTTTTCTTTATCGTAGTTCCAGTCGCCGCCAGTCGGCTTGCCGTATTCCATTAAAACGTCGAAGCGTTTACGTAGTTCACGGTAAAAGAACTCCATACGGAGAGACTTTCGGCCTTTGGCGTATTCTTCGAAGTCCTTGGCGTTGGTGTAAAAGTGTCGGTCATCACGTACTTCCAGTGGCACTTCTTCGTCGCAGCAAACTTTTTTCAAAGCTTGAAGCACACGCCATTCGCCGGGCTGGGTGACGATGACTTTTTCTGGGCTCAAGGCACGGAGGTCGATACCAAGCCGATTGGAAAGTTTATCCGACTCTTTACCATCATCTAGCTGCGTATATTCCACCCGAATGTCCTCCGACAGTAGCGCGTCTCTAAAGTGGCGCATACCTGAAAGGAAGATCGCAATACGCTGCTTATGAGACCAGACGTGCTTCGACTCATCATCGACCTCGGCCATCCATACGGCATCCTGAGTGGAATCAAAGTTGTCGAAAGCAGCAGCTTCTCGATTGAGTTGATCACCGAAAATGACAATTAGGTGGCGTGGTGATTTCATTTTCATAAAAGTTTACTTCTTCCACCTAAGACTTAAATTGATCCAATGCAGCGAGTGCTCTTTCGCGACCTTCCTTATGATCGATGATTGGTTCGGGATAGTCTTTGCCAAGCTCGACGCCTGCATATTTGAGAATGCCTGCGGGTGCCTCCCATGGTTCGTGGATAAATTTGCTTGGTAACTTTGCAATCTCAGGTACCCATTCTCTGACGTATTCACCCTCAGCGTCGAACTTCATACCTTGGGTGATTGGATTGAAGACGCGGAAATAAGGCGCAGCGTCGGCACCACAGCCAGCACTCCACTGCCAGCCGAGGGTATTACTGGCCAGATCGGCATCGACTAGCGTATCCCAAAACCAACTAGCTCCTTTGCGCCAATCTTGCAGCAGATGTTTCACAAGAAAGGATGAAACAACCATACGAACGCGATTGTGCATCCACCCCGTGGCATAAAGCTGACGCATGCCCGCATCGACAATAGGGTAACCTGTGTGCCCGCGCTGCCAGCGCTCGAGGGCATTTGAATCGGGTTGCCAAGGGAAATCGGCATACTTTTCGTTAAGCGGCGCAGCAGGCGTTTTCGGGAAGTGATAGAGCACGTTATAAGCAAACTCGCGCCAATAAATTTCCTTAGCATAAACTTGTGGTCCCTGTTTGCCGAGATCATGCTTAGCCTTCAGTGCGTGCATGACTTGGCGCGGACCGATCAAGCCCCAATGTAAATAAGGTGAGAGGCTCGATGTGCCGTCTTCGCTCGGAATGTCACGCGCCAGGTTGTAGCCTTCGACTGGTTGACTAAGAAATTTTTCCAGCCCCTTTTGAGCGGCTGCCTCACTGACTACCCAGTGTTCGTCAAATTTACGATACCACTGCTTCTCCGGCAACAGACCGAGAGAATCCAAAGCCAACGTCTGCGGATAGGTGTCAGGGAACTTTAGTGAATCAAAATCAGGTTCGGCGATAGGTTCAATCAGACGGTCTTTTACCTTTTTCCAGTAGGGCGTGTAAACCTTGTAGGGATTTCCCCCACCCGTGGCGGCGGTGTGCGGTTCGTTAAGTAAGGAGCTATTAAAACTCTCCACTTCAATACCATCCTCGCGCAATTGGCGCTTGATCGAAGCATCTAACTCCCTTTGTGGCGACTCGTAACGGCGATTCCAATAAACGCGCTTCGCTCCAGTCTTTTCGATGATGTCTCTCAGTTGCCCCAGAGAGTCGCCTTCTCTTAACACAAACTCACCCCCTTTATCTTTCAACGCCTCACTTAGGCTCTTCAAAGCCTGATGAAGCCACCACTTCGAAGCCGCACCCGGTGCCCAATCACCTGCCTCGTCGGGTGACCAGATGAAGAGAGGAATCACAGGCAAGCCTGCCTCAATAGAAGCTTTAAGGGCAGAATTATCCTTAAGGCGGAGATCCTTGCGGAACCACAAAATTGTAGGGCTTAAAGACATAATGATAGAGCGTTAGATCTTAACGAAACTTACACAAGAAAGAGATACCGATCGCCTCTTGATTCCACTTTAAAACCAGTCACTATGAAATAATGGATACAATCACCGCAATCAAAGAGCGTCGCTCCGTCAAACACTACGACCCCTTCCATGAAATGAATGAGGCCGAAATCAAAACCCTTTTAGAATTGGCGCTGCTCTCACCGACTTCCTTTAACATGCAGAATTGGCGTTTCGTGGTGGTGACGGACCCTGAGAAGCGTTCCGCCATTCAAGCGGCCGCTTGGAACCAAGCGCAAGTGACCGAAGCCTCTATCACTATATTGATCTGCGCCAACCTAAATGCACACGAGAACGCTAGCCGATATTGGGTGCACGCTCCCCAGCCTGTGCAGGATATGCTCGTACCCATGATCGCCCCATTTTACCAGAATAGCGCGGAACTGCGACGCGATGAAGCCATGCGCTCGATCGGCATCGCAGCGCAAACACTCATGCTCACCGCCAAATCAATGGGCTACGACTCCTGCCCCATGATCGGTTTCGATCCTGAAAAAGTTGCCGAAATCATAGACCTACCTGAGAACCATGTGATCGGAATGATGCTAACTGTGGGCAAGGCACTTAAAGACGCCAATGTCCGTAGCGGACAGCTGCCTTATGACGAGGTCGTGTTTAGCAACAGTTTTTCGAGCTAAAGTGACCAAAACTTACGGGAACAGAATTCCGAGGCTAGGCCAATCCAAGCCTCCCTTAGCCTTGGTTCTCAAAAACGGTCTCACCAGCTTTGCGCGATTCTTCTGAAAAATGTTTTGCTTCGCCCTGCACAGTGCAATTCAATGATACTCATGTACGAACTATCAGGAACCGTAAAACAAATCTTCGAAGAGAAAACTTTTGGCAATGGCTTTAATGTACGCGAATTCGTCATTACCACTGAGGCCGACAAATACCCACAGGATATCTGCCTGCAGTGTGTCAAAGAGAAAGTCGAAATGGTCAATCAGCTGAAAGAGGGCGAAAAGGTAAAAGTATCTTTCGACCTCCGTGGCCGCGAGTATCAAGGCCGCTACTTCGTCAATCTAAACGCATGGAAG
>JAKVCM010000217.1 GCA_022448605.1 Puniceicoccaceae bacterium | reverse complement strand
ATTGCGCAGGCTAATCCGCACATCACGAGAGGCGACCGAGGCATGTTATGAACAGCAAGAAGATATTTCTGTATTCATCGATCGAATAGAAGAGGAAATACATAATATTAGCAGTGGGCGCATTATTAAAGTAGCGACCCCAATTGATGAATCGGTTGAGCAAGCTGTTGCTGACATATACGCGATGTTAAACGGCAAAAATGAGGCCGACGGCGTCATGTCTGGTTTCCGAGATCTCGACGGAATGACATATGGTTTTCATCCTGGTCAAATGATCGTTTTGGCAGCCCGCCCTGCAGTGGGAAAGACCAGTTTTGCTATGAATTTCGCGGAGCATGCGATTCTACCAGACGGTGGTCGTCCTGCAACTGGCGTCCTAGTCTTCAGTCTTGAAATGACCGCTTCTCAGCTAGCTATGCGTTTGATCTGCTGCCGTGCTCGCGCTGATATGAGGAAAATCCGAGACCGGATAGCATCTAAGAAGGACATGCAAGAAATTGCAAACACAGTTAAAGAGCTGAAAGGTCAGCCCCTCTGGATCGATGACTCAGCAACATCCACGATTCTCGATATTCGCGCTAAAGCTAGACGAATTGATGCAAAGCACCGGTTAGGCTTGATCGTCATTGACTACCTCCAGCTGATAAAAGGCACTGACTCACGGGCTCCACGTGAACAACAAATCGCCGATATCTCTCGCGGCGTTAAAGGCATGGCCAAAGAGCTCAATGTGCCTGTCGTCGTGCTGAGTCAGCTAAATCGCGAGTCTGAGAAGGAGAACCGCGATCCTCGCCTCTCCGATCTTCGTGAATCTGGGTCGATTGAGCAAGATGCTGACGTTGTGATGCTACTCCATCGCCCAAAAAAGAGCGACGATGATGAGGCTGTCGATGGCGGGGGCGTTTATAATGAGCACGAGCATATTAAATTAATCATTGCCAAGCAGCGAAATGGCCCTGTTGGCGAAATTGACCTGACATTTGTTCGCCGCTACACAAGATACGAGAACTATCACCGCTAAATGCTTCGGCTGACCACTTTTTAAAATGCGTATCTTACAGACACTCTCTTTCTCCGTGGTCAGCTTGCTTGCTGCGGCTTTACCGACTCAATTTACTATCGCTCAAGAGGTTGAAACCTATCCTATTATCAACCGAATTATCACTGAGTTCGATGGTTTTCGCTCAACCAGTGATCAATATGTCCTGGGTAATGTGCAGCTTCGGCCTGGTATGAATTATAATCCAGCACTGCTCGACCAGTCGATTCGCGCCCTCTACAGTACCGGTTATTTTGAATTTGTTGAAGCACGTGTTGACAAGGCCCAAGATCAAACCATCGACCTAGTATTTGAGCTAGTTTCTAAGTACACTATCGAACGTATTCGCTTTCTTGGTAACGACAAATATACCGATTCACGTCTAGCTTCAAAAGCCGAGATTGAAACCGGCAGCTCTCTTGACGAATATCTAGTTAGCGTTGGCGCGGATAACATAGCCGCTTACTACATTGAAAAAGGCTTTCCTGATGTAGAGGTCGATTATCGTATAGAGCGAGATGAACAAACTGGCTACGCTGTGGTTAGTTACGATGTCGACGAAGGTGGCAAAGTCCGTATCGATGAAATCTTTTTTGAAGGAAACGAAGCATTTTCTGATAAAAAGCTCCTCAAGCAACTTGAAACAAACAAGCACGGTTGGCTCTCTTGGTTAACGGGTTCTGGAAGATTCGACGAAAAGAAATTTAAAGAAGATCTCACCATTCTGCGTAAATTTTATCGTGACTCTGGTTATCTCGATTGTGAGATCAACGAAGAGAAGGTATCCATTGATTTCGTAGAGTCTGATGAAATCGTAATTACCATTCCAATAGTTGAAGGACAGCTTTATTATCTTGGAGATTTCTCTGTTGAAAATGCTACTGTCTACACCACGGACGAGCTGCTCAATGAGCTGCGCCTAGAAAAGGGTAATCAATTTTCTCCTCAAGGCGTGGATGATGCTGCTATCGCCATTCGTGATTACTACACCTCCAGTGGCTAC
>JAKVCM010000216.1 GCA_022448605.1 Puniceicoccaceae bacterium | reverse complement strand
GAGTCAAACTCAATAATAATGAGATTAAGCATATTGATTTACTGTCGAAAAACAAATATCTATCTAGCCTTTCCGCTGGAGCAAACCCATTGATCTTGGAAGAAAGCACTTTTTCTAAAGGCTTTGATAGTCTCAAATTTTTGAATCTCTACTCTTGCGGCATCAAGTCTCTTCCAGAAAGTATTGGAAATCTCAGTCAATTAGTTTCTCTCAAATTGCCTAAAAACCAAATCGAACAATTACCAAGAAGTTTAGGAAAGCTTGATAGCCTCATTGGATTGATTTTATATGAGAATAATCTTACTGAGTTACCTTCTCAGATTTTCAGTATGAAAAACCTTATACACCTTGATATCTATTACAACCAAGTAAAAGAGATACCAGAAGAAATTGGTAAAATGAGTAGTCTAGAAGAAGTATACTTCTCTTATAATAAGCTTGAGAAGCTACCTGGCTATTTCGGTCTGACGGTGCCAGTGATTTCGGAGTAATGGTGCCACTTTGTAAGACACTTTAAAGTTAGTAAAATTTGTGGTTATTCCTTCTTCAATATTCCTTTTCTTAATGACTCTCCTTTCAGGTCGATTCGATGGGAAGAGTTCACCAGCCGATCAAGTATCGCATCAGCAATTGTCCCTTCTCCAATAATATCATACCATGCCGAGACAGGGATCTGGGAGGCAACAATAGTTGAGGATCTCTCAAAGCGTTCCTCAACAATATCCATCAAGGCTTCTCTGGCAAAGTTGTCGAATGCCTGCAGGCCAAAGTCGTCAAGGATCAGCAGTGCGGTTTTATTGAGTCTGCTGATTTCCTTGAGATAAGTCCCATCCACTTTGGCCAATTTGAGTCTTTGGAAGAGTCTGGCCGTATTGACATAGCGAACTTTATGGGTCATCATGCATGCCTGCTGGCCTATGGCTTGGGCCAGATAGCTTTTCCCTACTC
Source organism: Puniceicoccaceae bacterium (assembly GCA_022448605.1). GTDB lineage: Bacteria > Verrucomicrobiota > Verrucomicrobiia > Opitutales > Coraliomargaritaceae > Thalassobacterium. Next base: position 1,954 of record JAKVCM010000216.1, on the reverse strand, counting down.
CCGAAGGGCCTGTGAGGATGATATTTTCCTTTCTTGCGAGAAAATCCAGCGTAGCCAAACGCTCAAAGGCGTTCCGGTCTAAATTTCGGCCAGCCTGGTAGTTGATCTGGGCAATGGAAGCTTGCTGCCTGAAGTCTGCCTGGGCAATCAATCGCTGTATTTTACGATTCTGCCTGTCCTCCCATTCATGGTCAGTGAGCAATGCCAGATACTCATCAGGACTGAACTTTTCCTGATTGTTCTCGCTGGTCTGCCGCAGGTGCAGGCTGGCCATTGCCATAAGCCGCATCTGGCGGAGCTTTTCAACTGTTTGATTATTATTCATTGTTCAAGAATTAGAAAGTAAACTATTATTGATAAGCTTTTGCCCCCCGGATATTGTCATGGGCGGGGATGTGGGGGCGGTTTCCCCCGAATAATTCAGTCTGCAATATTTCTTGTTCCAAGCCATTCTTGAGGATATTCTTGACGCTATGGTAGCTGTATGACCCAGCCTGCAGGGCTCGTCTGCAAGCAAGATTGAGCCGCCCGTCTCCGTATTGCTTTGCAAGCAGGATCACCCCATGGGCCCTTTTATACATGGGCTCTGGGTAGGTGGATGCCTGCTCGAACATGCCATGGACAAACTCGTATACATGCTCTCCCCTGGCTTGCGCCTTCTTCCTGAAGTAGGCAGGGCTCCAGTTGCTGTAAGCTTTATGGGTACTGGCCAAATGGTCCTGATTGGTGATGTAGGCAGTTTTGAAGCAGCGTCTGTGCAAGGCTATGCGCTCATAATTGTAGTAGACCTCTACGGCAGTCTTGGTGAAATGAATCGAGGTGTGCTTCCCGATATAGCGGTGCGGAACGCTGTAATAGCTCTTGTCGGGGGAAAAGTAGACATAGCCCATCTTCTGGACCTTCGCCCTCCGGTATTCCTTCAGCTCATAATCGGAAGCAGGAAGCGGTTTGAGGTACTGCCTTTCTATCCGCTGGAACAGCTCCTGCCTAGAAGACTGCCTGGCCTGGAAAAGGCATTGATTGTACCCTTCCAAAAGCCTGCCGATCTCCTTGTTCAATTCCTCGATAGTAAAGAAGGTCATGTTTCGCAGAGGGTAATAAATGCGCTGGTAGGCCAATTGGACAGCATTTTCGACCAAGGCTTTATCCTGCGGGGCATAGGCGCGCGTGGGATTGATTGCGCAATCATAGTGGCGGGCAAATTCTTTGAAGTTGCGATTGATGATTGGCTCGTACTTGCTGGCTCTCTGTACGGCCGACTTCAGATTATCCGAGACAATGGCTTTGGGGACTCCTCCATAAAACTTCAGGCAACTGCCCATGCAGGAAAGAAAATCGGCTTGCGACTGGCTGGGGCAAGCCTGCACATAAGTGTATTGGCTATGCGGGAGAATGGCCACAAAGACTTCCACGGCTATCTGCTCGCCCGTATCTCTGTCCACGATATGGAGCTTCTTGCCCGCATAATCCACGAAAACCTCCTTGCCGGCCTCATGGCTGAGCTTCATCGAGCCTTTGGGCTGCCCATGCTTTCGCTGATAGTGCTCCATGAACTGCGTATAGCTGTAGGGGCTGTCCGCCTGCTCTTTGTACTGTAGGTAATGGTACTGGAAGGTGAAGCCAGGATGGTGGCGGTCCTGCCGCATCTGCTCAAAGAACCGCATCAGCTCGTCATGGCGGGGGTTCGAGATGGTCGTGCGGGCTGGGAATAGCTCTTTCAGGCCGCCATCGTCCAGCTCAAGCAGCTCCCGGAAGTCAAGGCCGCTCGACCTGAATTGGCGCATGTACCCATTGACTGTGTTGCGCCCGATTCCCAGTGTGGCGGCAATGCTGCGGTTGCTCAGCCCATCCAGATGGAGGGACAGTATCTGTTTCAAATCCATAGGATCAAGTTTATTGGCCATATCGCTTCTTTTTTCAGCGATATAGCAGTGAATACTCGATCTTACAAAGC
>JAKVCM010000215.1 GCA_022448605.1 Puniceicoccaceae bacterium | reverse complement strand
TTTAAAGAGTGAATTCATATATGATTTGATAGTAATATTAACGAGGCAGTCGTAAATTAAACACCAGTATAGTAGTGCTCCCAGCCCTTGCGAGGCTTGGGCCCCTCTAACAAAGCATCGGCCACTGGGTTATTCGTAATTCGTTCCGTATCTCTATCAAAATTAAAGCCCTCGTTCAGATACTGGGCAATCACGCCCAACATGAGTAATTGGGTCAGTGGCCCCCCGACACTAAACGGCGACGAAGTCTTCCCTTTGCCCATACATGCCTGAATAAAGCTTTGCATGTGATCCAGTTCGCCGCTTGGCGCTTTGAGCGCTCGTCTATAATCCATCATGCTAGCTCTGGGATATAGCCTTGAAGCACTGCCATGTGAGCCGCGATGAATTACAAATTGCTCGTCCTTACGGTGTAAAATTGAACCCGCACGTCCCAAGCGCGGCGGTACCAATTCACCAGATGCATCAGAATTATAGTATTTTTGATCTAATGAGGGTATTGCATCCGCACCATCTCGCCAAAGCATTTCACAGGCTGGCAGTCCGGCCCCACGCTTCGGAAATTGCATACGGATCTGCGAAGAAAGTGGGAAAATTACTTTGTTATGATCATCCATACGCAAAGCCTCTACTTTAGTGGGCAGTCCAAGCTTTAAGTAATTGTGCGCGAAGTCGATGATGTGTGCGCCCCAGTCGCCGAGCATACCGTTGCCGTATATATAAAATGCGCGCCAGTCGAAGGGATGATAGCGCCTGCTGTAGGGCATCATTTTAGCGGGGCCGCACCAAAGGTCATAGTTAAGTGAGCTTGGGATCGATTCTGCTTTAGGAAATTCATTTATGCGTTGTGTCGCATCCATGAACCAGAGCGAAGGTTCCTTATATGCTTCGATTTTGACAATGTCCTCTAGGGCACCCGCTAGTTGTAGCTGTTTAAACTGTCGAGCGCCGGGCGAGGTGTGCCCCTGGTTTCCCATTTGTGTGATCACGCCATATCTCTTCTCTGCCTGAATTAGCAGCGAAGCTTCCCGAAAGGAATGAGTCAGCGGCTTTTCAACATAGACATGCTTCCCGCGCCGCATGGCCTCAATAGTTTGCACAAAGTGTACATGGTCCGGCGTGACGACACTGACGGCATCGATATCGTCTCCCATTTGATCAAGCATCACTCGGAAGTCCGCAAACTTACGTGCGCCAGGGAAGGCATCCATTACCTCCTTACCGGCGCGATTAAAATCAACATCGCAAAAAGCGACTGGCTTCGCCGCGCCATCACTACAGAGCTGAGGAATCACTTTTTTGCCGCGGCCACCTGCGCCTAAACAGCCGAGGTTGATTCGCTGACTAGGAGGGAGATTCCCAAGAGCATCGGCCTTACCGAGCGCGAGATAAGAAGGTAAAATAGTAATGCCTGTGATCGCAGAGGCAGACTTACTGACGAAGACACGGCGGCTAATTTTCTTTGTTTGTTTCATCATTAGTTTGATAATTTTCTGGCTTCATTTAACTGCATTTAATATAAATCTTTCACATTCTAGTCCACACACATATTTGAATTAAGATAGTCGGCTTTTCAGTTAAGCTCCCGTCGATTATGTTCGAGAACCGCTTCGTCTGGAGCATCCC
>JAKVCM010000214.1 GCA_022448605.1 Puniceicoccaceae bacterium | reverse complement strand
AGAAAACAATAGCTATGGTATGATACTATCATAATAGAGCACTCAGTTCCTCAGCGGCGATTTCCCACTCGTAGTTTTTTTCGGTCAAACGTTTCTGCAAGCGACCCGAGCGTATATTTAAATCTTTTGCTTTGTCGCGATCCCCGTAGGTGTCGGGGTCTTCGAGCTTTTGGCTTATTTCTGCCTGTTCTGATTCAAGTTTGAGGATTTCCTTTTCCAGTGCTGCGACGCGCAGCTCCACCTCGCGGCGTGCAGCTTTGGCGACTTGCCGCTCGGCAGCCGCAGCTCTACGTTTATCTTTAGCGCTACGCTTATCGGGTGCTGGCACTGCCGCACTAGCATTGCCTGGGCGGGCGTTCTGCAGACCGCCGATCAGCGCCTGCTGCTCGCTGCTAGCGCCTGACTTATTTAAGTAGTAATCATAACCACCAGCGTAGTGGGTAAGATTACCTGCATGAATGTGAATCGTGCGATTTGCAATGGAGCGAATAAAATGCACGTCGTGACTGACAAAAATAAGTGTGCCAGTATAGGCATCGAGGGCCTGAATCAAGGCATCGATACTACTCATATCGAGGTGGGTGGTGGGCTCATCGAGCAACAGAAAATTGGGCGGGGCGAGCAGTAGCTTGACCAATGCTAGGCGGCTTTTTTCACCGCCGCTTAGAACCTTAACTTTTTTGTGCACGGCGTCGCCGCGAAATAAGAAGCTGCCGAGCAGGTTGCGCACATCTTGGTCACTTAAGCCGTTTTCAACACGCTGTAAGACTTCCTCTAAGACGCTGCGAGTTAGGTCCAGCACTTCGACCCTCTGCTGAGAAAAATAGCCTGCGGTGACGTTATGACCGAGTGTTCGCTTTCCTGACTGAATCGGGGTCACATCTGCCAATATTTTAAGAAGGGTGGACTTGCCCGCTCCATTTGGTCCGACGAGCACGATACGCTCTTTTTTTTCTACTTTAAAATCAAGTCCCGAGTAGACGTGGTGATCTCCGTAGGCTTGCTCGACCGCTTCGAGGGTGGCTATGACCTGTCCGCTGCGGGGCGGTTGTGGAAAGTTAAAACGCAGTGTGGCCTCAGCGGCCTCCGGGGCTTCGATGCGCTCCATCTTCTCGAGCTGCTTCAGCCGTGCCTGCGCCTGCGTGGCCTTCGTGGCTTTGGCGCGGAAGCGCCGGACAAAGTCTTCTAAGTGAGCGATCTCGCGCTGCTGGTTTTTATAAGCGGCAGCATGCTGGGCTTCGCGCTCCGCTTGTTGAATGAGATAAGCATCAAAGTCGCCAGTGTAGCGGTGCAACTTTTTGTGGCGGATTTCGAGAATATGATTACAGATTGAGTTTAAGAAGGCGCGGTCGTGAGAAATCGTCAAAATCGCGCCTGCTGTGCGCCTGAGCTGTTCTTGGAACCAGCCGAGCGTCTCTAGATCGAGATGGTTGGTCGGCTCGTCGAGAATTAGTAAATCCGCTTCCATCACAAGTAAGCGGGCAAGGTGCGCACGCATTATCCAGCCACCGCTTAGGGAGCGTGCTGGCTTGCCTAGATCCTCCTGACGAAAGGCTAGCCCGCCCAAGGTTTGCTTCGCTTTGGCTTCGAGTGCATAGCCATCTAACTCAGCGAAGCGTTCTGTAGCAGTCAGGCGCTCGGGCGCATCTAGATCGGGGTACTCACGAAAAGTTGCATAGATTTTTTGTAGTTCAAGGGTAGTAGCAGCTGCTAGTTCGAGCACAGTCTCCTCTCCAACGGGCGCACTTTCTTGGGGCAGGTATCCGATGCGCGTACCGCGCTCAAACTCTATACCGCCCTCATCGGACTCCAGCTCACCGAGTATAATCGACAGCAGTGTGGTCTTACCAGCGCCATTGGGACCGACAAGCCCGACCCGCTCGCCCTTATTAATGCGCAGAGAGATCTCTTTAAAGAGAATCTGTGGACCAAATCCCTTGGTGACTTTATTAACGGTTAGCATATTGTAAAATTTGTTGTGCTCCTAGACTTGCCTGCTCAGAAAGTTCTGTCTTTTTAAGGTTTTACGATTTATGCGACAGACTATTCAGCAATCTTATCTGCTCAAGCTCTGGTACAAGCCATTTGTTTCAATGCAAGGACTAATTGCGAGTGGTCGAAAAGATGGGTACAGCTATAAGCAGGCCCAGTGTGTTTCACTAGTGGTCGCTGCATGCTTTGGGGTCATCCAATCCTTACCACTGATGGGCCCTCAATCGGGGTCTTACTTTTGGCTACTGCCACTAGCTGCTTTAATTGGCTTAGCTGGAGTGTATTGGATGGCTTGGCTGGTGCGTAACTTTGGTCGATGGTTTGGCGCTGCTGCTGACCTAAGAGACCTGCGTACGGCTTTGGGCTTAGGCTTAATGCCGTGGTCAGCCGTTTTCTGCCTACTTTATCTATTTATTCAATCTTCCCGGCAGGTTGAGTCCGTGCAGGGATTCTTTCCGCTATTTTTTGCAGGCTTCATTTATGGATTTGTGATTTTATTACTTTGCCTGCGCGCAGCATTAGAAGTGTCCGTGGTAAAGACTTTCATGTGTATTATGATTGCTTTCGCGGTATCGATCTTTCCATTTACTTTTATTATTCAAGTCCTTCTTCAATCCATCCATTGATCGTATCGAATGCTCCAATACATAAAGATCAAAAATTTGGCTTTGCTAGAATCGCTGACTTTAGAGATAGAACCTGGATACACTGCGGTTACTGGGGAGACTGGTGCTGGTAAGAGTGTTTTGCTCGGCGCGCTGAGCTTACTCTCCGGAGCGCGTACAGACAAATCGCTTTTGCGCCAAGGTGCCGATCAGTTAGAGGTCGAAGGAGCACTTTATTTTGAAGACTCCACTGCGATCGATGCGATTTTAGAAGGTCTTGATCTGACGCCTAGTGAAGAGGGCGTAGTCGTGCTACGCCGGACCATACATCGTAGTAAGATGCCTAAGGTTCAAGTAAATGGCTGCTTAGCGACTTTGTCTCAATTGCAACAGCTTGGTACAGCTTGGATTGATTTTCATGGTCCAGGGGAGCCACAGAAGCTTTTTAAGGAGCGCCATCAATTAGAATTACTCGATGCATACGCTGGATGTGATTTAGCCGCTTATATTTCTCAATATAACCGGTGGCGTAATCTGCTTAAAGAAATTAAAAATTTACAAACTAGTGATCGTTTAGACGAGGCATCTATAGACTTTTACCGAGGGCAAATTAAGCTAATTGATGCTACTGTTGACAGTGAAGTGGCCGTCGAAGAACTCGAGCGTGACTACGCACGCATGTCGCAGGCGCAGGAATTAATGGAATTAGCATCGGAGTGTAGTGAAGCATTGGTCGGTGATAGCGGTCTAGGCACTCAACTTAGCGTTATAGTGGCTCGTTTGGAAGCGCTTGCAGAAATTGATGCAGACTCGAATGCTTTATCGGAGCGTGCTCGTAGTGCATTAATCGAACTGGAGGATCTAGGTAATGAGGTAGGCCGCTTTGCTGGGCAACTTGATTTTGATGCGGAACAAGTTGCGGCAGTTACTCAGCGCATGAATGCCTGGCAGGAACTGCGCCGCCAGTATGGTGGAAGCGTGGAGGCAGTCATATCAAAGCGCGATGCTCTCGCCCAGCAATTAGCGATTCAGGGCGATTTAGAGGGCATGCTGACTAAGCAGCAAAGTGCAGCGGATAAGCTCGAAGCGAATTTGCGCATAGCGGCAGGTAAACTGCGGGAAAAACGCAAAAAATCTGGATTAATTCTAGCTTCAAAAGCGAGTGATTTATTACTAACGCTCGGATTTAAGAAGGCTCAAGTTTCGATCGAAATACAGCAGGAGATAGAATTACGAGAATATGGGGATTGCTCTTGCCGCTTTCTATTTTCGCCGAATGCAGGTCAGGATTTATTGCCACTTCATAAGATTGCTTCCAGTGGAGAAACTGCGCGTGTCATGCTTGCCCTCAAAACTTTATTAGCGCAGGCAGATGCAACTCCTTTATTAGTGTTTGATGAGGTCGACGCCAATGTTGGCGGTGAGGTTGGACGTGCAGTAGGTAGCAAGATGGTGGAACTAGCCAAGGAGCACCAGGTATTTTGTGTCACTCACTTGCCACAGGTTGCTTCGTTAGCGCACAATCATTTATTAGTTACCAAGTCGCAGGATGAAGATTCCACACAGGTTCAAATCCAGCCAATTCACAGTTCAAAGACAGAACGCATCGAAGAAATTGCACGCATGTTAGGAGACCGAAAGTCAGCCTCTGCAATTGCGCATGCCGAAGAGCTAATGAACGCCAAAAAAAGCCTATAAATTAGGCTCAAACGCTGGCCTGCTACTATTCGGGGCTTCCAGCAGTAATTAGTTCGCCGATAAGTGAGCGCATGCGAGTCATCGAACTGTAGCGCTCGAGAAATGCCATAGCTTGCGTATAATCTGAGTCACTTTCATCAATTTGGGGTACATCTTTGTTATTTATGTAGACAAAGAAGCCTTGATTTTCGCTCTGTAACATGGGTGATACTGCGCCTGATTGTATGCTTGGTACAGCTTGTACGACGGCTTGATTAAGCGATTCAGGCGCTTCGCTCAGCATAAAAGCTTCGTACGATTGAACTTCTAGTTGAAGCGCTTCTGCAGCAGTGCTAAAATCACTGCCACTTTGGAGGGCTTCATCCAAATCGTCCTTTAGGCGTAAGCCTTCAGAATAGAAGAGTCGGCGCTTTTCTTCTATTAAAAAATCGTTTTTTACTTGTTCGGCTACGCTATCAAATGCAGGCAGTTCAGGAGCGATGCGACCTTCATAAATTAGCACAGCATAGCCGCCGTTAATCGGATATGGATCCGAGTAGTATTTAGCATCACTCAGAGCGAAAGCAGAATTTAACAAATCTTCAGG
>JAKVCM010000213.1 GCA_022448605.1 Puniceicoccaceae bacterium | reverse complement strand
CAAGATGCAGCACTTCTTCGTCAAGCAATCAAATATGCCGATGATCGTGGCGTAATCATGGTCGCTGCCGCGGGTAATGACGGCTACAATCGGATGCCATATCCTGCAGCCTATCCGCAAGTGCTTGCAGTAACCGCAGTGGATGCGAGTGGGCAACATGCGCTCTTTTCAAATCAATCCAAGGAAATTGACTTTGCCGCCCCTGGCGTCGGCGTTTTAACAGCTAAAGAAGATAAAGGCACTGCACTATTTTCTGGTACTTCTGCTGCTGCGCCCTTTGTGAGCGGTACACTTGCTTCGCTTATCTCTGGCGATGACGCATTGCCCCCTAAACAAGCAGTTGAGGCCCTCAAGCGCTACCTTAATGACCAAGGTGCGCCCAGAGCTGACCCAGTTTATGGTGCTGGCCTCGTTGATTGGGATCGCTTACGCGAGCGCGCCACGCCTAATCTACTCGACGTCGCGCTAGCCGACATTTACCTCCAGCCCAATGCCCAGCCAGGTTACACTATGCCGATTGAAGTCACTGTCCAGAATCGTGGCACCAAATGGTTTAGTGATGCTCAACTCGAAGTCTTTGTTGGCGAGGCCGAGCCCATCAGCTTCATCCTTGGTTCTCTTGGACCTGGACAGACGACCACGCGTAAAGTATATACTCAGATCCCCTCATTGGACAGTGATGAAACGCTCAGTCTCGCCGCTCGCGTTATGCCCAAGAAGGTTGAAGACGATATCCGTCTTGATAACAATCTGAAGGCCGTGACCTTTCGTTCAGCCAAGTAGTTGTGACTAGAGGCGTCATCTGGTCGTACCAGGCAAGTTATATATCGAGGCACAAGTAGTTAATACTCCTTTTTAACTGGATTTGCTCACTCACTCACTATACCGCTATCTGGCGTAAGAAAATACATTTATGAATGATTCCGAACAAGCGCCGATCATCCCCGAGGAGGGAGAAGTCGGATTCGTCGAGTATCAGGATTTTGCTTCCAAAGAGCCGTTCAAATTCGTCTCGGGGGGCAAGCTCCCTGAGCTGACACTCCGCTATGAGACTTACGGACATCTTAATGCGGCCAAGGACAACGCTATCCTAATCTGTCATGCTCTCAGCGGCGATCACCATTGCGCTGGCGTCCATGGTATCGAAGAACGCAAGCAAGGCTGGTGGAACTTCATGGTCGGCCCGGGTAAGCCCATTGATACCACCCGCCATTTTGTGATATGTTCCAATGTGCTCGGCGGCTGCCAAGGTTCGACTGGTCCCGGTTCGATTAACCCGCAAACAGGCAAGGCCTATAAGCTCGATTTCCCTAAACTTACTGTGCAAGATATGGTAAAAGCGCAGTCGCTTCTCATTGATGATTTCGGTATCGACCGTCTCCACGCAGTCATCGGTGGCAGTATGGGCGGTATGCAGACGCTACAATGGGCAATCGACTTCCCCGAGCGATTAGGACGCTATATCGCGCTGGCCTCAGGTGCGCGTCATACTGCGCAAGCCATTGCTTTTAACGACACTGGTCGCCAAGCCATTATTTCCGACCCTGCATGGAAGCAGGGCGATTATGATCCTGAGCGCGGCCCGGATCAAGGCCTAGCCGTGGCACGAATGATGGCGCATATTACCTATCTTTCCGATGTTGGAATGGAAAGTAAATTTGGACGCAAGAGACGCTCCGGCGACGAATCCAAAGAGCATTTCGATGTCGAATTTGAAGTGGAGAGTTACCTGCGCTATCAAGGCGCGAGTTTCGTTTCACGGTTCGATGCCAATACTTATCTTTATTTAACCAAAGCTCTGGATCGTTTCGATTTGCACAGTCCGGAGTCATTAGATGCAACACTCAGTGCGGTGAAGTCCCCGGGTCTTGTTATCGGTTTTACTTCAGACTGGCTCTACCCGCCACATGGCAACCGTGAGGTGGTCGAGGCACTCCTGCGCTTAGGTAAAGATGCCACCTACGCCGAACTCGCGATGGACTTTGGCCATGACTCCTTTCTTGTTCGAGCGCCCAAGCTCTACGAACTCATCCATCGTTTTCTTACACGCTAATCGCATGAGTCCCATCGATAAAAAACGCCTAGCTGATTCTCAGGTGATCGCCCAATGGGTGAAGCCCGGCGAGCGCGTGCTCGACCTCGGCTGTGGCCGCGGTGTGTTGCTGGAGTATCTCAAACAGAAGAAGTCGATCTATGGCGTGGGTGTGGATATCGATTTTGATAAGATTCTTAGCTGTGTGAAACGTAGTGTGCCTGCTTATCAGGGTGATGCTCGAACTGTTCTAGCGACTTTTCCGGACGGTGCATTCGACCGTGTTATCTTTAGTCGCACAGTGGAGCAGCTCGACGATGCGGGTACAATACTGGCAGAAGGCTTGCGAGTTGGAAAACAGGTGACCGTTGGCTTTGTCAATAAGGGCTTCTGGGTGAATCGATTATGCACACTCTTCAAAGGCCGCCGTGTGATTAACGAAGTGTATCCGAAACCTTGGCACGAAACTCAGCCGACTAATTCGTTTTCAGTGAACGAGTTCGAAGAATATTGCAATGCCCGTAAGCTGATTATTAAGAACCGAGCATTCCTTGCTGGCGATTGGCGCAGTGAATGCTCAATTGTCCCCAATCTATTGGCAGGATATGCAATCTATGATTTATCCTCTATGGATTGATAGTAAGAAAAGACTAAACGCAAAACATAAAAGTGATCAGCTGTTTTTACGATTGCGACTGCTTGCAACGACTGGGCCTGACCGGATTTAGCGTTGATTCGATCAGCCTAGGGACAGCACTTTCGCTACTACGGGCGCTCGCCTTGCTTCGTTTTATCCCGCGTGCGGTCGACGTAAATCGACACATCGGCCTGCGTGTCCCCAAGATGATCTTTAGCCCGTTTCAGTGCCTTGGCGGTCGACATTGTGGGATTGCTCGGTTCGTCGGTAAAGATATTGCGTTCCTCAATCTGTTCATAAATGCCTGAGTTTTTCAGCACGCGTATCATGTCAGCCTTTACCTCGCTCAAGATTAGATAGCGACCTTTCTCACCCATGTAGAGCAACAGCTCTTCGAGCGCCATCACACCCGTGGCGTCTAGATTATGCGCGTTGCGCATTTTAAGAACGACGATCTTGAGATTGGGTTCCTCGCATATGCGGCGCATTTGATCGTGAAATAGATCTGCTGCGCCGAAAAAGAGTTCGCCCTCAACGTGGACGATAGAAACTTGGGGAACAGATCTTTGCTCGGGCTTATCCATCTCCGCAAGTTGGCCTTCCTTGTTGAAAGTGTATTCTACCATTTCGGGGCGGGCCACTTTTTTGAGGAAAAGGATGATCGAGGTGCCCACACCTACATAGATAGCAGTGTTGAGTGGCATAAAAAGGCCACTTACAAAGGTCGCGCCAAAGACGGCTGCATCGGACTTTGTCGAAAAGGTCACAACGCGGATAGCGTGTTTGTTAATTAGCGAAATTCCGATTGCGATAACTAAGACAGCGAGTGTGCATTGTGGAATGTATTGTGTCAGCGGCCCCAAAGCAAAGGCACCAAGAAAGATAATAACGCCACTAATGCAGCTTGCCAAAACAGTGCGTCCGCCGCTTGTTATACTTAGTGTTGAGCGAGTTAGCGAACCGGAGGCGGGCATTCCTGAAAAAAAAGCGCAAGCAATGTTGGCCATACCAATGGAGAACATCTCTTGGTTGGCATCAAGACGGCCACCTGTTTTGGCTGCCAGCGATTTGCCTATGGAGATTCCCTCAAGTATACAGAGTAGAGCGATCGCGAGCGCGGGGCTGGCGAGTAATTGAATGCTATTGAGCGAAAATTCCGGCGTTTGAAATGACCAGTCTGCTGCATTGATTCCGCTTAGGAATTTGATCCCGCTATCGTGTCCAAGAATCAACTCCGTGGCTGCAGATATCGCAACCAAGCAGATCGCGACATTTGGGAGTGCTTTAAATTTTTTATTTAAGAAAAAGAATAGTAAGGCGGTCGAAAGACTGACAATAAGCGTAGCCCAATGCGCAGTATGGATGGATTGGAACATTAGAACCGCTGATTGGTAAAAAGTGGCTTCTTTGTCCAGCATCTCTAGCCCCAGGGATTTTGGTATCTGATTTGTGATAATCAGTAGGGCGGCTGCAGTGATATAGCCAGTAATAACCGAGCGGGAAATGTATTGCACCAGATTGGCAACTTTGAAGTAAGCGCCGATCACTACAAAAAGCCCTACCATCAGGATGAGCAGTGGCACCATGCTGAGTTTTTCCACCCCTACCATGCCGAGGCTGGCGAAAGCGCTCAGCAGCATGACTGATGTGGCATTGGTTGGTCCTATTGTGATGAAGTGGCTCTTTGCAAAAATTGGGGCGACCATCGCTGCGATGGCGGAGCCATAGATACCGTATTGGATGGGTAACCCAGCGATCAACGCGTAAGCCATGCCTTGCGGGAAGGCGAGCAGGGCAACATTGAGCCCGGCGCGGAGGTCGCCACTTAAGTAGCCTCCTTGGTAGCCCGCCAGTGTCTGGCGTAAAGGCACTATTTTGAGTGTATTGTATTCTTTCGCAGCGTAAAACCCGTTCTTTAAATGTTGAAAAAATGCGGCCATGGCGTGCGGGGCTATAAGGTTTTTAGGCCGGTTTGTTTGGTGGGTAAAGGGTTGCCATGACTTCTTCGTGAAGCGGTGCTTTGGCTGCGATGATGGAACGCTCTTCAAATGCGTCGCCTCCATTCCAGCCAGTCACCATAAAGCCCGCGCCTTCAAGGCAGGGTAGGATGGCCGCGCAGTCCCAGATTTCCATCATAGGATCACACATGATATCGATAAAGCCCGAGCAGAGTAGAATGTAGCCACCCGCATCGCCCCAAGAACGGTAGAGAGCGGTCTTAGGTGGGAGCGCCGTCCAATCAGCCTGGTTTTGCCACAATGTTTTACGGATCGGATCTGTCGTACTGAGTGTCGCTTCGCTGAGCGGGCAGGCATCGCGCCCAAACACAGGTTTGCCGTTTAGGGTCGTTGTCTCGCCATCACCGATTACTATCTGTTTGAGTATTGGTTGGTTGATCGCTCCGATCACGGGGCGACCTTTATGCATGAGTGCAATCAAGGTGGCAAAGAGTGGTACTCCAGAAATGAAAGACTTCGTACCATCGACCGGATCGAGCACCCAAACGAAGTCGGCATCGTCTCGCTCGCAGCCGTATTCTTCTCCGATGATACCATGCTCGGGGTAACGCTCGGCGAGGATCTCACGGATGCGTTTCTCTGCATTTTGATCCGCTAGAGTGACGGGGGTGGCGTCAGATTTCCGCTCGATTTCTATGTCAGGGCCGTAGTGAGGCAGTATCTCTTTGGACGCTTCATCGCAGAGATATGCGATGAATTTGATAAATTCGTCTTTTTGTGCGCGAGTGAGTTCCGACATTTTAATTTGTTAATATATGTTGTTAAAAAATAGAAATTGAGGATTCCTTTTACGAGAGGCAACAGCAGAGTCATCAATGGCAGTATTTGAGCTGGGCTGTGTGAATGATACGACTAAAGTTTAGAACCCATTCGCTTGCATAACTAATTGTCTTCTTCGTTAAATATTTCTATTGGATAGGCTAAAATGAGTATCTATCATACCACTCGTCGTGATCTAACGCTTGGGAAGAGGACGTATCTCGTCGGTATTCTCAATCTCACGCCCGACTCTTTCTCCGACGGTGGCGATTTCGTTGATCTCGATACGGCAAGTTTGCACTTTCACGCCATGGTTAAGGCGGGTGCAGAGATTATCGATATCGGCGGCGAATCGACCCGCCCTGGATATGTACCCATTTCATCCACCGAAGAAATCGCTCGTGTGATACCTTTTATTCAACAAGTCCGCCCGCACACCGATGCAATCATTTCCATCGACACATCAAAGGCCCAGGTGGCCGAAGCCGCGCTCGCCGCTGGTGCCGATATAGTCAATGATGTCTGGGGTGCGCAGCGCGACCCTCGTATGGCCGAGGTGATGGCTAGCGGCGGAGCTTGTATTTTAATGCACAACCGCTCCGCCGAAGAAGCAGGCATCGGCGATGTGATGGTGGCGATACAAACTTTCCTACAGCGTTCAGTCGAACTTGTTAAAGCTGCTGGTGTGCGCGATGATGCCATCATGTTAGATCCCGGTTTAGGCTTTGGCAAAACCTACGAAGAGAACTGGACAGTCATGCGCCGTTTGCCCGAATTGATTGCCTTAGGTTACCCAATACTCTTGGGTGCCTCTCGCAAGTCTATGATTGCGAAATTGCTTAATTTGAAAGATCCGAAAACACGTCTTAATGGCACACTCGCAACGACTGCTCTCGGCATTCAATCGGGGGTTGATTTTATTCGCGTCCACGATGTCCGTGAAAACCGCGAGTGCGCGGATGTTGTGGATTGCTGTGTCAGATTTTAGTGAGTCGGTCATCCTCTCCCTTATGGCGGCATTCAAAACACCCAAGGAACTCGGTTACCGCTTCCCCGCCGAGTGGGAGCAGCAAGAGGCAATATGGTTCGCTTGGCCTGTTCGTCGGAATCTTTGGCCAGACTGCTTCGATCGCGTTCGCAAGCAACTCGCAGCGCTTTATGTGCTAGCCGCCCGCTACCAACTCGTACGTGTAATCTGCGCAGCCGAAGAGCAACCCATTCTTCGCAAGTTTATGGCCAGCCATGGCAACGACTCAGCAGTCGAACTCTATGATTACCAAACCGATGATATTTGGATACGCGATTTTGGCCCACTCTTTCTCATTCACGATCATAAACAAGAACTCTGCATTACGGACTGGCGCTACAATGCCTGGGGAAACAAATTCCCCGAACAGCAAAAAGACGATCGTGCCACCGCATGGATTGCGGAGCAGCTCGGCCTTTGCCATTTCGAATTTAACCAAGTTCTCGAAGGCGGCGCTGTTGAGAGCAACGGCGCTGGCTATATACTTACTACCGAAGTCGTCTTGCTTAATCCCACGCGTAACGGCGACACCACTCCAGCCAAGATTGAACAACAGCTCAGCTCCGGTCTTGGGGCGGATGCGATACTTTGGCTTAGCAACGGCCTCGTTGGCGACGATACTGACGGTCATATCGATAACCTTACCCGCTTTTTCAAAGCCGATGGCATTCTCATCGCTGAAGCCAACGACACAGAAGATAGCAACTACTATACGCTCGCCGAGAATACTCGCCGCTTGCAAGATTTCCGAACGCCGCTGGGCGAGCCTTTCGCATTGGTGAAACTGCCGCTGCCTGATCCTATCACCCACAAAGGTAAACTTCTAGCCGCGAGCTATCTAAACTTTGTCGTGCTGAACGGAGCTGTCCTTGTCCCTACCTTCGGTCAGCCAAAAAACGATAAGACCGCTCTTGGAATAATTGGTGACTGTTTTCCCGACCGGGAGATTGTCGCAGTTAATTGCTGCGACATTATCAAAGAAGGTGGCGCCCTGCATTGCATGAGTCAGCACCAGCCAGCGGTTTCATAGATACTTAAAGCTTT
>JAKVCM010000212.1 GCA_022448605.1 Puniceicoccaceae bacterium | reverse complement strand
TATTAACATGGAATTTCCCCTTATTAAATCTTGGCTACAAATTGGGACCCGCATTGGCGAGCGGGTGCACCTCAGTGTTTAAAATCTCTGATAAAACACCAATGGCCTCAATGCGAGTTGCCGAGCTGATCAATGAAGTTGCCTTTCCAAAAGGTACGGTGAATATGCTCTGCGGTCGCGGCAAAGTAGTTAGTGATGCGATGGCCGGGAGTACAATACCACGTCTGCTGACAATGATTGGCTCGACTTTTGCGGGTCAGAAATTAATCGAAAAATCTCCCACTAGCGTGAAGCGTTTATCACTCGAACTCGGAGGTGATGCACCGGTGCTCGTTTTTGAAGATGCCGATCTGGATGCAGCGGTCGCAGATATAGTAGGACTAAAATTAGCGAACGCAGGTCAAATTTGTGTCGCTCCTAATCGTATTTTTGTCCATCGCAATATTTACTCTGACTTCATTGATAAAGCTAAGGTGCTTATGGAAAGTTATCAATATGTCGGCGAGCAAAGCTCTGGGCCTGAATTGAGTCCGGTGGTCTCTGAGGAAATCCTCAATAGCCTATTGGGTTTCTGCGAACCCGAGGTGCATAAGGGAACGATTGTCACTGGTGGTAAGCGGGCAAATCGCCCCGGGTATTTTATGCAAGCAACTTTGATCAAAGATGTAGCGCGTGACAGTGCCTTGACATGTGAAGAAATCTTCGGGCCGATTATGCCCGTCATGCCATTTGATGATGATGATGATATCTTCTCGCTTGCTAATGACACTGAATATGGATTGTCGGCATATCTATACACTCAAAACCTTGCTCGTGCTCTCGAGGCCGAGCGTCGTTTACTATTTGGTAACATCTTGATTAACGAAGCCTATTACTCGCTACAATTACCTCACGGTGGCCTCAAGCAAAGTGGATTCGGTAAGGATGTGAGTCATCTAGCGCTCGATGATTATTATGATACCAAGCGCATCTCAATTAAGCGCTAAGACTTCGTTATTATGAAAATCGTCGACATTCAATGCTTTCCCTTACGAACTGATTTGAGCCGGGCAATCGGTTTCTCACAGTGGTATTATCATACCAAGAATAACTTTGTTCTCAAAGTGGTGTGTGACGATGGCACAGTAGGCTGGGGAGAGTGCTATGGGCCAAACCTAGCAATCACCGCATCGGTAGAGCATCACTTCAAGCCTTTGCTAATTGGTAAGGACCCTCTGCAAAACGAGGTGTTGTGGAACTTCATGTGGCGCGCGTATTGCGATTTCAATCGTTATGGCATTTTTATGGCAGCCATTTCGGGAATCGATATTGCGCTATGGGATATCAAGGGAAAGGCGCTCAATACACCTGTTCGCGTTTTGCTAGGTGGTTCTAGCGAGCCCCTGCCTTGTTATGCAACTGGCATGTATTATCGTGACGATAAGCCTGAAGCCGAGATGCTTGCTGAGCTAATCGATGAAGCGGCTACTTATGTCGATGCAGGTTACAACTTCCTAAAGGTGAAAGTGGGTAAGAACTTGGAATTTGATAAAGAGTTGATTGCTCAATTTCGTAATCGATTCCCTAAAACAAAAATCGCAGCCGACTCGAATCACGCCTACAATTATAAGGAAGCGATTGCGATCGGTAAAGTTTTGGAGGCAAACGATTATTGCTGGTTTGAGGAACCGCTATCACCTGAAAATTACGCTGATATGGCGCGCCTACGTAAGGTCTTGTCAGTGCCCATTGCTGCCGGCGAATGCGAGCAAACGCGCTATGGCTTTGAGCGCTTTGCCAGCGCGCGGAGTCTAGATATTTTTCAACCCGATATAGCTTATTGTGGCGGTATTACTGAGTTCCAAAAAATCAATGCATTGGCCTCCGCAGCTCATGCCGATGTTGTGCCGCACTGTTGGGGCCTGAAGATCAACCAGGCTGCGGCTGCATCGGCGATTAGTATGGTTCCTGAAAATCCGGGACGTTTCGAACGTCGTCCAGTATTTCTCGAAGTGGATCAAACTGAACACCCTGTTCGCGATAGTATTTTTCCAACAGCCCATAATGTCATTGATGGAAAATTACACTTTAACGATTTGCCGGGGCTCGGTGTCATTATTGATGAATCCGCGATGGAGCCCTTCGTGATCGACCCCAAGGTGAAAGACTAAACTATCTTCGCAGTCGTTAGATGATTTGAACTGGTATGAAACACTTATTTACATCTGAAATACGCCAGCAATTGGCCGCTTCCCGTGCAATTTCAACTGTGACTGTGCAGAATGTCGAAGATGCCAAGCCACTAGTTGACGCGCTGTTGGCAGGGGGGATACATGCAGTGGAGATTACCATGCGTACTCCAGCTGCATTAGAAGTGATGAAAATCATTGCTGATAACTATAGCGAGATGCTGGTGATAGCTGGTACTGTGATTAAGCCGATCCAAGTGCTACAGGTGCAAGACGCCGGGGCTACTTGTGCAGTGGCTCCGGGAATGAACGCACTTGTGCTAGAGGCGGCTATAGAGGCTCAGTTACCCTTCGCGCCAGGTGTCGCGACTCCTAGTGAGATTGAGCAAGCATTGGAGTTTGACTGCGACATCTTGAAATTCTTTCCATCAGAGCCAATGGGGGGGCTTAAATATTTAAAAAGTATGCAAGCACCCTATGCTCATCTTGACTTACAGTTTATTCCGTTAGGGGGACTAACTGCTGAGAATGCAGAAGACTACTTGCGAGAAGACATTATCTTAGCCGTCGGCGGCTCATGGATTGCCAATGCATCTGCAATTAACTCAGGCGATTGGGAGGGCATTACACAGAGAGCGAAAACGGTCATGCAGCAATCAGAATTAGAGAGTAATAAAAATTAATATGAAAAAAGTAGTCACCTTTGGAGAAGTGATGGTGCGACTTGCGCCCAGTGAGCATTATCGTTTTACGCAAGCCTGCCCTGGCTCAATGGATCTGACTTTTGGCGGTGCAGAGAGTAGTGTGGCCGCATCGATTTCGATCTTAGGTGGCAGTTCACGCTTTGTAAGTGCCTTGCCACAGCACGCCATTGCCGATGCCTTTGTCAGTCAGATGCGCGGATTCAAAGTCGATGTGGATCATGTATTACGACGAGAAGCAGGCCGTTTTGGTATTTACTATGTTGAAACTGGCGCGAATCAACGTCCTAGTCGTGTGATATATGACCGCGATTATAGTGCGGTTTCGATATGTCCAGGCGAGGAGTATGAATGGGATGCTATCTTTGTAGATGCTCAATGGTTGCATATTTCTGGTATTACCTTGGCAATTTCAGAGACGGCTGCACATGCGGCGATTTTGGCTGCCGGAAAGGCGCAGGCCGCAGGTGTCAAAGTTTCCTGTGATTTAAACTTCCGTAAAAATCTATGGCGCTGGCGATCAGGTTCGGATGCGCGTAGCTTAGCAAGATCTGTTATGCCCGATTTTCTTGAGAACGTGAATGTTATCATTGGTAACGAGGAAGATGCAGCTGATGTCCTTGATATCCATGCTGGTGATACCGATGTTCACTCAGGGAGCTTGGAGATTACCCATTATCCAGATGTGGCTCGTCAAATTTCCCAGCGCTTCAACAATGTGGATCAAGTTGCGATCACTTTACGCGAGAGTATTTCTGCAACACATAATAATTGGGGCGCAATGCTGTTTGATGTTAGTAGTGATACTGCAGTATTTGGGCCCATGAATGGTGGACAATATGAACCGTATGAGATTCGTAATATAGTCGACCGTGTCGGCGGTGGTGATTCATTTGCGGCAGGTTTGATTTATGCGATGACGACAAAAGATTTCGCTACAGCTCAAGATCAGGTTGATTTTGCTGTAGCAGCATCCTGCTTAGCTCATTCGGTCAAGGGGGACTTTAATTTCAATTCACGCGCTGAGGTAGAAGCTTTGGCCAATGGCAATGCATCTGGGCGTGTACAACGATAACGCTGGTTCAAGCATAATGAAAAGACTTTCAATAGCCCTGGGCTTTGTATGCCTAAGCTATTCAGCGTTAACAGCTGAGGAATATTATATTGATTCACTTCATGGTAATGATGCTGCTGCGGGGACTTCTCCTGAAACTGCTTGGTCGAGCCTTCGAGCTGCGAACCAGCGCGCCTTCAAGCCTGGCGATGTGATTTACCTTCACAGTGGACAGATATTTGACGGGCAGTTTCGCCCGATATCTTCGGGTGCAGATGGCCAGCCGATCACACTGACCAGTTACATGGATGGACCGAAGCCTGTGATTGCAGGCCATGGTTTGACACGCTCTGCGGTCTTTCTTGAAAACTTATCGCATTGGGTAATTGACGGCATTGAGATTACCAACACAGGTAAGTCTCGTGAAGCAAAGCGGGTAGGGGTATTGGTTTTTGCCAAGAATATAGGTTTGGTTCAGGACATTACACTTCGCAATTTGTTAGTTAGTGATGTCAATGGTGTGATATCAAAGTCCGAAGGTGGTGGTACAGGGATTCGATGGGAGGTCGATACACGGAAGGTAGCAACTAAAATAGACAATTTGCTGATAGAGAATTGTCACGTATTGCGCTGTGATCGAGATGCGATCAAAGGGTGGATGAATCCTTGGGATGATTTATCGCACCTTAGCACCAATGTGGTGATCCGCGGCAATTTACTCGAAGATATTGGAGGCGATGGGATCGTAACGATCGGCACTCAGAGCGCAGTGATTGAATACAACCGTATTTATTGTGCGCGGCAACGTATCGAGGGTTTAGATACTAAGGAAGTGACACAATATGCTGGGCCAAGTATCGGCATCTGGCCGTGGAGTAGCATGAATACACAAATCCGATTCAACGAAGTGTGGGGCTACGCGGGCACTTTCGATGGTCAGGGCCTAGACTCAGACTTTAATTGTGAAGGCACTATTTTTGAATATAACCTGAGCGCGGATAATGCGGGTGGATTCTTTCTTGTTTGCGACTGGTCAATGCACAAAGATTCGGGTCAATCTATAGGTAATAAAAATACTATTATTCGCCATAACATCAGTTTAAATGACCATCTTCGTGGCTTTGTCCTTAATGGACCCATATGCGGGGTGAAGATCTATGAGAACATAGTTTATAATACGATTGAATCAGAGTACCAGTTAATTGTTGATACGCCTTGGGAAGCTGGCCGCTTCGCTGAATCGGTAGAGGTGCGTGATAACCTTTTTTACACGACTGGCCTTTCTCGGATCTATCAGGGCACTTGGGATGGTAGCGGCATGGGGCTTTGGAAGTATCAAAAGCCAATTAATCAGGAAACGGTGCGCTTTAGCGGAAATGCCTATTCGAATATCTTGGATCACAAAGAGCCAAGTATGCAGTCACTTTCAAAAGAAGAGACCCTGTCGAGTTTAGTTAAGCGCTTAAAGGTAGATCCAGCTACTCGCGCAGGGTTTGACAAAATGTTCAATTTCCTACAAGGCTCGCGTTATTACAGTCGTATTAAACAGGCACTTTAAAGTAATAAAGGTCGAAGAGTTTTGAAGGACTGTTGTCGTGGTCAAAAGCATTAAAAATTAGGGCACTCTAAAGATTTTGGACATGTTCCGGATTCGAGTATATAGTCGGCGCCAGTCTCCAAAGCTAGGTCAGAGTAAGGCTTTTTACAGTTCATGATTCTGAGGGGATTTTCTTTAACTGCCCATGCACTCCAATTTTCAGAGATTTGAGCGCAGCTGCTCTAGGTCCTTGTAGAAGGCCACCCAATAAGCGTGGTAAGTCGGTATTGGCAAGCCGTAGAATCATCAAAACGTCCTCCGGTCCGCTTGAAAGTGGTAAGGTTTTTATTAAGTGTATTGGTCTATAATTTTTGCAGTCTGCTCTGTTAGAGAGTTGATGGCTTCAACTCGCCGAAGCTACCTGGTAGAGTTTCAAGTTGTTCTTTTAGGGCGGCTTGCATTTCCGCGAGGACAGAAGCATGCCGAGGATCGCCGGCAAGGTTTCTTTGTTCGTTTGGATCGCTGGCAAGGTTATAGAGTTGATCGCGCTCAAAATAGGCGGGGTAGGAACCAGTCGATTTTTTTTCTGCATCGCCGCCGCCAGGAATGGCTGTGAGATGACTAAAGGGTTGAGTGGGGTCGTCGGTTACAATATTGAGCTGACGACGATAGCGTGCATCGTTCCATTCTTTTAGTACAGCGGCGCGTTCCTCGAGGTTCATATTTTCAATGGCTTCGGGGTAACGGATGGCCATGTATTTCCAGTTGCCAATGCGGACACCTCGGGCGTAGCCGAGCTCAAAGTAAAGCAGGCGCTCCTCAGGGGGGGACTCGCCTTCGAGGTAAGGGAGGAAACTTTGACCATCAAATTTGTGTTGTGAAAAATCAACTTGTGCGAGGTCCAAGATAGTCGGGACAAAGTCAACATTTGATACGAGCGCCTGGCAAGTGGCTCCCGTAGGGAACCCGCCTTTACGCCAAACTATGCTAGGGTTATGGACGCCACCTTGGTAAACGGTGCCTTTGGCAAGTTGGCCATGGTCGTTGAAGAAGAAGATTACGGTATTATCAATTTCGCCGGTGGCTTCGAGTGTATCAAGGAGGGCACCGAGCGCGTCATCAAGCCAAAGGAGGTTGGCGGTATTATCGTTAACAGGAAGGCCGGCGGCGCGTAGGCGGCTAGGAATAGTGTCACGGCTGGGTTGAACAGTGAGAGGTTTGTCGAGGTAACCGATCGCAGTTAGGCGGGGGTCGGCTTTCCAGGAGCGCTTTGCTTGAGTGGGGCCATGCGGGACTGTAGTGGCGAAGTAGAGGAAAAAGGGGTCGGTATGATGTTGTTTAAGAAAGCGCACACCAGCATCGGTGATCCAGTCCATGTTTTGAACAGCGACTTCATATAGTCCGAGGAAGCTGGGGTTGTTGTGATACAGGCTGTCGGCAAAATCGAAGCCGATCTCAAGCATAGCTTGGCGTGTGTGCTCGTGGTTGGCTTTGAGCTGAGCTTTGTTGGCAGGATCATGGGCGCTACCTTTGAAGTTTTTAAAACGTTTCAGCCCATTCACTTCTACGACGTGGTCTTTGCCAGCCATCCCAGTGGTGTAACCGGAGGCTTTCAATAGCGCGGGTAGGGTGCGGTCAGTCGGAAGAATATGGGTGTTGAATTCAACAATGCTTTGTCCGTTCTTCTTGGTATTTTGTGTAAAGAAATGGTTTTGTGCACGGCTGCTAAAGTTACCAGTGAGGACGTTGTAACGACTTGGAGTGCAGACAGGCGACACCACATGCTGCTGTAGCATGAGGGTGCCTTCGCGGGCGAGGCGGTCGAGATTGGGAGTCAGGTATTTATCTTTTCCATCCTGAAGACAGTTGAAGTGGTTGGGGAGCATATCATCGGCAATAAAGAAGATGATGTTGGGGCGCTCGGCGTGGGCCTGCATAAACAGGCTGAGACTAGCGAGGGCGAGGAGGGTAAGGCTACGTTTCATGATAGATCGCATAAAGATTCAGGATTTTAGAAGGAATGGATGGAATTATAAAGTTTGCTAGAGAGTTCTGCGACCACCGTTTTGTATTTAGGATCGTTCACGAGATTTTTTTGTTCAAGGGGATCCGTGGCGTAGTCATAGAGTTCCGTCGCGGCGATTTGATCGCCGAGTTGGCTACCACCGCCACCGGTCACAAACCATGCTACGAAACGGTAGCGATCACTACGAAGGGCATAGCCCATCTTTTTTCCAGCAGGAAATTGACTAAGAGCAAATTCCCGAGTGCGGATGTTCTGGTTGTGGATGGTAGGGGCTAAACTAATGCCATCGAGTGTATCGGGTATTTGTATACAAGCTAAGTCGCAGAGGGTAGGGAAGAGATCAGTCAACTCGGCGGGCATTTCGGTTTTTTGAGTTTTAGCGCCTGGATGGGCAATAATGAGCGGCACGCGAGTGGCCTGCTCGTAGTTAGTATGCTTGCACCAGAGGCCGTGGTCGCCGAGGTGCCAACCGTGGTCGCCCCATAGAGCGATGATGGTGTTTCCGGCTAGGCCACTTTGTTCAAGTTGATCAAGGATCTTACCGATCTGAGCATCAACATAGGCGACACATGCATAGTAACCATGGATGAGGGTGCGTTGGGTGCTCGGATCGAGGGGTCCGCTAGCAGGTATGCCGTTATAGGATCTAAGCTCTGAGTAATTATGGCTGGCGTAAGTGGGGGCACCGATTGGTGCTTCTTGGTAGGACGCTAATTGTATACTTTTTGGATCGAATTGATCCCAGTATTGCTTAGGGGCAACAAAGGGAAGGTGCGGTTTTTTAAAACCGACTGCGAGGAAGAAGGGTTTCTTCTTCTTGGCTAGTTTGGAGAGACTTTTGACGGCGTGAGCAGCGATGGCACCGTCGTCGTAAGCATCATCCGGTACATCTAGTGCTTCAACTGCAGGCCATGCGTTATTTGCAAAGAGCTTTTTATTAATGGCATTCCAGTTGGCGCTTTTATCTTCTGCGGCAAGGGTCTTGCTTTTCGAATTATGGTAATGGCCGATGGGCTTGCCAGTTTTTTCATTATACTTTAGGTGCCATGTTTGCGTATAAGCTCCGCTCCAAGAGCGTGAATCAGATCCTTTGTCGACGCTACGAGGATCGAATATTTTGCCGACTCCAGCGGTGTGATACCCGTTGTTTTTAAAGTGTTGCGTGAGGGTGACGATCTCCGGATGGATGGCACGTATTTTTGTTTTTAGATCCCAGATTTGGATGAAGTCTGGATATTTTCCAGTCATTGCGCTGGCCCGAGAAGGGCCGCAGACGGCCTGCTGGCAATGGGCATTCAAGAAAGTGGTGCCTCGCGCCGCAATACGATCCATGGCAGGCGTAGGGACAGTGCTACTGTAAGCCCCTATGCTTGGTTTCAGATCATCGATCGCGATGAAGAGGATGTTAGGCTTTTCCCCAGCCAATAAGGAAGCTACCAAGATAAGGCTCGTGGAGTGAAAACTTATTGTGAGGATTCTTTTCATTAGAGTCCCGTCCGGAAGATGAAGCCAAGGTCGTCCAAGTAAATGTCACCTGTGATCGGCGCTTGGGATTGTATTTGGAAACGGAGTCCGTAGAGCTTCGCCATCGCATCGAGTTCTTCGGGCTGGGTTACTTTAACAGCGAAGGGTTTCCATTTTCCGATGATATTTGATAATTTTATAGATCCGATTGGCATCCAGTGGTTGGCGTCACTTTGTAGGATAATATTAATTCGCGCTTCGGAGTCGGCGCATTTTAGATTGTGAGCGGCTCGGAGTTGACCTGTTACGCCGTTGGCATTTGCGAAGGGGAGTTTCTCACTTGGTAATGGTTCAAAGTGGAATAGTAGGTCGGCATCACGTTTTGGGGATTCTCCATTTAGTCGAGCGACTGCCACGTACTGGTTCGGTTTGACAGAAGATTCAGAGCCAAGTGCAAAGGTGCTTTTTGCCTGCCATTCGTAAATCGGGTTGTCGAAGGTCCAGTTCGTGTATGCGCGTTCTTCAAGTGCCACAAGTTCGACGCTATGACTGGCGCTGTGTTTACCTGAGCGCGCGTTGATTGTAATCTCTCCTGCGCCTTTTGGAGTCACGGTGAAGGCTGCCACGGCATTATCCAGTTCAAGCGAAGTTTGAGCCAGTGAGGCAGGCCCATCAATGCCAAGATGAATGGTTTCGATTGATTGAAGGTAGGGTAGCTTGGCTTTGGGATCACTGGCAATGACCCAAGCTTCGATTTCACGATCAGCCGGCGCGCGGTCTGGTAGGCTAAGTTGGAGTGATAGTTTCTTTGCTGAGCTTGCGGGCGAGTGGCTGCTAGTGCTATGTTTTGTCCATGGTAGTTCAAGCACGTTAATGCTGAATTTAGGCAAAGTAATTATGGGGCTATGATTGAAGGTGATTTGTCGAACCGTGGGGGGACGGCTCCAGAGTGGCTTACGGGCGTGGACATCCCAGAAATATTCGGCACTCGAATAGGTATGCAGTTGCCCTTCAAGTCCGCTGGCTCCCTTGGTTTGAACTGCGACGGTGGCTTCTTCGGTCTCGGAAGTATTGATCAGCATTATTTTTAGACCAGTATCTGAACGAGTAACAAAACTCTTTACTGATTCCATACCCGAGAGGTCACTTTTTAGCATCTCGCTGCCCATTAAATTACTCCACATCCAGAGTGCCCAGTATTGACTTTTTGGCATCACAGACATGTTGCCTTCATTGATATAAAATGTACTGTGACCACCTTCATCTGTGTAGGTGGTGAGGTCCCATTCATTAGCGAAATCAACGCCCTCTTCAAACATGACCCCTATCCAGAGTGCCGACCAGAGGGCACTGATTAGATTGGCGGTGTCGCGGTCCTCATTGACTTTGATATTCCATTCGCTAATTCCGATTTCAATTTCATCGATACGCTGGGGCTGATATTTGCTGATCCAGCCATTTACGCGTTTGATCGCTTTGCGAAGATCTGAAACCGCAGCAAATTTATCTGAATTCTGGCGCGTATTCACTCCAACTGGGTAGGCATGTATACTAATGAAATCCACAGCGTCGCCACCATCGCGTATCAATTCTTCGACGAAGCTAAGTGACAAGTCGGAGCAAGCGGGACCGCCGAGGTGTATGTCGGGATCCATTGTGTGCATCGCCTTGGCAAATTCGATAAAGCGTTGCGCGTAGATCGTGCCGTTCATGGAGGATCCGTCTGGAAGCCGATGTCCCAATTCCCAGTCGCCATTAAGTTCATTGCCGACCTCCCAGTAGCGCACATCATAGCCTTGTGTTTGGTTGGCCCATTTGACCCATTCGGCAGCGAGTGCTGGCGTTCCAGAACCCACGTTGACAGTTACCATTGCCTTGGTGCCTAGGTTATTAATCCACTCGTGTTGGGTCTTTACATCCAGGTCGCCATGATAATCGGATAGCTGACCTTCTTCGCCATGTAGTCGGAAACCCTTCTTATATTCGGAGTAGTCGACCTTCCAACTACCATCGGCGTGCTGCTTAGAAAGGTCAAAATTTTCAACACCATGGTCATTGCCGCCGATACGAACTCCGTTACCGTTCCAATAATATTCGTTCGACCATGAACCACCCGGTATTCGAATGGATCCAGGATGCCAGTCGCGAATTGCTTCTTGGAAGTTTGCATTCTCTATAATCGGGAGTCGACTCCACAGAGAGAGGTTCGTCCCAGTGAGACGATGCGGGTCGGCTGTTTGAACAACCTCGTCTAGGTCAATACTGAGAGTTGCATCTACTGAACCTGCTGAGGCGTAGCAACTAACATGCAAAAGTGCGACGATGGTCTGGGTCGTCGTCGATTTAATGTATTGAGGTATGTGAAAAGCCATAAGAGGGATCAACGTAGATAATCAAGATGAGGAATATTTATGGTAGGTAAATGTAATATGTCATTTATACTTTTGTGCTTAATAATGGATTTGCTTACTTTATGGTTCATTAAATCGTTCATTGTATGTATAAGTTCCGATTTTTTCCTCTAATTGCCCAGTTGAGGCGTCTTCTTATTATATGGTCTGTCTATTTAATGTTTGAATGCCATTGCGGCAAATTTTTCTCGAATTAAACCTTTTTATGGATTCCTCTATTGCCCCAAACAATGCGACCGTTGCTGCTGACCGAGTGCCCTTGAAGCAGAAATTAGCTTACGGATTGGGAGGACCTGTAGATATTTTAGCAATCTGGGTTTTTGTATCGATTGCTTATCCTGTTTTTAATATGGAACTCCAGATGTCTCCTACAAGAGTAGCGGTCATTCTGATGGCACTGCGCCTGTGGGACGGCATAGCCGATCCGGTCATGGGTTGGATTTCGGATAATACACGTTCTCGCTGGGGGCGCCGCCGTCCCTATATCTTTATTGGGGCAATTTTTGCTGCAATTACTTACCCTTTAATTTGGTGGTTCCCCATGGACCTTTCGCACGACCAGTTGATGATTTGGGTGATTGGTTTTGGTATATTATTTTACACCTGCTTCACGATTTGGGCAGTGCCGTTTCAAAGTCTGCTTATGGAGATGACTCCAGATTATGACGAGAGGACTAGAGTTACAAGTATACGTGGAATTTTCCAAAGCTTGGCGGGTTTGTTTAATGGGTTTTGCTGGTGGCTTTCCCTGCGCCCAGTTTTTAGTATGATCAACGAAGCAGGCGAGCTGGTGCCAAGTACGATAAACGGCATGCGATACATTAGCCTCGGGGTCGCTTTAACCATTCTAATTTTGGGTCTCTTGCCCGCCTTGTTTGTCAAAGAGCGCTACTATAGGAATGGTCTTGTTAAATCACAAAAACGAGTGAGTCTTTTCAAAGGCTTAAAGACTACTTTAAGTTGCAGACCCTTCCTAGTACTGTGTCTTTTTACGGTGCTATTTCTTTTCGGGCAGAGCATTTATGATAACTATGGACGTTACGTGGGGACTTATTATGTCCTAGGAGGAGATTGGGAAAAAAGTGCATTAATTACAAGTTGGGGGACATTAGTATATGTAGTTTCTAATCTTTTTATGATTCCAGTATTTGCCCGAATTTCCGAGAGAATTGGTAAGAATAAATGCCTCCTTAGTGCGTCCTTTTTCTTTCTCTTTTCGGCAATATTAACCTGGTACACCTTCACGCCTGAGCAGCCTTACCTTATGTTAGTGAACGGGGCATTTCTGGGGGTCGCATATGCGGGTCTGTGGACTATGCTACCAACTATGCAGACTGATGTTGTCGATTACGATGAGCTCAAAACAGGGGCTCGCCGAGAGGGTAGCTTCGCCTCAGTCTATTCTTGGGTGCTAAAATTAAGCTTTTGTACCGGATATCTACTTTCTGGACCATTCTTAGAGATGACAGGTTTTGATGCCGCTTTAGGCGGAGAGCAATCTAGAGAGACACTCAAGCACTTACGGCTAGGTTTTGTATTTATTCCTGTAGTTACAGTGGCACTTGCTATTGCGATGTTAAGATTTTTCCCAATTGACCGAATCAAGGCTAGTGAAATTCGTGCGTCCTTGGAAGCACGTCGGGGCGCTCTATAATTTTCTACAATTTTGACTTACTTGGTGGCTACTGATGGCATATTGAACTTAGGTGATCCAGTTCAAGTATTATAAGCCATTTTGTTGATTAATTTGGTGTAAATTTAATCTTTTTAGTATGCGTTCTGTAACACCAATATCAGGAACACTTTATGTTTACAATTTAAGCAAACTCGAATTCTATATTAATATGAGAATCAAGTATCTGACTATTTATTTATTGACTATAAATTTATTAATTTCTGCTGACTCGGACGGTGATGGAATTGATGATCATGTAGATGAGGGTAAAATGGTATTCCATGCAGCTGCGCACCTAGGACGAATTACATATTCAGATTTTGGTGGTTCAAGTGAAGCAGAAGAATTGCTAAGTGATTTGAGTAAAGCTACAATATATTGGTATGGAGAGTTTAATCAAGCTGACCTTAACAAATATACAAATAATGTAAATTTGCATAGGTTTGAAATGTCAGACTCCCAGAAGGCATATATTGAAATCTCTGGTACCGGTGATAACTCGCTTGATGGCATTCATTATATTGATGAATACTGGGGAGAGTTATATATGTTATCTCAATCAGATTGGGGTGAGATATATTTTCAAAGCCAAGTTAATATAAACGGTAATAATTTAACGATAGAGAGTCCAAGATTCAGATTTTCTCAAAATATTTTAGATTCAAAATTAGAGTCTATTATTGGACTGCCATATACAATCGCGAGTCGTTCAATCAGTATCGATTTAATGATGGCCGGGGAATCATTTACCCATGCAATGATGATGGTTGATCCTTTAGGACAAGGAGCTTCAATATATTATACATCACTGGCAGATGTTGAGGGCTACACTGCTGCTTCACCAATTAGCTTAATAGCATCACCTGACTCAGATAGCGATGGTGTGACTAACGCTTTTGATATTTACCCTAATGACTCCAGCCAAACATTGGGGACTGACTCGGACGGTGATGGAATTGATGATCATGTAGATGCCTTCCCTAGTGACGCGTCTGCGGCAGTAACAATTATGAAGCTTACCGAAAACGGTTATGCAAAGATGTCTGATATCTCAGATTTGAGAGAGGGTTCCGTCATGATTGAAGTCATAGACGGAATAGCAACGTTAGATCTTGAAATGGAAGTAACAAATAATCTTGATTCAGATTCATGGACTGAAGTTGATGGCTCAGCAACTATGAGCATTCCCGCAGATACTTCGACTAAGTTCTTCCGATTTAAGATGGCGGATTAGTTAAATTAAAAAAAATAATAGGTTTCACTATTACACGATTCTGCCTACTCCCTCTTGATCTTCTTGATAACTTTAAGAGGATCACTGTCCTAGCACATAGCTGTTTTGTGAGTTTTTACTTATAAGGTAATTTAGATTTATATATACGGTTATCTCATTAACACAATCCAGCGTATTACTATTTTGAATTATTTAAATTTGCTAACACATTTTATCGCTTTGCTAGTATTTTTGAATGCTAGCGCATTATCGGCTGCAAAGCCGAACGTTTTGCTACTCGCGATCGATGATTTACGTCCTGAAATAGGATGTTATGGAGCCACGCACATGGTAACTCCTCACATGGACCATTTAGCAGGCCAATCGATGCGTTTCGAACAGGCATATGTTCAGCAGGCAGTTTGCCTGCCTTCCCGCATTAGCCTATTTACAGGGATGCGCCCTAATTCCACGGGGGTGCATGATTTACAGACCAAATTTAGGGTCACAATTCCTGAGGCGGTAACGATTCCCCAGCACTTCGCCGCACATGGATATGAGACTATTGGCATGGGAAAAGTTTTTCATGACGAGCAGTGGAGAGAGTGGAGTAAATGGATCGATACAAACAAGTTATCAGGCGTAAAACCCTACCAGAACCCAGAAACCCAAGAGAAGATTAAAGCCCTTAGACAAGAGGCTCGGCAAAAAGGTCTCAAGGGTTCTAAATTACTACGCTATACTAAAGGGCCAGCCTTCGAGAAGGCTGACGTTCCTGATGAGTCGTATCATGACGCTGCGATGACAAGCCGCGCTATTGAGGCACTTAAAGAAGTGAAGGACCAAGCATTCTTCATGGTCGTAGGGTATAAAAAACCACACCTTCCATTTGTCGCACCAAAGCAGTATTGGGATCTTTACGATTTCGATGCGATACAACTACCCGAAAATTACTATACTCCTAAGTCAGCACCCAGCATAGCTCAGATGAGCTGGGGTGAATTAAGGGCCTACTCGGGCATACCGGAAAAGGGTCCAGTAGATACTATGACTGCGCGCCACTTAATTCATGGTTATTACGCTACTGTAAGCTTTGTAGATGCACAAATAGGTCGTTTGATGGAGGCTCTCGAAAAAGAAGGCTTAGCTGACAATACTATAGTCATTCTCTTCGGCGATCATGGTTTTAAGATTGGAGAGCATGCTATGTGGTGTAAGCACACGAATTATGAAATCGACACCCGCGTTCCGTTTTTAATTAAAACTCCTTGGCCATCGCTAAAAGCTGGTAGTACGCCTGCTCTAGTTGAGCTCTTAGATCTGTATCCCACTTTATGCGATCTTACGGCTCTTCCGACTCCTGGCCAGTGCGAAGGATCCAGTCTATTGCCATTGTTGAAAGATTCTAAGGCGCCTTGGACGGACTTAGCCTATTCTCAATATCCGCGCCATGGCGGAGTCGTAGGCTATTCTGTTAAATCACCTTCTGCTCGTTATACCGAATGGAGAAGCAAGAAAACCAATGCTATAATCGCACGTGAATACTACGACCACCTCATTGATCCCGATGAAAATAACAATGTAGCAGATAAGCGAGAGTATCAAAGCGAGATGACTCGATTATCAGTGACCTTAAATAAGAACCTTATAAACAAATAAACATGTCATTTAAAAATAACTTTGCTTGGGGCGCAGCGACTGCAGCTTATCAGATCGAAGGCGCAACAGAACTCGACGGCCGTGGCCCATCCATATGGGATACTTACTGCGATCAACCCGGGGGCACACGTGATGGCTTTTCTGGTTCAGTGGCTTGCGACCATTATCATCGTTATGCTGAGGATGTCGGATTGATGCAGGATATTGGCCTAAAGGCTTACCGATTCTCAATTTCATGGTCTCGCGTGATTCCAAATGGTAAGGGTGCTATCAATGCTAAAGGTTTAGACTTCTACGATCGATTGGTGGATGAGCTACTTAGTAAAAATATTTGTCCTTACGCGACGCTTTTTCATTGGGATTTGCCTCAGGCGCTACATTTACGTGGGGGATGGCTTAATCGCGAAAGCGCTGACTGGTTCGGTGAGTATACTAGAATCGTTGCGGAGAAACTTTCTGACCGCGTGAAACATTGGTTTACTCTGAATGAGCCGCAGTGCTTCATAGGACATGGCTTATTGACGGGTATTAAAGCACCTGGTTTAAAAATGGGATTGAACGATGTATTGCTTGCAACGCACCACAGTCTATTAGCACATGGTAGTGCAGTTCAGGCGCTTCGTTCAGTTGACCCTGATTCAAAAATTGGTGCTGCACCTACTGGTTCGGTAGCATTCCCGAATAGTGAATCAAAAGCTGACATACAGGCCGCATTTGACGCTACTTTTTCAGTGCCCGGTGAGGCTGAATTAAATCCAGAAGGAAGTAACAGCTGGATGGTTTCACCTGAACCTAGTTGGAATATTGCTTGGTATACAGACCCGATATTTTTCGGGCATTATCCAGAGGAAGGCTTACTTGCGTTTGGAAAAAATGTCCCTACTTTTACTGACGCTGATATGAATTTGATTAGCCTGCCGATAGATTTCTGCGGTATGAATCTCTATAATGGCTGGAAAGTTGAAGCTAGTAAACGTGGCAACCGGTGGGAAGAGGTCCCTATGCCTCAGGGTGCTCCATTAACTGCATTTAAGTGGCCAGTGACTCCAGAGATTCTATATTGGGGCCCGCGCTTTTTTCATGAGCGCTACGGAAAACCAATTTATATTACTGAAAATGGAATGTCGGCTAACGATTGGATCGAATCTGACGGAGAAGTGCGAGATTTCCAGCGCCTAGATTTCGTGAAACGTTATTTACACCATTACAAGCGTGCTGCGACCGAAGGAATCCCAGTGGATGGATATTTTTTATGGTCACTACTTGATAACTTTGAGTGGGCAGAAGGATACCGTGAACGTTTCGGTATTATTCACGTCGATTATGCGACGCAAAAACGAACACTAAAGGAATCAGCAAAGTGGTATTCTGGGGTGATTGCCTCTAATGGCGCAAATTTGTAATTAACCAATCAGGGTTGGGGTAAGCTTAATTCGAGCCAGTCCAAATTCACCCCTGGTTCGGTGTTTGCTACTATCTTTAGCTGAGGTGCAGGGCCTGCTTCGAAGTGTAAGTTAACAGTCTGTGTTCTCCATGAGTCATGCCCACCCGTTGCTAGGAAGAGATGATCTACGGCACTGCCTACGGCATTAGCGGGTGCAAAGTTTCCGTCTATAAAATTACCAGATACAACGCGTAAAGTATGATTAGTATCACTAGAATAGTGTATTTTAACGGCGTAGGTTGCGCTAACAGGTATATACAAATCTTCGCTTCTTATAAAAATTCCATTTCCAACTGTTTCTGGAAATTCGACATACCCGCTACCCTTAAATCCTGGGTATTCTTGGCTTACAGATAGCCCACCCACGAGACTTCCATTTTCAAACTCATAGTGACCGACAAGTGCTTCTAGAGGATCTGGGTCAAATGCTCGATTAGATGGGTTTTGTACAGTACCATTAGACCCATATGTCCATTCACCCATACCCTTGGTAGCAGGTTGATTTTGATACATATTCCAATGCGCCCAAGACATGCCTCTTGCCTCTGCTTGCATACGTGTCCAGCTTAGCCATTTTTTGCGATCGCTCCCTTGGTTATCAGCCTCGTTGTCCACGCCGAATTCACCTAAGTAAATCGGTAGTGGTTCGGTTAAATTACGAGTAGACCAATTATCATTAGCGCTGACTACTGCATCAAAGTCAGTGGCCACTTGCGCGAGTTCTGCGCTCGTTCCCCAAAATGGGTTATATCCGGGATTGGCGTTTGATACTTTGGTAAAACTAAAGGGATCGTAGTAGTGGAACGTACCAATTAAATATAGATCGTCGGAGGGAATTTCGTCATTGTTAAAGGCGTCTATAAGGGCCTGTCGCGTGGAGAATCCATCGCCAGGCACAATCACAATGCGTTCTTCATTACCTAAACTCGATCGAATAGAACTTAGTGAAGTAGAAATGATACGGGCAACATCATGCCCATTGTGCGGTTCGTTAAAAACTTCGAATACAACACTATCGTTATCATAGCCCGCAAAGTGGTCTGCGACTTGTTCCCAAATTTTACCAAGTTTATTATATTCTTCTTCTGTAGCAGCAAATGCTACGGCCCCTCCTGTATTGTTGTTGTTCGCCCAGTTATGAACAGGATCAATCACCGCAATTAAGCCCTCTTCTAAGCACCAATCCACCATTTTTTGAAGTATTTGAAGATCCTCACTGGGCAATGCATAATTGGGAGCTGTGCTAGCAACTTCATCCATTTTATAGCCGATTCTACAATGGCTGAACCCAGTGTTATTGAGTAGGGAGTAATCATCTAGCGCGCCTTGATCATTCACAGCCTTTGCTGCCATAAAATTGTTGCCGCGAAATAAGCGAGTATTCATGCGGTGTGCAGCAGCGCGTGCTATATTTCCGGCACCTTCAAAAATTCGTATATTATCAAAATACAAAGCGTTATCATCATTTCCTAGAAGGAAAGTTAATCTTCCGTTAGAAGTGTCTGGACTAGTCGCCGTAAAGGTCAGTCGGTAGGTCTGCATTTCATCAATATTAGAAATGGTGATATCAGTGCTCAGAAAATTAGTCGTGGTATTTTCGTCGCTTATATTCACCCGTATGTCACGTGAAGCTGCCGCTCGGGCATCAAATAGTAGGGTGTATGTTTGGTTTTCCACAAATGGAATACCTAACTGTCTTATAAAAATATGCCATAGCTCGCTACTTCCATTTGTAATATCTACAGAAAGCTCACCATCAATCACACTGATATTAGCAGTGGCATCTTCATAGATCGGGGTATTCCAGTTATCTGTTCCTTGCAAAAAATTAGAGTTCGCATTGATTACTGACGGGGCTTCTCCGTATGCTTGTACT
This sequence comes from Puniceicoccaceae bacterium, assembly GCA_022448605.1. GTDB lineage: Bacteria > Verrucomicrobiota > Verrucomicrobiia > Opitutales > Coraliomargaritaceae > Thalassobacterium. The sequence goes on along the minus strand of JAKVCM010000212.1, from coordinate 13,971 downwards.
TTAAAAAATCTCTTCTCGAATGGAGCTTTGTCGGCCCACCATGTATTTTGGGGTGGGGTGGCTTGCATATTCTCAGATTGAACCGTGAACGCCGACTCAAGAGATTCGCTTTGGTAGATACTGTAGGCCATACCAGTTTGGCTAGGCCATTCTAGTTGAATTTGATCTGTATTACTAGCGCGCTGCTCTATACTAAGTGCATTTGCGAAACTTTCCTTGATCAGACCTACTAATGGTAATATAGACGCAGCAGTAGTAAAAAAAATGCTCAGTGCGCTATTAATAGGGGTCATATGAGGTAAGTGAGGTAAAGCCAATGAACATTACACTAGCTATGATTAAGTGTCAGAGTGCGTAAAATTGCAACTTGAGATTAGCTTAAATCAACCGCTCATCGATAACGGACCGAAACAAGTTGGCAGACTACGCGAGAAGGCGCTCCAACCAGAAAGCGCGGGAAAAAGACGCCATAGATGATTAATAGCAAGCCTCATTTTTTTACGTAAGCCGCAGACTGTAAATTTGGTAAGTTTAGAAGTTGATCTAAGAGGAGTAAATGCGGGGAAAGAGCTTCCACTGCGATTTCACATTTGGTCAACTATGTCTTCGATCGGATAACTCCAGATCTCTGAAAGTGTGGGATGATACCAGTGGACTTTGAGTAAGTCTTGCGCGGAGGCTTTCATGGAGACTGCCACTGCCATTGAGTGGATGAGCTCGCCAGCATCTTTACTGACACATTCGGCACCAATGACGATGCCAGTTTTCTTTTCAGCAAAGACTCTCACATAGCCATATTTAGCTTCCATAAGGATTGATTTACCGTGATCGTCGAAGGGGTAGTCAGCGCTTATGTATTCTACGCCACGTGCTTTGAGTGTGGTATCGTTTAGACCGACGCAGGCAATTTGTGGATCGGTGAAAACGACGCTAACGAGGTCGTCGTAGTGGATAGGGGTGGCCTTGCGATTGGTAGCGTGTTTGGCAGCTGCTTCCCCTTGCATGATGGCGACGTGCACAATCTCGTGCGGCCCTGCTACGTCGCCGCAAGCGTAGATCTTTGGGTTGGCTGTGCGCTGCGTTTCGTCGCATTCAATGTGGCCTGTCTTGCGTATCGTCACACCTGCGGCTTTTAAATTAAGGTCTTGAGTTGCTGGTTGGCGACCAAGAGCGTTGAGTAAATGTGGTGCCTCGATTGAGATATCCTGACCATTTTGAACAAAGGTGACGGTGAAACGGCTATCTTGGTGTGAAATCTCTTTCAGTGTAGTGTCGGTGTAAAGCTGTATGCCTTCATCTCGAAACACAGCCTCAATCGTAGTGGACGCTTCGGGCGACATTTCTTTGAGTATGTGTGGGCTACGTTGAATCTGGATCACTTCGCTACCAATGCGATGAAGGAATTGTGCAAGCTCACAAGCTACGATTCCACCGCCGAGTATAATGACTTTCTTTGGAAGAAAGTTTAGGTCTAGAACGTCGTCGCTCGTCCAAAAAGGTACATTATTGAGTCCTTGTATTGGTGCAACAGATACGACGGATCCAGTTGCGATCATAAAGTAGTCAGCTGTCAATTGGAGGCCGTCGCTAAGCTCGATCGTATTTCCATCGATGAATTTGGCGTGATTGCGAAAGAGAGTGAATCGGTCGCTATGGAGCTGCTCTTGCCGGTATTCCGCAAACTCTTTAATCGTATCAATTTTGCGTTGATTTAGGGCTGGCATATCGGCTGCGACTTCGGGGATTCGAAGGCCAAAATATTTACCCTTTTTTGCGAGGTGAAGTAATTCGGTAGAATAGATTAAAGTCTTTGAGGGCATACAACCCTTTAAGATGCAGAGGCCGCCGAGTATTTCTGAGCCATCGACAATAGCCACGTGTTCACGTGTCTCACGTGCCGTGCGTGCGGCAGCATATCCGCCACTGCCTCCACCAATGACAATGTAATCAAAATGAGTACGACTCATTTTTCTTTCTCCTTGTATTGCTCATTAAAGAATGGGACTCGGCGTTCAGTTTCAGGCGTAATGAGTTGTGGGCGACGTGCATCGACCTCGTCGATCTTAGCTCGGCTCAAATCTGCCCAGCGCTGTGAGATAAAAAAGATCGTGAAGAAACTAAAATAGACAGCGGGCGACATGAATGGCGAATCGCATAAGGCAAGTATGAGCACTGATCCGCAGCCGATTAGCAGGTGATTTGTGAGACGGGCATTGTGCGGTCTGAGTATATGTCTTAAGGTCAAGACGACTAAGAAGCCGAGTAAAATCAGGGCTCCGAATATACCAAATTCAGCTAGGAACTGGAGTAGGTCAGAGGTCGCACGTTCTGATCTTTGACCGAGCAACATATCACTACTGAAGAAGGGAAGTAGCTTGCCGTAGCTATCAATACCCCAGCCGAATATAGGGTTGGCTTTAAACATATTATATGCTGCGCTACGCAAGATGATTGCATCGGCTGAGAAGGCATTGTCCTGAAACACGCGAACAATTCCTCCAGCAAAACTAAAGCATGCGGCAAGGCCACAAAACAGTGCGATTGACTTGCGATGCATGTCTTTAGAGTTGGCTAGGAAATCCACTGCCACGAGCAAGAGCATAACCGAGAGGGTAAGAAGCAGAATGGCTGAAGGAAGCAATGCTTCAACAAGTAAGCCTGAAGCACCTAAGAGCAAACCGCCTGTCAGATACCATGGTCCAATCGATTGAATGAAATGGGGGCTGTCATCGTAGCGCGTAGAAAGCAGGGCCATTGCGATGCAGGCGCAACACCACAGAGTGGCGAATGCTGCCCAATGGCCATCATATGGGAAGTAGGCAAAGAAATCATTCGCTCCTGTGCCGCTAGTGAGTAGCGGTTTGGTCAAACCTAGGCCTTTCTGAATGAGACCAGTGATACCAACAAGCACAGCACCGAAGCAAAGCCAAGGCAAGAGACGCTCAAAGTATGAGCGAGATTTTGGCACGATGTAGAGTGTGCTGGTCAATAAGTAGATCGCCACAAAGCCGAAGATGGTGACCCAAGTAGAGCTGTCGGCTGAGGAGCTTGGCCGCCAGATGTTAACCGGTAAGATAGTATTATAAATTAATTCACCGATGGTTAGCTTGCCGAGTGGATTTTGTGTTAATCCAATAATGAATTGAAGCGAAAATATCCAGGCGGGCATTGAGCAGATCCAGAATTTAGGCCACAATAAATCAATGAAGAATGGGTGTGTCTGCTCATGGGTCTTTAAGATGACCGGGGTGAGGCAACCAAAGATGATTAGGCTGCCTAGTGACCAAAAAGATCGCGGATCACCAAACCAATTTACAATAGAGGCCGTGATTAGAATGATTACGAAAAGTAAAGTTTCGGCGGGCGTAAAAGTATCTCGCAGTATTTTATCGCGCGGTAGGAGTTGGACGGAATTTTCCAAGGTAAGGGTTCTAGGACGGCTCGAGTTAAAATAACAGTTATGCTTAAGTAGTGGCGACGGCGATCTCACCGCCATAAAGCGGATTGACTAGAGTAAGCAATTATTGGGTGCACTGTATAGTTATGGTTCAAAGTCAATCTTGGTTCATTTTGAAAGTAGTATTTAAAGATTTATATTTTCGTGCTAAAATAGCAATCACTGTAGCTCTCCCAGTATAAAAGGTCGAACGATATTCCAGTAATCGTCACCTGCACTTTCAATAAGATCTCCATGCCCTGCGCCTTGAACGAAAAGTTTATATTTGTCGCCTTCGATTCGCTTCCAGTTTTTTTGCGCGTGGGTGAAAGGCACTACTTGGTCGTCAGTGCCGTGGATCATTAATATCGGGCATTTGATATTTGGCAGACGTGCATAATTATCGAATTTGTCCCATGCTAGTAGTTTGATGCCTGTCATCACACGAAAGGTTGAGGTGAAGGCACCGTCGAGTATAAGGCCTGCCACAGTCTCGCGTTCGGCGAGCCATGTCGACGGACCGCTGCCGAGTGAGCGCCCATAAAGTGTAATTTTTTTAGGCGAGTATCCAAGTGTTTCAGTCGCATATTTATAAGCGGCTGAAATCGCAGCGTAAGTTCCGGATTCGCTTCTCTGGCCTGTGCTGGTGCCATAGCCAGGATAGTCGTAAGCAAGTATTGAAGTGCCTAACTGTTGAAAATACTCAAGTTGCGGACGAACTTGACCTATATCTTCGCCATTGCCATGGCTGTATATTAGTAGTCTATCGGAGCTTTGAGCTTTTAGGAAATAGGCTGAAATAGATATACCAGCGCTTGCTCTTAATTTTAAAATGTGGTCATCGTCTTGATAGCTACTAGGTGGCGAAGGAAAGATCATGTTGTTTGCACAGATCGCGGCATAGAAATTTAGGCCGGCGTATACAATACACAGGCTAGAGACCAGAAGAATGGAAACATTTGCAATCATTTGCTTGAGGCATAACGATGGAGACACCACGATGTCTATTTCAATTACGCAAGCGCTCCATTAAAAGTGAAGTATTCGCTTTAAAGATGCTTTGAGCCATTTTTTTGGGCGAGATTCAAACCCAATAGGCTATTTTTTATACTTAAGAGAGGCTGCAATGAAGTTAGCGAAGAGTGGGTGAGCCGCGTTGGGCTTCGACTTAAACTCTGGGTGAAACTGCACGCCTACATACCAAGGGTGATCGGGTATCTCAATGATTTCGACTAGGTCACGCTCAGGGTTAACGCCGCCGATTCGCAGGCCAGATTTTACGATTTGGTCGCGGTATGTGTTGTTGAATTCATAGCGATGTCGATGACGTTCTTGGATACTTTTCTTACCATAAGCGTGATAGCTAAAGCTGTCTTCGGCTAGCTCGCAAGGGCAGGCACCAAGACGCATATTGCCACCTTTAGTCGTCAGATCTTTTTGGTCTTCCATAATGTCTATCACGGGGTGAGCTGTGTTAGGATCGAACTCAGTGCTACTGGCATCTTCGAGCTTGGTTACGTTGCGGGCATACTCAATGACTGCGATCTGCATGCCGAGGCATAGGCCAAAGTAAGGGATACCGTTCTCGCGGGCAAATTTTGCTGCAGCAATTTTACCATCAGTGCCACGGTCTCCGAAGCCGCCAGGGATGAGGATGCCGTCGAGAGTACCGAGTTGTTTTTGCGGGTCATCCTTAATCAGCTCTGCGTCGAGACGTACGATGCGGACACTTGCGTCGTTGGCGATACCAGCATGTATGATGGACTCGTAGACCGATTTATAGGCGTCTTGCAATTCGATATATTTACCGACGACGCCGATTTCGACTTTATGAGTCGGTGCTTTGAGACGACGGACGACGTCGTGCCAAATCTGCATGTCGCTATCAGGCGCGTTTAGTTTGAGATGGTCGATAACGAGGTCATCGATGTTTTCAGCTTTAAGCGCGATGGGTAGTTCGTAGATAGAAGTCTCGACATCAATCTCTTCGATTACCGCCTTAACTGGGACGTTACAAAAGAGGGAGAGCTTCTGGCGCATCTCATCTGTCATAGGTTCTTCGGTGCGGCAAACGAGGATGTCGGCTTGGATGCCGATTTCACGGAGTTTGGCCACGGATTGTTGACTGGGCTTCGTCTTGAGCTCCCCCGCAGCCTTTAAGTATGGAAGCAGGGTGCAATGAAGGAAGAGCACGTCGTCGCGTCCAACCTCCAGAGCAAATTGACGCATGGCTTCAAGAAAAGGAAGGCCTTCAATGTCCCCGATGGTTCCACCTAGCTCTGTGATGAGTACATCGACATCTTCGCCACCGCCTGCATAAATACGCTCTTTGATCACGTTGGTCACATGAGGGATGACTTGCACAGTCGCGCCTAGATAGTCGCCACGGCGCTCCCTTGCGAGCACGGTTTCATAGACTTTGCCTGAGGTGAGATTATTCAAGCGGTTCAGCTCACCGGAGGTGAATCGCTCATAGTGGCCGAGGTCGAGGTCAGTCTCAGCACCGTCGTTGAGCACATAAACTTCGCCATGCTGGAAGGGGCTCATGGTGCCAGGGTCGACATTAAGATAGGGATCGAACTTTTGGAGTCGTACTTTCAGGCCGCGCTGCTCGAGGAGAGCGCCGAGGGCGGCGGCGGTGAGTCCTTTGCCTAGCGAGGAGACGACGCCGCCTGTTACAAATATATACTTCATGTGTTCGAACTTTGCATAAATAATTTTAGCTGAAATTGGGAAAGTCGTCGCTGTATAATGGGCATACGCTCATGCCTATTCAATTGTTTGGCTTTCTAAGTTGGCAAACCTTTTCCAAACTTTAGCCGAAAGAAGTTTTTTGGATTAGCTATGCTGTTTTTACCCGTTTTTACAATAAGTGCGATCAATGGTCAGTGTTGGGTCAATAATCTCGGGATAGTAACAAAATATTCCGCTAACAGCGAATTCTACATAGCATTGCTTATGCAATCTATAGGCTGAGCTAATAGATGGATTGCAACTGGCTCGGTGTTTGAAAATTTGCCAATCTAAGTTATTTTTGTAATCGTCGTAAGCGATTAGTTATGTGCTCATTGTGCAATTTTATTCATTCAACCATCGGTCGAAAGATCTTGATGGCTCTCTCGGGCCTAGTACTCGTACTTTTTGTGATGGGACACATGCTAGGTAATCTCCAGATATTCCTCGGTCCCGACGTTATCAATGCCTATGCTTACAAGCTCCATCACTTGTTGCCAGCTACTGCACTATGGGCAGTCCGCTTGGTCTTACTCGGGACTATTGCGGTTCATATATGGGCGGCTATCACGCTAACATTGGATAATCGCAAGGCACGTCCACAGGGTTACGAAGAAGATAAGGTTGTTCAAGCCAGTTATTCCTCACGCACCATGCGCATGAGCGGCATTATATTGATGGCATTCATAATTTTCCATATTGCTCACTTCACTGTTCGTGTTGTGCCTGGGAAGCAATACGAAGAGCTCGGTGTTCTCGAAAAGACTATGGTACCACTTGTCCAGGATGGTGAGGTTGTTATGAAAAACGGCCACGGAATCACTACTTTCAATGTAAACGATATGATGGTGTCAGGCTTCGAGGTCTGGTGGGTATCGGCTTTTTACATCATCGCAACAGGTCTGCTTTGCATGCATCTGACTCATGGTTTCAGTAGTATGTTCCAAAGTGTGGGGCTTAGTAATGGACTTTGGCGCAAGCGTCTCGATCGAGTAGCATTTGCTTATGGGTGGATCGTTTTTCTTGGATTTGCTATCATTCCGATCTCCGTAATGACTGGTCTCCTGAAGAAAGATCCGACAGGTGGCCTTACTATGCAAATCGAAGAAAATGCCGCAATCATTGGGGTAATTCAAAATTAGGATCGCCGAAATATGAATCTCGATTCCAAAATTCCCGATGGTCCCCTCTCAGAGAAGTGGTCCAGCCATAAGTTCAAGATGAAGTTGGTCAACCCAGCCAACCGCCGTAAATACAGCGTGATCGTCGTCGGCTCTGGCCTTGCTGGGGGCGCCGCTGCGGCCAGTCTCGCCGAGCAGGGCTACAACGTATCATGCTTTTGCTACCAAGACAGTCCGCGCCGTGCACACAGTATTGCAGCCCAAGGGGGTATCAATGCCTCGAAGAATTACCAAAACGACGGTGACAGTGTGCATCGACTTTTTTATGATACAGTCAAAGGCGGCGACTATCGCGCGCGTGAGGCCAACGTTTATCGCCTATCCGAGGTGTCTACGGACATCATCGACCAATGTGTTGCAAATGGCGTGCCCTTTGCTCGTGAATACGGTGGTCTGTTAGCTAATCGTTCTTTCGGTGGTGCACAGGTTTCTCGCACTTTCTATGCTCGCGGCCAGACTGGCCAGCAACTACTTCTCGGCGTTTATTCTGCATTGAGTAAGCAAATAGGTCTAGGCAAGGTGAAGATGTTCAATCGTCACGAGATGCTTGACTTAGTTAAAGTAGACGGTCATGCCAAAGGGATCATTGTTCGTAACATGGCGACTGGGGAGCTTACTCGCCACGCCAGTGATGCGGTCGTTCTCGCTACGGGTGGTTATGGTAACGTCTTCTTCCTTTCGACTAATGCGCAAGGTTGCAACGTCACTGCTGCTTACCGCGCCCACAAACGTGGTGCCGGTATGGCAAATCCCTGTTACACTCAAATTCACCCGACGTGCATTCCCGTCCACGGGGACAAACAATCGAAGCTCACACTCATGTCAGAGTCACTTCGTAATGACGGTCGTATCTGGACCCCGAAGGACGCAGAGGTCGCGGCTATGATTCGTAAGGGCGAAACTGACCCAAATTCTGTGGCAGAAGACGACCGAGATTACTTCCTTGAGCGTAAATATCCGAGCTTCGGTAATCTTGCGCCGCGGGATATTTCCTCTAGGGCAGCGAAAGAAGCCTGTGACGAAGGTCGCGGCGTCGCCAGCACTGGTCTCGGTGTATTCCTCGATTTCCGTGATGCGATTAAGCGTGACGGTCAGAACACGATCAAAGAGCGTTACGGCAATCTCTTTGACATGTATCAGTGCATTACGGGTGACAACCCTTACGAGACGCCAATGATGATCTTCCCTGCAGTCCACTACACGATGGGCGGCTTATGGGTAGATTATAATTTAGAGTCCACTATCCCCGGTATGTTTGTCGGCGGTGAGGCTAATTTTTCTGATCATGGTGCCAACCGCCTCGGCGCATCCGCACTCATGCAAGGTCTATCAGATGGCTACTTCATACTTCCTTACACAGTAGGTAACTACTTAGGCAAGCTAGGTGTTGCTGCTGCGGGTAAAGTGACTACGGAGCATACCGCATTTGCAGAGGCCGAAGCCAATGTGAAAGCACGCATTGACAAGTTCCTTTCAATTGGAGGTAATGAGTCGCCACGTTCTTTTCACAAGCGACTGGGTCATATCATCTGGGAACAATGTGGTATGGCGCGTTCTAAGGAGGGTCTGGAAGGTGCAATCAAAGATCTACAGGCGCTTCGTAAAGAGTTTTGGACAAACCTTCGTGTGGTTGGTGATGCTGATGGAATCAACCCCGAACTTGAGCGAGCCGGTCGCGTAGCCGACTTTATCGAATTTGGCGAGCTAATGTGCCGTGATGCGCTCATGCGTGAAGAGTCATGTGGCGGTCATTTTCGTGTTGAGCATCAGACAGATGACGGCGAAGCGCTTCGTGACGACGAAAACTTTGCCTTCGCAGGCGTCTGGGAGTATAAGGGCGACGACATTGAACCTCAGCTCCACAAGGAGTCGCTCATCTATGAGAATGTGGAACTTGCCACTCGCAGTTACAAATAAGCCTAACCTATTCACAAGATGGAAAAGAAAATGGATCTCACTCTTAAAGTATGGCGCCAGAAAAGCGCAAATAGCACGGGCACTTTTGAAACTTACGGTGTCAAAGATGTTTCCGAAGGTTCCTCCTTCCTTGAAATGCTCGACACTCTCTCTGAGGACTTAGTGGAGAAAGGCAAAGAACCTGTGGCCTTTGACCACGATTGCCGCGAGGGAATCTGTGGTTCATGTTCAATGACGATTAATGGCATCCCACATGGCCCCGAAAAGGCAACCACTGCTTGCCAACTCCACATGCGCCATTTTCACGATGGACAGACAATCACGATTGAACCTTGGCGCGCCAAGCCTTTCCCCGTGATCAAGGATCTTGTGGTCGACCGTTCGCCCTTCGACAGGATCATTCAATCTGGCGGCTTTATCACTACTCGTGCCGGCAGCGCTGTGGATGCCAATGCCATACCAATCAGTAAAGCGACCGCCGACTATGCGATGGATGCCGCTGCATGTATCGGATGCGGTGCTTGCGTCGCTGCCTGCCCAAATGCCTCAGCTATGTTGTTTACCGGGGCTAAAGTCTCACACATGAATAGTTTGCCTCAAGGCAAGGCTGAGAAGGATCGTCGCACCCTCGCCATGGTCACTACCATGGACGGCGAAGGTTTTGGCGGTTGCACCAATGTCGGTGAGTGCGAGGCAGCTTGCCCAAAGGGTATCTCGCTCGACATGATTGCCCATTTGAACCGTGATTATGCGACTGCGCAGGTTAAGAACTTCTTCAAACCAGTCGCTTGATCGGTTGCTGCTAATTTTAGCGTTTTTCAGCAAGATCCGTTTAGTTGTATCTAGAAAGATAGTATTCTAGATTAAAAAACTTTTACTTAGCTACTCAATATTTTGTACCTGCTCGCGTATGCGTTCCAAGGCGTTTTTTCCTTCGATCACAAGCCGTGTGATTTCGATGTCATTTGACTTGCTGCCCGTGGTGTTGAACTCACGGTGGATTTCTTGGCAGAGAAAATCCATCTTTCTTCCAGTCGCCTCGTCGGCACTTAAGAATCCTAGAAATTGTTCGAAATGGGAGCATAGGCGAGTCGTTTCCTCACTGATATCAGAACGATCTGCATAGATCGCTATCTCTTTTAAAACGCGTTCGTCCGAAACATCCAGTTCAAGCTCTAATTGCTTTAAGCGTTCCAATAGTGCGTCGCGGTAGCGCTGCGTACTGCCAGCGGCATTTTTTTCGATTTTTCTACGGAACGTTTCCAGCTCGGTGATTCGTTCTTTTAGATCCTTCGCCAATGCAGCGCCTTCGTGCAGGCGCATTGCATTGATGTCGGCTAGTGCCACCTTAAAAGCTTCCCGAAGCGCATCTTTTAACTCTTTCCAATCGGGAAGGCTGCTTCTGTCTTTGAGCGAACGAGCTAGATCAAGTATAAGACTGCAATCTGGCGTAAAATCAAAACCCTGCTCCTCGGCAAAGGCTTTCAAGTTATTGAGACTCTCAGCCATCGCATCGGTATTCATGACCAGCGACTCACTGCTATTTTGTGTAGATTCTACTTTGATTTGCACATTAACACGCCCGCGTTGAAAGGCATCATTTATCCATTCACTACAGATGGCTTCGTAACCGCTCCACTCTCGCGGGGCACTGATCTGAATATCTAGCGTCTTCCGATTGACTGAATGCATCTCTACTTCGATCCGTAGACCAACTTCAGCCGCCTCTGCGCAACCGCGCCCAAAACCTGTCATACTTAACATTTAGTATACCTTAAGGTGCCAGACGAAAGAGGGAAGGCGAAAATGTAGTAGTCAGCCCAATAACCATACCCTTCTTTGCAAGTTACCTCAATAGGCAACGCTAGCAAACAAGATAATCTTCTTCATCTTTAGTTTGCAATTCATACCCGCTTAAATTGACTCAGGCCCTTCTTATGAAAATATTAATAGCAGACCGCATATCGCCCATTGGCGTTGATTTGTTTAAAGCCCAAAAGGGTTTTGACGTAGTAGAAGCCTACGGCTCATCCCCAGAAGAGATCCTTGAATTGGCTAAGGACTCCGACGCAATCGCTGTCCGCTCAGATACTCGCATTACTGCTGAAGTTATTTCAGTAGCGCCAAATCTCAAGGTCGTCGGTCGTGCCGGTGTGGGAGTTGATAATATCGACATAGAAGCTGCCACTGATCATGGCGTCATTGTGATGAATACGCCGACTGGCAACACCATCGCTACGGCAGAACTTACTTTCACCCATATGCTCGCTGGCACTCGCCCCATTGTGCAAGCATGTGCTGGCATGAAGGATGGTCGTTGGGATCGTAAAAAATACACTGGTTCTGAGCTAAATCAGAAGACACTCGGTATCCTCGGTGTGGGGCGTATCGGTGCTGAAGTCGCTAAGCGCGCCATGTCTTTTCAGATGGATGTAATCGCTTATGACCCTTATCTGACCGAGTCACGCGCTAAAACACTCGGCGTTCAGCAAGCCACGCTCGATGAAGTGATTGTGAGCGCCGACTACATTACTGTACACATGCCAATGACTAAGTATACCAAGCACATGCTGAATGCGGATGCTTTTGCCCGCATGAAGGATGGCGTCCGTGTTTTCAATGTCGCTCGTGGTGGTATCATTGAAGAAGCTGCGCTAATTGATGCACTCAAATCGGGTAAGGTTGCTGCCGCTGGCCTCGACGTTTATGAGGACGAGCCTCCCCCCGAAGACAGTCCTCTACGCCAGATCGAGAATCTCGTACTCACGCCGCATCTTGGTGCCTCGACTCAGGAAGCACAAGAGAACGTCGGCATCGACGTGGCTAAACAAATGATCGAAGCCCTTACCGGTGGTATGGTTACGAACGCGCTTAATATGCCATCCGTCGATCCTAAGGTCTTAGAAAAGCTGGGTCCCTACATGACGCTTGGAGAAAAGATAGGCACATTCTCTCAGCAGCTCGCCCCCGAAGGCGTCGAAAAGATCACCATCCGCTACTATGGTAAGATCGTTGAGCTCGATATACTACCTCTGACTAACGCCATTCAGCGCGGCTATCTCCGCGAGATCTCGGATAACGTCAATAATGTTAATGCGCCCAAAAAGATAGAGCACCTCGGCGTCGAAACCGTAGAGGTCAAAAGTAGCACACACGCTGATTTCAACGAGCTAATCGAAGTTGAAGTAAGCTGCAAGGGTGGCAAGTCGCGCATCATAGGCGGCACACTGGTAGGCAAGAACCAGATCCCACGCATCGTCATTATCGACGGGCACAGCGTCGAAGTCAGCACCAATGCGACACTGCTTGTTCTCAAGAATAAGGATGTTCCTGGCATTGTCGGCTTTATCGGCGTCACTCTCGGTGAGGACAAGGTCAACATCGCCAACATGTCGCTTAGCCGAAATAAAGATCAAGACTTCGCCGTCTCGGTCTTCGAACTCGATACCCCTCCTTCTGGGGCCGCTGAAAAGAAGATCACCGACAATCCCTCAATTGAAAAATACCGTGTGATTAAGCTATAAGTGGTTTTAATGATTTCAAGCTAAGGGCTCTCTTATGGGGAGCCCTTTTTATTTCAGTTGATAACGCTAAGCTCAAGATCAGCTTTGAATAGTATCCTCTAAGCCATTTGTTTGTGCTCAGATAGGATTGTAGCTCTCCATGCCATTCATAATTACGCTCGCCCCTTAGTTCATCATCTTGTCTATTTTAGCCATGTCAGTGTTCTCCATTATCCTTGTTACAATCATCGGTTATTTACTTGGTGCCATTAGTTTTGCCGTAATCATAGCGCGTAGTAAGGGTGTCGACATCTTCAAAGAAGGCAGCGGTAATCCAGGTGCGACGAACGCCAAACGTATCCTTGGCAAGAAGTGGGGTCATGTCGTCTTCACACTGGATGCACTCAAAGGATTTGTTGCAACTATTTTGCCTTTAATGGTTTATGGCGATGATCGACTGGCTATTATTGGTCTAATCGCCGCCATTCTAGGGCATAGCTTTTCAGTGTTTCTTAAATTCCGCGGAGGTAAAGGCGTAGCGACGAGTATCGGAGGCTTACTCGTATTAATGTATCCTGTTTTACTGCTTGGATTAGCTGTCTGGTTGATTATTTTTTATATGAAAAAAGTTGTGGCTTTAGCCTCAATTTTTTTCGCCGTCAGTTTGCCGATTTCAGCCTATTTTATCTACGACACAGAAGACCCCCGATTTTATCTAGGGCTTGTTCTCGCATTACTGATTGTCGTTCGCCATCGCTCAAATATCACCCGTATGTTCTCAGGTAAGGAGAGCAAGTTCTGAGATTAAGCTTACCGCAATGTAGGCGGCCTAATAGCATCCTCTTTCTGATCACTTTACTATTAGGTAAGTGCTTTGAAAACTGTCATCGAATATCAATTAAAGACTCAAATCATCTTTTGATTTGTATCTCTTTGAATTACTCTACGCCTTTGCAGCTTTGGCTGCTTTGCGGCGTTTGTTTTCGTCGAGTTCGCGTTTGCGCATTCGAAGGAATTGCGGGGTGGCTTCAACTAGTTCGTCAGGGCCAATGTATTCAATCGCGCGCTCAAGTGAAAACTTGATTGGTGGTGAAAGTTGAATGCTCTTATCCGTACCGGAGGAACGCATGTTGTCTAGCTGCTTAGCTTTGGCAGGATTGACGGGCATATCCTCTGTGCGGGGATTTTCACCGACAATCAT
>JAKVCM010000211.1 GCA_022448605.1 Puniceicoccaceae bacterium | reverse complement strand
CGTCAGTTTCGTGTTTGCGGAGTTTTCACCGATGGTCGCGGAGAGCTCTATACTGGTTTCGGCACTCGTCATTAGAGACCTCGGACTGGTCAGTTTCAGATCAAGCTCGGTTGGCTGCCCCTCAAGCACCAGGTCGCCCGTCATGGTGAAAGGCGCATCTAGGTTTGGAAGTCCGAGTTTGAGATTGGCTTTCTCTGCCCGGTAGATGCTTCCATCCGCGGACGCGAAGGTGACAGTTCCATTATCGATGCGAACATCGCCCAGTCGAATATCACTAACCTGTGGCGCGGAGGCCGGTTCGGTAGTCGGCGTCTCCAATGGTTTTGCCAGAGAAGCGCCGCTACCCAGCGCCCAGTTTACGCGCCCATCAGAGGCTGCTTGCAAGCGGATATTTGGCGCTTCTAGGACAAATTCGGTGATCTCAACTTTTCGCGACAGAAGCGCGAAGAGTTTTACGCCAATGCGCGCTTCTTCGACCCGTAGTAGGTAAGGTTCAGAAAACCCTTCTGCATTTGCGATCCGAAGGCCTGTGACACTTAACCTGGTAGGGAAAATCGATATTGAGAGCGGGCCATCGACGGATACATCTCTACCAAGAGCATTGGTAGCTGCTTCCTCAAACTGCTCTTCAATCACCTCAGGCGGTATCATTTTGACGGCTATGAAAACTCCACTAACTACGACTACGACTGTTAGAACGATCCCTATCAAGATTCTGCGTATCATGAGCGCCTCTTACAACCTGTTCTTCAATTCACGTCATTTTAAAACAACTAAGTGTTACACTATATCACATAGAATGGCTTGCTTGGATAGTTCGGCCCAATAGCGGGATGCAGTCAGAAACCATCGCTCAAACTCCAAACTGAAGAGAAATGGCCTCGTCTGTAAATGACGCCAACTTCTAGCTGGGTAAAGAGCCGCTGCGTCGCTCGATGCTGGGGATTGGTTTACTTAAGATTGATAACACCCAAATTAATTACTAGCGCGAATGCTTCGCGAATCATTTGTTTTCAAAACTAATGCGCCGTCGGAATCGATATTAAGGAAAACCGCATCCTCCAGAACCCTTAGAAAGGCTTGCTCTTGATCCGCAAGTGCCGGGACGCAGGCGCGTCGGGTTATTCTAATCGGTCCTACCCGGAGTTTCCCATCCTGCAGCTCGTAATCTGTACGATAAGCATTGCATCCGGCGTTGCCGCTGATGCTTTGCGAGGGCCCGAAGGTCAATGTCGTCTGGGAATTATCTACAACACCCAGCCCATTTATATCTTCGACCCGCCAATTCACACCCGTAAATTTGGAAATGTCGATTAGTGCATTTTCCGCACTCACCCGACGTAACCTTAGAAACCCTATTCGTTCGGCACCGACATTGTGTCCCTCAATTAAATGGTCTTCACTCCTCCAAATTTGCGAACCGATAGCGCTAATAATTTCCCCCGATATCGCGTAGTCTTTTCCAGATTGGATAGCATCCCCACTAACATTTATCTTGTATGTGAGGGGAAAGGAAAGCTTCTCTAATGGTGACCACTCCGACCACGCAATGACCGCTTTGGAGCCATCCCTAGAAGACTCCTCAAGCGTCACCCTTAATAGGCTATCCGGTGGCGGCAGTATACGTTCCAAGTAGCCGACAGTGCCCTCTATTGTGATGCCTTCATCAACATGCAGAGTCTCACCACTGCTCGAAGTCCCGCGCTGATGCCCGCACCCAAACAATAATCCCGAAAAAGCGATCAATCCAACAAATCGGAGATTAGAAATAATATCCCAACTCATCATTAATTTGATTTTAGTCATAACTTTTCCCAGTTGCACGTTAGCACTGCCCGGTTTCGCAAACCAAGCAACCGCATTCACTCAAGCGGAAAGGCGCCTCATTGGGCTCGCTGCCCTCGTTATATGCCTCACAAATTAGAAAATTCAGAGCCTCTTTCTGTGTGTGTGTTGTTTCCTCGACTACCTATGAACACATGTGATTTCCGTAAAGTAATTACGATTATAATATCTCGCACCCGTTCTTATATCTGCAACCACAGATGCCGGCCTGCTAGACTGCTTGAAACTCTGAGCGCGGTCAAATCTGTGATTCCTGCAGTAGGTATTCGCATACGTATAACCACACACGCGATTTGATTGTCCGCACACTGAAATTTTTACGCTCCGGTATTCTGGATTCCGATAAGTGCGTTGTCCCGATGAAGGTCGATTACCATTATTACCTGGGTTGAATCCTCC
>JAKVCM010000210.1 GCA_022448605.1 Puniceicoccaceae bacterium | reverse complement strand
ATGCTACGACGGCTCATCACGTTACTAACGTCAACACATTATACTACAACGATACATTAATTGTTGACTCAGCAAAATGGCGACAACTGAGGGATTCGAACCCTCGCGTGCATAGCACAATGGCTTAGCAGGCCACCGCCTTAACCACTCGGCCAAGTTGTCACATTACATGTATAGTAGCGAAGTGGCGCAGCGGAAGCGGGTTGGGCTCATAACCCAAAGGTCGGTGGATCGAAACCACCCTTCGCTACCTTTTATACTACTCACTAAGTAAGTCAAACAGTCAGTCAGCAAAAGAGGGGGGCCAAGGGGGAATCGAACCCCCGACCTCTCGCACCCAAAGCGAGAATCATACCTCTAGACCATTGGCCCGTTCACACGTTCAAAAGCACCTTCGGCGGGGCTCGAACCCGCGACCACAGGATTAAAAGTCCTGCGCTCTACCATCTGAGCTACGAAGGCAACACTCACAAATAACAAGACCAAGGGTGCGTAGCTCAGTGGCAGAGCATAGGATTGCAGATCCTGTGGTCAGCGGTTCGAATCCGCTCGTACCCTCTTTTAGCAGACAACAACAAACTGATATGTTTATCAAAAACAGGGGCCAAGGGGGAATCGAACCCCCGACCTCTCGCACCCGAAGCGAGAATCATACCACTAGACCATTGGCCCGCCTTCTTATATAACGCAAAATTGGCGACATCAGCAGGATTTGAACCTGCGCGGGCAGAGCCCATTGGATTTCAAGTCCAACGCCTTAACCACTCGGCCATGATGCCTCATAATATAAGTTCACAAGCAACCAGGGCCAGTGGTCTAGTGGTATGATTCTCCCTTAGGGTGGGAGAGGTCGAGGGTTCAATTCCCTCCTGGCCCCTTTCTTTTGGACATGAACAAGCATTTGAATCATCATATGTTATTAACCAACCTGCTATCAGATCAAGCACTGGTGGCCGAGCGGTCTAAGGCGCTACGTTCAGGTCGTAGTCTACTATGTGGGCGCAGGTTCGAATCCTGCCCAGTGCACCATTTTGCAAAATGACCCCAGAGGGATTCGAACCCCCAGCCTTTGGATTTGGAATCCAACGCGCTGCCGTTGCGCCATGGAGTCACTGCTACACAGGAAATTGCCTCCGTGGCTCAGTTGGTAGAGCGCTCGGCTGTTAACCGATAGGTCCCTGGTTCGATCCCAGGCGGAGGCGTTATTTTTTACTATTGAACAACGTTAGTAATTATCAAAATGTATGCTTCCACGTATAGCAATACGGGGGATTAGCTCAATCGGTAGAGTGCGTCGTTAGCAACGACGAGGCACCGGGATCGAAACCCGGATTCTCCATACTTTTGTTAATATGGCAGCAGCGAAGTGGCGCAGCGGAAGCGCGTTGGGCTCATAACCCAAAGGTCGGTGGATCGAAACCACCCTTCGCTATTCTTTTAATGTTATCATCCAATAGCCGCTTTAGCTCAGTTGGGAGAGCGTCAGACTGAAGATCTGAAGGTCCCTGGTTCGATCCCAGGAGGTGGCACTTTTTAGTAACGGTAAAAGGTATAACTCAACAGTGATCTTTAGGTGATGATAGACCCATGTTTTATAACTACACATACCCGAGCCCTCGTAGCTCAGATGGTAGAGCGCAAGACTCTTAATCTTGTGGTCGTGGGTTCGATCCCCACCGAGGGTGTTTTTGAATAAGGCACAGGATTGTGGGTTCGAGTCCCACCAGGGTTGTTTTTATATCCAACAGCAGAGCACTGACACCGTGGCCGAGTGGTTAAGGCGATAGATTAGAAATCTATTGGGCTTTGCCCGCGCAGGTTCGAATCCTGCCGGTGTCGCCATGTTTTAGTACTAATAACAAGTGAAGGGGGATTAGCTCAATCGGTAGAGTGCGTCGTTCGCAACGACGAGGCACCGGGATCGAAACCCGGATTCTCCATTCTTTTGTTGCTAACTGATGAGCCTGGATGGCCGAGTGGTCTAAGGCGCTTG
>JAKVCM010000021.1 GCA_022448605.1 Puniceicoccaceae bacterium | reverse complement strand
TTCTCCTTCCGAGGCAATAACCCCGTGCGCGAGGCGATGCATGCCGCCTTCATTCATCACGGCATCGCTAAGGGCCTCGATATGGCCATCGTCAACCCTGGGATGCTGATGTCTTACGAGGAGATCGACCCTGCCTTCAAGGTGCTGGTCGAAAACGTCCTCCTCAATCGAAACGAAGATGCGACGGAGAAACTCATTGATTTCGCCGAAGCTATCAAAAAAGGCAGCGTGACGCTTGGTGCCGGCACAGCGGAGGAACGCATCAAGGCAGCCATGAACAAAGGTATGGACACTCTGCGCACACTCTTCGAACGTGCTACTGAGGAAAATAATCCTGAAGTTCTCGAAGCCTTCCTAGAATCTGGCGCTGGAGCCATTTCATCAGAAGCAGAAAAAAAAACGGCTGACTTAAAAGAAGACTGGCGCCAAGGCACTGTAGAAGAGCGCCTCTCCCACGCACTTGTCAAAGGTATCGTCGCTCACATTGATGGCGACACAGAGGAAGCACGACTCAAATATGATCGTCCTCTCGAAGTGATCGAAGGCCCGCTCATGGATGGGATGAAGGTCGTCGGTAAACTCTTCGGTGATGGTGATATGTTTCTCCCCCAGGTAGTCAAAAGTGCGCGTGTCATGAAGCGAGCCGTCGCTCACCTGCTTCCCTTTATGGAAGCAGAAAAGGCCGACACAAACGCCAGCTCCTCCGCGGGTAAATTCCTGATCGCCACAGTTAAAGGCGACGTGCACGACATCGGTAAAAACATCGTTGCCGTCGTGCTCGCATGTAACAATTACGAGGTTAAAGACCTAGGCGTGATGGTCGACTGCGATACCATCCTCAAAGAAGCTCAAGAATGGGGAGCCGACATCATTGGTCTCTCAGGTCTGATCACCCCCTCGCTCGACGAGATGATCTCCAATGCCGATGAGATGACTCAGCGAGGCTTCACCCAGCCCTTGCTTGTCGGTGGCGCCACTACTAGTAAGGCGCACACCGCGATCAAAATAGCTCCTCACTACGATCAGCCCGTTGTCCGCGTGGGTGACGCCTCCCGCGTCACAGAAATCTGTAACAAGCTGATCAACCCCAAGACCCGAGAAGCCTTCGCCAAAGAAGTCGAAGCAGACAACGTTAAACAGCGCGAACACTTCGCCTTAGCCAACGCGAAAAAAGACCTCATGCCAATCGCCGAAGCTCGTAGTAAACGCTACACCTGCGATTGGGCGACAGCCGACCTCAAGATACCCAATAAGACTGGTGTCACCGTCAGTGACCACGTTCCGCTCGACCAGCTAGCCGAATACTTCGACTTCTCCCCCCTCTTCTGGACATGGGAGCTCAAAGGTGTTTTCCCAAAAATCCTCACGCACAAGAAATATGGCGAGCAAGCCACTAACATTTATAAGGATGCCAAGGCATTGCTCAATCAAATCATCCAAGAGAAGAGTTTCCGCGCCCGCTCCGCAATAGGTCTATGGCCTGCAAACGCCATAGGCGACGATATCGAACTTTATGATCCCAAGGGTAACATTCTCGGTGTTTTCCATACTCTGAGGCAACAAAAGCGTAAAGCCAGTACCTCCGTCTACTATGCACCTGCCGACTTCGTCGCGCCCAAAGAGACTGGACGCCACGATGCCTGCGGTGCCTTTGTCTGCTGTATCGAGGGGGTAGATACATTAGCCGATGAGTTCGAAACTAATGGCGACGACTACAATTCCATCATGGTTAAAGCCATTGGTGACCGTTTTGCTGAGGCCCTAGCTGAATACACCCACCAGAAAGTGAGAAAAGAGCACTGGGGCTACGCCGCTGATGAGGCACTTAGCAACGATGACTTGATAAAAGAAAAGTATCGTGGCATCCGTCCTGCCTCCGGTTATCCCGCCACCCCAGACCATACTGAAAAGCAGGTAATCTGGGATCTTTTAGAGGCGGAGAAAAACACAGGCGCCACCCTTACCGAGAACTTTGCTATGAATCCTGGCAGCTGCGTAAGCGGTCTCTATCTCGCTCACCCGAATGCTAAATATACGGTCGTCGGTCCAATCGCCGAAGACCAAATGGAAGACTACGCTAAGCGTAAAAACTTAGACCTCAAAGAATGCGAACGCTGGCTAGCACCGAATCGCGGCTATTGAACTCCTCACAACGGGATGCGGTCAGATATCAAAATAAAGCAGCAAAAGAATCCCTATTAAAGCACTGTGCAAGTCTGAGCATCGTAGAGGTCTAGGCTTGTAGAAACAGCGGCTACGGCGGCTGTACAGGCAGTTTCTAGACGTAATACATGCGCGCCTAGGTGAGCTAAGTTCCAACCGTTTTTACGAAAGGTGTCACGCTCCTTGGCCGACCAGCCACGCTCGGCTCCTAATGCAATGACGGCGCTAGTAGCGGACTCTGACAAGAGTTGCGCCAGAGAACCTGTGGCCTCGTAGTTATCGAGGGCAATGTGAGCACCCTCGCCTTGTAGAAAAGAAATGGCTGACTGCAGATCAGTGTGCATTCCGACTTCGGGAACATGCGTACCGAAGGATTGCTCAGTTCCGAGAAGGAGGCGGTTTTTCCACTCCTCGCTTGTCCAGAGGCTGCTTTGCGCGTAGGAAGGTTCACTGCGTTCTGATTCGAAGAAGTGTAAGTCCTGGACGCCCATACTGGCAGCCTCAAAGAGTATACGCTTTGCAGTATGCGGGCGGGGCAGGCCTAGTAATAAGCGAATCGGTAAGGGCTTAGGCGCAGGTTCAGTGCCGACTATTTTAAGCGTTATCGAACCATCCGCCTCCGCGAGTGTAACTTCGGCGCGAGCACGTAAGCCATTGACAAAACCAACGAAAACCTTGGTCCCAACTCGAGCGCGGAGCACTTCGAAGATATGCTTGGAACGATGATCGCTGCCTTCGAGGCGCATCTTCTCAAAAGGTGAGTCGAAGAGGATTAGGTTCATACAAAAATGAAATGACGATCGATATAATCGCCGATAACTATTACCGGCGTCGGCCGAAACGACTCGTTGCGGAGTTACGCTTACGCCGGCGCGGCTTCTCTGCAGTCGAAGTGCGGATGATAGGCTCGTGGAAGTAGTTAAAGTCTTTCAGTTTGTGCTGTGGAATCTGCTGGTCGATAAACTTTTCGATCGCATCAAGCTTAGCTTGCTCGTCCGGAGCGACGATAGTCGCCGCGTCGCCTTCACGCTGCGCACGGCCCGTACGGCCGATGCGGTGAACGTAGTCCTCCGCGTGCTCGGGCACGTCGTAGTTGATGACGTGGGTAACGTTGGCAATATCAAGTCCACGTGAAGCGATGTCGGTCGCAACGAGGATCTTAATCTTACCTTTCTTAAACTGCTCGAGGGCCTTGGTGCGTGATTTTTGGGGCAAGTTCGAGTGCATAGCAGCGCAGCTTAGGCCCCGCTCTTCAAGCCAACGTGCAATACGATCCGCACCCACTTTCATTCGACAAAAGATGATCATACTATCGATCTCCATCTGTTCGATGAGGGCAATGAGCAGGTCAAACTTTTGCATCGCACCAACTGGATAAATGAGGTGCTTCACGGTTTCAGCTGGCGTAAGCTTTATGCCAATAGTGACGTCGACTGGGTCTTTGAGACTTTTAGCGACTAGGCGCTTAATATCCTCCGAGACCGTGGCAGAGAAAAGGAGGGTCTGCCGGCACTTGTTACACATTTTGATAATGCGCTGAACGTCGTCAATAAAGCCCATGTCGAGCATCCTGTCGACCTCGTCAAGCACAAGGACTTCGACTGACTTGAGGTCAAAATTCTTCTGTTGCAAATGGTCGAGTAAACGACCCGGTGTCGCAATAACGACATCCGCACCTTCTTTAATCTCGTCGATCTGTTTGCCGTAGCCGACACCACCGTGTATGAGGCAGCACTTTAGCGCACAATATTTACCGTAAGAGGCAAACTGACCCTCGACCTGAGCAGCGAGCTCGCGAGTGGGGCCAAGCACGAGGCAACGAGGCGCCGCGCCTTGCTTGTGGCCTCCGAGTCGATGCAAGATGGGCAGCGCGTATGCAGCAGTCTTGCCAGTACCGGTCTGGGCAGAGCCGATAACATCCCGGCCTTTAAGAATATGGGGAATGGATCCCGCCTGAATAGGAGTCGGCTCTTTGAAGCCGAGTTCGTCGATAGATTTTAGAATGGACTCATCGAGTCCAAGTTCGTGGAAGGTCATAATTAGCTGTGGGATGAATGCCCGGCCAACATAATTACGCATCCGGGTCCGATGATAAACAGAACTTTTTTAAGCAAGAATGCTAAGAGTTCCAGATTGAAGAGCACAGACAGTGCCTGCATTTAATTGAAGATCAAGGAGAAAGCTAGGTGCGAATATTTTGCGCACTCGGTAACGCTAGGCAAAATTATTTGGACGATTATTTCTTAAAGAAGCGCCAGCCTATTAGGGTATCGAAAACTCGCTACGAATGACCAGCTGAAACACTGTGGCCATTATTTACTAGGACTCATCATAAGCTTGAGCTCGGTCAAACTATGCCTGATAATTAAATAATGAGTTCTACCTACCGAGGACGTATTGCGCCGACACCGACGGGCTATTTACACCTAGGACATGCGCGCACTTTTTGGATCGCAATGGAGCGGGCTAAGGAAGCAGGTGGCCAACTTATCTTTCGCGACGAAGACCTTGATCCGCAGCGCTGCAAACAAGAGTTCTCACAAGGGGCAATCGAGGACCTGCGTTGGTTTGGCTGTGACTGGCAGGAGGGACCTGACGTAGGGGGCAGCGTAGGCCCCTACCGACAAAGTGAGCGCCTGAATACATTTATGACCGCATGGGAACAACTGAAAGATAGCGGCTATATTTACCCCTGCGAAAAATCGCGCAAAGACGTAGCTCGGGCTGCTCAAGCACCTCATGCAGACGAAGAAGTAAGCGAACCTATCTACCCTGAGAGCTGGCGCCCTCCCTTAGGCCATGGCAAAGACGCCCAAAGCCCTAAGGATAGCAATTGGCGCTTTCGCGTGCCTGAAGACCGCTCAATAGAATTCGACGACATTCGACTAGGTCCCTGCGCTTTTGATTGCCTACGCGACTTTGGCGACTTCCTTGTCTGGCGGCGCGATGGCGTGCCCGCTTATGAACTCGCCGTAGTAGTGGACGATGCAGCCATGCAGATCAGCGAAGTCGTACGCGGCGAAGACCTGCTCATCTCAACTGCACGGCAGATCTTGCTCTACGAAGCGCTTGGCCTGCAGCCGCCACAATTTTACCACACTCCCTTACTTTGCGATACGAGTGGGCAACGACTTGCCAAACGGAACCGCTCGCTCACACTCCGCGAACTAAGAGAAGCTGGTCACCAAGCAGAAGACCTCCGCACATCGGAAGATTGGTGGTCAGGACTAGAAGATTAAATTGACTACTCTATAGAAAGTGCGAAAGCGAAAAAAAGAGGAAGACAAACTCTCCAAATCTGAAAAACTAGAGTCAATCAGTTTGTTAGCTGGAGGTATCGCGCACGACCTTAATAACATGCTAAGCGCCATCTTGGGCAACATCTCCATTTTACGCATCGAGCTAGGCGAAGGCAACCAGCACTCGGCTAAACTTGTAGCCGCTGAAAAGGCAACACTCCAAGCCAGATTGCTCACTCAGCAGTTGCTCACGTTTGCAAAGGGTGGCGCACCTGCACTTGAGGTGACCACAATTTCCGAGATGGTCGAGGAATGCGCGCAATTTATTCTTCGTGGATCGAAGGTGAAATGCAGTATCGAAAAAGAAGACGACTTATGGCCCGTCGATGCCGATAAGGGTCAAATCAGCCAAGTTGTTAACAACCTCATCATTAACGCCAACCAAGCCATGCCCAACGGTGGCGACATCCGCATACGTATGCGTAATCTGCAAGTACGCCATTCAGAAGTTCCTGCACTCAAACTGGGTGATTATATCTGCATCGAAGTTAGGGATGAAGGCATTGGTATCTCACCGCAGAACTTAAAAAAGATCTTCAATCCCTACTTTACCACCAAGACGAAAGGTAACGGACTCGGGCTAGCTTCCTCATACTCGATCATTACGATGCACAAGGGCACTATCACGGCCGAATCCTTCGTCGGCAAGGGCTCGATTTTCAGAGTTTATTTGCCAAAGAGTATGCAAATAACCCTCGCAAAATCTAATCAAGTTCAAGCCGAGAAAGAAGAACCAATTAATGAGGGAATCCATCGGGGCAAAGGCCGTATCTTAGTAATGGACGACATGGAAGCCATGATGATTGTCGCTGGCGAAATACTCACTGTGCTCGGCTACGACGTCGAATATTCGACAAACGGCAATGAAGCCATTAAAGCCTACAAAACGGCCAAAGATGCGGGAAATCCTTTCGACGCATGCGTCTTCGACCTCACCGTCCCCGGAGGTATGGGCGGCGAAGAAGCGGCTAATATTTTAATAGATTACGACCCAGATCTAGTAGCCATCGCCTCTAGTGGATACACTACATCGGATGTGATGTCGGACTACAAAAATTCCGCCTTCAAAGCAGTCTTGCCCAAGCCCTACAGAATTAAAGAAATGAGCGATGTGCTCCAAGAATTACTCAACTCATAGCACGATTTCATGGCACAAGATCCCACACCTCCCTTGAGTGAAGACAGTCTCACTGCGCTTGCTTCTATTCCTGTTCAAGAGACACCCTCACCCAGCTACGTCGTCCATCTCGACCAGTTGGAAAAAAACTGCCAACTCTTACAAACAGTCGCAGAGTGCTCGGGCGCCAAGGTGCTACTCGCACTCAAAGGTTTCGCCTGTTTCAGTACTTTCCCACTCATTCGTAAATACCTAAAGGGCACAAGCTCCAGCGGCCTACACGAAGCTCTGCTCGCTCAAGAATCCTTCGGTGGCGAAGTCCACGTTTACTCTCCTGCCTATAAACCCGAAGAAATTCAAGCACTCAGCCGCTTCGCACGCAGTCTCGTTTTCAATTCCGCACATCAGCTCAACAATGGACTGACTGCACTAGAAGGCCACCGCCGTCCCGAGCTCGGGCTTCGCGTGAATCCCGAATACTCTGATGTAGAGGTCGATCTCTACGATCCCTGCGCCCCTTCCTCTCGCCTTGGCACAACGCGCGCCGCACTCGACCATGCAATCGCCAACTTACCCCCTGATCTACTTAAGCAAATCGATGGTCTCCACTTCCATGCACTTTGCGAACAAGACGCCGATGCATTGAAGCATACCACGGAGGCCTTTGAGGCGAAATTCGCCGATCTCATTCCAGGTCTTAAATGGCTCAACTTCGGTGGCGGCCATCACATCACCCGTCCTAGTTATAATTTGGAAAAACTCATCCGCGTGATCAAAAGCTTCCGTGAGCGCTACGATGTCGAAGTGTATCTGGAACCTAGCGAGGCCGTGGCACTTCATACTGGCGTCCTCGTCGTCACCGTACTCGACCTGCTCGAAACGAGCGGACATCAAATCGCCATCCTCGACAGCTCGGCTGCTTGCCACATGCCCGACGTCCTTGAGATGCCCTACCGCCCAAGTATCCTCGGAGCAGGCCAGCCCAACGCATATGCTTACACCTACCGCCTCGGCGGGATGTCATGCCTCGCTGGCGATGTCGTCGGCGACTACTCCTTCCCTCAACCATTAGAAATCGGTCAGCGACTCACCTTCCTCGACATGGCGCACTACACCATGGTAAAAAATACCACTTTCAACGGCGTTCCCCTACCTGCGATCTCGCTCTATTCAGAAACCAATGGCCTCGAAACCGTGCGGAGCTTTGGCTACGAAGATTACAGGATGCGTCTTTCGTGATTCGCTTATTGAATATATAAGATCAATAAGTAATCTAGAAACATTGAAGAAAATACTCCAACCAAAAGGAATTTTCCTAGGCCTACTTTTACTGCTTATGGCCATCGCATCGACTCTGGTGGTTGCTAAACTACATGTTAGTCAAACGGCACCACCCGAAAAATCCGAAGCACCATAAGGATTGGAGATAACTCCTAATTGGATCTGCTCCATTCGAAGGTCATGCCACGCTTCCATTTAGATTGGATCGTGTAAAACAATGGCAGTACTTATCTAGCATTGCCATTACATGACTACGAGTGCCGCAAAAATCGAGTAGTCACTTAGTCAACTCACACCAAGTGCATTTAAAAAAGCACGCGCTAAGATCATATGTCCAAGCCCATTCGGATGCACCCGATCTGCACAGAGAGACTCCGTCGGCTGATGCACTAAATAGTGATCAAAAGTGGCCTGCGTATCCACGAAAATGGCATCAAACTGGACCGCTAATTTTTTGGTAATTGTACCATAGGCATCCATCTTCAACCGCATAGGATCCTCGCGATTTGTTTCCAAGAAATAAGGGGTCATCAAAACGAGCCCGTCCAACTGCGAACGCGTCTTCTCAAGTAGGCTACGATAGACCAACTCATATTGTTCAGGCTCGACCTGCTCTGTACTCGGCTCGGAATCGAACTGCCGCCAGACATCATTGATACCAATCATAACCGAGAGCCAGTTAGGCTCTAGATTGAGCACGTCACTTTGCCAGCGTGCTTCGAGGTCGGTCACGCGATTACCACTGATTCCCGTATTCAAGACAGTTATAGGAGTTCCTGGTATCACTGCGCCCATGATACTATCAACAAAGCTTACATAGCCCCCACCTAAACTATTACAGCGCTGCCCCACTGGGTGCTCGCGCCCACAATCTGTGATCGAGTCACCTATAAATAGTAAGGTCTGGTTTGCTTTGAATGGGTGACTCATCCCAAAAAAGTGCATCTGCCCATCCACGACTGGCAACCTAAAATGCAGTCAGCGTCGCATCGCATCACAGCCGGAGTTGCTGTAGATAGATAAATGTAAATCAAGAATGTGCCAAGCTGCGAGCGCGACTTCTAAAAAAAGCCCGCCCTCGATGGAGGACGGGCTTTTTGGTGAAAATCTGAAGATGCTTAAGCGTCTTTCTCTGTGCTGTCGTTAGCTTTTTTGGCTACCTTCTTAGCTGCCTTTTTGGCGGGCTTCTTAACTGCCTTTTTAGCGGGCTTCTTAACTACCTTTTCAGTGGATACTTCCTCGGGAGATTCGCTAAGCTCGACCTCAGATAGTGCAGATTCTACAGCAGGCTCCTCCGAGACTGCCTCCTCCACTGCTTCTTTTGGGGCCTTCTTTTTAGCAGCTTTCTTTTTGGGCTTTTTGCTGTAACCTTCATCATTACCATCAACGAATTCAATGAGCCCCATTTCAGCGGCATCACCAATGCGTTGGCCGAGTTTGTAAATGCGAGTGTAACCGCCATTTCGATCAGTGAACTCGGTCACCAGTTCATCAAAAAGCTTAGCAACTGCGTTCTTATCACGAATACGGGCAATCGCGAGACGACGATAGTGTAGCTTGCGTGCAGCGTCATTGGCTTTTTCCGCCTTCTTCGCGAGTGTTATAATTTTCTCAATAACTGGACGTAAAGCACGTGCCTTGGAGATGGTCGTTTCGATGCGTCCGTGTGTAATCAGGGCAGTCATCAGATTGCCCATCATCGCGGAACGGTGAGGACCAGAAACGCCGAGTTTATGTTTTCTTTTGTTATGACGCATTGTCTAAATTTCTTATTATTGAAAGAGGGCGATTAAAGTTCGCTACCTTTTTCAAGAAGGCGTTCGTCGATTTTCATACCAAGGGAAAGACCGAGTTGCTCGAGCTTGTCCTTAATTTCATTGAGCGACTTTTTACCGAAGTTGCGATACTTGAGCATTTCTTGTTCGGACTTCATTGCGAGCTCACCAACTGTTGTGATGTTAGCATTGTTGAGGCAGTTTGCGGCACGGACAGAAAGTTCGATTTCATTTACGCTCATGTTCAAAAGCTTGCGAAGGCGATTCTGCTCTTCGCTGATTTCCTTACTCTCACTTTCGAACTCGATGTCGTCCTGAGAAACTTCATCGAATACCTCAAGGTGGTGCTTGAGGATTGCGGCACTCTGCTTGAGTGCGTCGTCGGGAGTGATTCGCCCGTCAGTGGTGACTTCAAGGATCAGCTTATCGTAGTCCATTGATTGGCCGACTCGGGTATTCTCGACGGTATACTTAACCAAACGAACTGGGCTGAACAGCGAATCAATCGGGATCACACCAATGGGTTGCTCGTCTTGCTTATTATCTTCACCAGTGCAATAACCACGTCCAACTTTGACTTCGAGCTCAGCGAGGAAACGCTGGGGCTTGTCTAGCGTGCAGATGATTTGCTTAGGGTTGATGATCTTGAAGTTGGCATCCTCTTGGATATCTTTCGCTGTTACCTTTCCGCCACGATTTACATCGATGAGCAGTGTGGCGGATTCGCGAGATTCGGAGATAAGGAGCACTTTTTTAAGGTT
>JAKVCM010000209.1 GCA_022448605.1 Puniceicoccaceae bacterium | reverse complement strand
GGAGAGGGAGAGACTTCCTCTTGGACGATAGCTTGGTGTGTGGCGGCAGCCGTGATGTCGGCTTTGGCTGGCTACCATATCTTTTTTTTACCCAAGGGCTCGGTGGCGGATAGCCCTAAAAGTATAAAAGAAGCGCGAGTCACTTTCGTTGATGCGTGGATTGATTTCTTTCGAAAACCTCAAATCTGGGGCATGCTAGCCTTTGTTTTTCTGTTTCGAAGTGGGGAGGGCTTGTTATTAGGCGTGGGGCATTTGTTTCTTCAAGCTGACTCGGAGGTGGGTGGCATTGGACTATCTCTTGCTCAGAAGAGTATTATCGATGGTACGGTGAGCACGGTCGTTAGTCTGTTGGGTGGTATCCTGGGAGGAATGTTTATCTCTAAATACGGTCTGAAGAAGACACTCTTTACCATGGCGATTTGCCTCAACTTGCCGAATTTGACTTATGTCTATCTCGCATTTGCGGCTCAGGGTGGGGAACCCGTGACACTCTGGACCGTGGGGTCATTGGTCACGATTGAGAAGTTTTTCTACAGTTTTGGATTTATCGCGAACATGCTCTACATGATGCAGCAGATCAGTCCTGGGAAGTATCATATGACGCATTATGCTTTCTGCACGGCGATCATGAACCTTGTGCTCTGGCCGACGACTGCAGTGAGTGGATTTTTGGCCGATTATCTTGGATATCTGACTTTCTTTATCATCGTCATGTTTGCTACAATCCCATCCTACTTGGCGGCTTGGTATGCGCCGTTCCCACGTAGTGAAGACCAATTAAAATAGCTATTTGCGAACTTCTCTTGAGCGGGTTAGATAGTATTTGTGGATGAGTCTAAACTAGATTTTACAGATGAATGGGAGGAAAGCGCGCCCTTAGTCGATGCGCCTTCACTCATAATTGAGAAGGACGGGGAGCTATTACATCTTAAGAGTAATCTTGAGCAAAAATATAACTTTGGTTCAGTCGGTCTAGTCAATTGTCCGATTGCCTATGATTCTTTTCGGCGGATGGCCTTTCGTTATATCTGCCCTTCCGGCTTCAGAAAGGAAGACTTTAGTCAACTGCGTGCCTTCTCGTTGGATCGTGGCGAGTCATTTTCATTACTGGAATTACCTCTTAACCATTGGATTCTCTGGCTATTCGAGTGGGTTGCATCCGCTGATCATAAAAGTGGGCAACTCTTTGGTTTGCATGCTGCAGATCGTTCAATGGACGATCGAATCGTAATCGATCATCGGCTCTTCGTGCATAAGCCTGGAGAAGCTCAGTTACGCCTGCGCCCGATTTGCCGTGATGCTTACAAGCCATTAGCCTTCAGTCGCCAGCGAGCTGAACTGGTTTTCGCGGGTGCTGAAGGTATCTATCTGCTAGGGTTGGAGGGGGAGCGTAAGCTAACTCTGTCAACAGATATTGCTGCGGGCGGGCAAGGAGCTGCTTTTCATCCCACAGGTGATGCCCTAATCGTGTTAGGTGGTGACGGACTTCACCTCTGGAATCTGAATACGAATCAATGTCAACAGTTAACCCCTAAGGGCCGGCATCCTGTTTGGTCGATGGATGGAAAAGGTATATATTACCGAGAGAGTAGTGCGGATTTACACTACTACAATTTCGCAAGC
>JAKVCM010000208.1 GCA_022448605.1 Puniceicoccaceae bacterium | reverse complement strand
CTCCAACAAGCAATGGAGCAACTCTCACTCTCCGCACGTGCTTACGACCGTATCTTAAAAGTCGCCAGGACCATCGCCGATCTCGCTGGCTCCAAACAAATCGAGACCCCCCACCTGCTAGAGGCGATCCAATACCGTAGCTTGGATCGGAATTTGTTTTACTAGAAGTTAAAGCGCTGCGCGATCATCCTACGGATGCTCTATCTCCGCTGCGCTACCTCGAATCCAGTGGTTCTCTTCTCCTATCTCTTGCCGCCTCATCGGCGACTTTGTCTTGAAGTGGCGGAGAGAGAGGGATTCGAACCCCCGGAACCTTTCGGCTCAATAGTTTTCAAGACTATCGCATTCGACCACTCTGCCATCTCTCCAAACTTTATAACTTGTGTCTAGAGGTAAGCTTTTTCACTGCAAGACGTTTTTAGAAAAAGTGAGGAGCTCGTAGTCCATATAACAATACAACCACCTCTTAATCATTCCTGCAAAACGGAATCCTTAAATGACTAAGCTATTTTAAAAACCTTCCACGCTAATGGGAGCCTTTTCTTGTAGATCACTCGTCTTCATCTCAGCGAGCTCGATATCGATCTCTGTGTCGAAATACAAAACGGAGTCCCTGCCCAACTTTCGGGCACGCACAAGGCCATCATCACGAATCATCTCACAGCCAAAGGCGCTCACTACCTCGGCTTTATCCTCTTTACTGAGACGCTTCCAAAACGAGCCGCCCGCGTGAATTGCCATCAGTCGGTTAAACTCTTGCTCGGTCATACCTTGGCTACGTTTATAAACCTCAATGGCCGACTTTCCATTCACATAAACCACATGTAGATCCCACCCAGCAGACATCCGCCTATCACTAAGTTCTGAGGAGGTCGGTCGACGACCATCGGAGGTTTTGAAGTAGATGCGCACATCCGAAGAACTAGGCAAATATTCAAGATACTGGGTGTAAGGCATCCCCATACGGCGGCTTTCTTCAATCGTGTCGTCACGATACACAATTCCGCCCGAACTGAATAACCTCCGCTCAATCGACTCCCGGCGCTCACCTATACGGGCATCCAAAGTAGATGGCAGAAATGAAACGATCACTAATCCCCAAAAAACGTTTACGATTATTCCTAGCTTGATGGGGTATTTCATCGTTGAGATTAAACAGTAAATTAGCCTCACTGATCAATTCAAAAAAATCCGCACCCATGCATAACGATTTCTACACAGCTTTTGACTTAGAGCGCTTTCCTGAGACCACCACACAGGAGGGCGACTATCGTACTGCTTTTCAGATCGAGCGTGATCGCATCGTTTTCTCCTACCCTTTTCGACGCTTACAATCTAAGACGCAGGTCTTTCAATCAGGCGAATACGACTTCTATCGCACCCGCCTGACTCACTCCATAGAGGTCGCAAAGGTAGGCCGCTCGATTTGCGAATTCTTGCTCACTAGCTCAGACCTACTCAAGGAATCTTTCCATATCGATGCCGACCTAACTGAAGCGATCTGCCTCGCTCACGACCTTGGGCACCCTCCCTTCGGCCATATTGGCGAGCGCAAGCTGAACGACCTCATGGCCAAGCACGGAGGTTTTGAAGGAAATGGACAAACGCTACGAATTTTAACCGAGCTTATCTACGAACGGCCAGGTCGCACTAAAGGCGTTGCGCCAACACGAGCCTTCCTTGACGGCGTCATGAAGTATAAAGCCACCCAAGGCGACTGGCTGAAACAAACCGGCGAGGCACCCAAGAACCACTTCATCTACGACGAGCAAGCGCAATGGCGCGATCTAGTCTTTGGTGGAACCACCCTCCCCGCAGACCTTCACGGGGTCGAGGCACTCAATAAATTCAAAAGTATCGAATGCCAGATTATGGATTGGGCCGACGACACCGCTTACTCCCTGCACGACATTGTCGACGGCATCCACGCTCGCTATATCAGCGTAGGCAGCCTCACAGAATGGGCAGC
>JAKVCM010000207.1 GCA_022448605.1 Puniceicoccaceae bacterium | reverse complement strand
TGCGCTACTCGACGAATACTACGATAACTTTTTCGGTCCTGCAGCTGCGCCGATCCGCGCCTTTTACGAAACTGCCGAGCGCCATCGCAATGAAAACGAAGGCCAAGCAGACTGGATCAAGCTTTACAAGGATGAGTCAGGAATCGCACTCTTTACCCCCAAAGTTCTAGCAGAGATGCGAGGCTATATTGAGTTGGCAAAGGCCAAGCTTGGAGTCCCGCCTAAGTTAGACGCATCACGTTTCCAAAAACGCGTGCAAGTGGTCTCCGAGGCTTTCCGTTTGACAGAGCTCTACGCAGATTTCGATCAATCACGCCGAGCTCTGGTCTTGGCATGCCTTGATTCTTATCCGCCAGTGTATATCGAAACTCTTTTGGCTCAATTCAAAATAGCCGCCAACGACTACCATACCTATTTTGAATACTATACAGAGAACACTGATTACTCACCCGAGCGCCGGCGAATTGCGCTTAACCAATCCAATCCCGAGCGCTTGGCTAGAGGATTGATCAAGCCCGAGCCTCGGGAGTTTATTAGCCAATTGCGTGATCCAAAATTGGAGCATGTCGGTAAGAAGATGCGCAATTTTTTAGGCCCCTTATTACCTCAAGTTGAGGATTGGTATCTCGACTATCGAGCGAGTGAGCATTTTGCGGTCGAAGCAAGCAAGGTCTTGGTCGGTGCTGACTCGGGCCTCCGTACCTCAGGCGCGGATATTGTTTCGATTTTTAACACCTTTCCCGTTGCCTCAAATATGACTTATGAATTTCGCATGACTGGTAATTGGAAAATTAGCCTCGATAACCGCACACATATACATGTGGCTTGGCTTGATTGCGACGGGCAAATTCTAGAATCCGAAATACCCTTACGCATACCTATCGAGCACCGAGCCGAGCCTGTTACGATTCGCTTGCCTTTCACCGCGCCTAATGAGGCCGAAGATGTGCGTTTTCGTATCGTTGTTTCACGCCAGTATCCGGGTGACTACCTTGACATCAGTGAGCTTGATTTCGGTTTGGTTCGCTAGTAACAGGGCTTCATGAGTTATTTGTTTCCGAACGGGATTGACCCATACTTCGTACTCCTAATATCCCATGTAAAGTAAAGCGCCTCGCGTCAAAGAGAACAAATTTTCTCAATTCTCCTTGCGGCTTATTCCTGCAAAAAGCTATGGTAGCAGGTTCAATCTTTTTCAATGTCTACCCGCTTATCTAGTCGTGTTTATAATACTGCTGCCCTTGAGGTTTGGTTCGCGAATGTAGGTCTGGACTGGGAGCAGTCATTTTCTAAAGAGACGCTCTTGCGCGGCCGCGAAATCTACCGGAAGGGGCAGATTTCTGGCGTCGAACTCGCGAACGAGGAAGCCATTGTCCACTGCAAGTTTGCCCGTAAAGATACCTGCTACGCTGTGATCGAGTGGAGCCCTTCTGGGCCCAAGGTGCGTAGTTCAATCGATGATGACGCTCTAGGTGAAGCTGTTGGCGTGGGTGGTCTCTACGAAGTCGAAGAGTTGATCGCCGATGAGATCGACCCCTTGCCTTACGAGCCAAAGCCCGAGCCGGAGGAGACTCTCAAAGAATCTGAACCTGAAGCGGAACTGGAAGCCGTAGTCGCTCGTCGTTTGACGCCGAAGCTTGAAGGTTTGAGTTCTGGTCTCCGCCTCACAGCTTACTGGACAGATGTTGATTTTTCTCAAGATTCTGCCTTCCGCAGTGACGAAGCTCCGATCCACGCCGCTGAGCGCGAGGCTCTGGTTCGGTTAACGGGAAGGGCAGTTGAAGCAGGCTTTAAATTTCGTCGCGATTCCAACGACTTCATACTCTTCGATGGTGAGCGGATCGCACCGTTTTTCTCGCATGCGCTCAAGCGCTGGGACGCGGCCTTTGATACTATTGATCTAGATTTCGAAGCCCAGCTTATGGCCGAAGGTGTGCGAAAAGTCAAAGTGATCGGCCGTGTTGAGTCTTCTGGTCAGGAGCAGATACGCGTTGACTGGCGGCTCAAACTTGGCCGGCAATGGCTCGACCCCGAAGATGCCCAGCGTCTGGCCAAAGCAGGGCGGGGCATCCATGTTGTCCGCGGCCTCGGCCTAGTCAGTATTGGCGAGGATCAATCGGCAGCACTCGCCGAGTGGCGCGTGGCGGCTGCATGCAATTTGGAAGAGGCGCAGACTTGGCCGCGATATATGGTATTCTCCTTGTTTGGCGAGCGTGGTGCTGAATTGGATTTGGAGGAGGAGCTTTCTGCATGGAGGGCGCAATTACTCAAGGAGGAATCAAGCGACGCGGAAACGCTTCCTGTATTTCTGAGAGACTATCAAGCGCAAGGCACGTATTGGATGGCTAAGCTTCGTGATCTGGGCTGCCACGGACTGCTTGCCGACGATATGGGTCTGGGTAAGACCCTTCAGGTGCTGACTCTATTAAAGTTTTATCCTTTCGATAATAAAAATAGCTTAATTGTTTGTCCCGCAAGTGTGGTGCCCGTTTGGCAAAGTGAGGCTCGTCGCTGGTATCCGAATATTCAGATCGAAATATTGCGTAGCAGTTGCGACTTTTCGAGCGACGGCTGGACGCAACCAAAGCTCTGGATCGCTAGCTATACCCAACTACGAAGGCACAAGCACTTGCTCGATGAGACGCAGTTCGGCTATGCGGTGCTCGACGAAGCACAGCAGATTAAAAACCCAGATGCAAAAGTGACGCAGGCTTGTTGCGCGATCCAAGCTGAATGCCGGCTCGCGCTAACCGGCACACCGATCGAGAACCGTCTGCTCGATCTATGGACGCTCTTTCGCTTTTTGATGCCAGGCTTACTCGGCTCGCGCCGTCGATTTGAAGATGCCGTCGAGTCAGATAATGCAGGCTTCAGAGAAGCCTTTACCGACCGCCTGCGGCAACAATTGACGCCTTTTATTCTTCGCCGCCAGAAGGATACGGTAGGTGAGGATCTTCCGCCGAAAGTAGAGATGAATTTAATCTGTCCTGTCACTGACTTACAAGGTCAGACCTATAAGAACCTTCTCGACCGAGGGCGCGATGAACTGGGCAACGATTTGCAATCGGCTATGAAGACACAATCCATGCACTTCTTCTCCTTACTCACGCGCTTGCGGCAAGCTTGCTGCGATCCAGGGCTGATACCCGATGTGAATGCCGATATCCAGCAGAGTGGTAAAATACAGATGCTAGTCACACGTCTCGAAGAAGCCCTCAGTGGTGATGGCGCACGCAAGGTAGTTATCTTTAGTCAATTTTTGAGCCTCCTAAAGCGTCTGAAGCCTTTTCTTAAAAGGACCTTTCCAAAGGTGGCTTTACTCGAACTAAGTGGCGAAACCAAAGACCGCGCTAAACCAGTCGAAATCTTTCAGAGTACGAAAGAACCTGCGATCATACTCGTCAGTCTACGCGCGGGGGGCACTGGCATTACACTGCACGCTGCGGACTATGTCTTCCTACTCGACCCGTGGTGGAATCCCGCTGTTGAGGAGCAGGCGGTGGATCGTGTGCACCGCATTGGTCAAGACCGCCGCGTCTTCGTTTATCGAATGATCACGCAAGGCACTATTGAAGAACGCATTCAGCAGCTTAAAAAAGAGAAGCGCGAGTTGTTTGAAAGCACCCTCGGTCACTTGGGCAGCGCGAAGGATCTAGCCGAGCACTTCAGTGATCTAGAAGAGCTAGCAAAGCTGCTGCAGCCTGAATAGATCAAAGCTAGGTGATTACAAAAAAACGGCTACTCCAAAAGGAATAGCCGTTTTGGAAATGAACTTGTAAGAGTCTTACTCGATGTTAGCGCCGACTACAGCGGCCATTTGCATCATGTTGATGGTTTCACCTTCACTGATACCAGTAAGGTCAGTTAGTTTACCAGACTTACTGGTCGACCTTGTGTTTTTAAAGATAGGAACTAGCTTCGCATCGGCTACAATATACTTGCCGGCGCTTTCAGGAGCTCCGTTTTCAGTTTTGGTTTGTAGGCCTTGACCTTTTATGTAGTCCCAGAGCTTTTTGGTGATCTCTGTGCGCGGGAGCTCGCTTGCTCCGAGGAAGGAAGCCAAGTCGGCTTTAAGTTTTACGGGTTTGTTCAGTCCTTTAGGTTCGTCTGCCATGATGTTATCTTTCGTTTTTGGTTATTTTGAGGCGGTATGCCTTGTTTGCGGTGAGTAATGTCTGTAAAATTAATCGAGATTCGCCAAATGATGCAACGCGGCGACATAGCTATCGAAGCCGAGACCTGAGATGACGCCTATGCAGGCGGGAGCTGTCAGTGAGTGCTGGCGGATGTCTTCACGCCGGTAGATATTGCTAATGTGAACTTCGATAGCAGGTAGGTCGCTCCCAGCGATGGCGTCGCGGAGCGCGAGGCTGGTGTGTGTGAGGGCGCCAGGGTTGAGAATGAGGCCGAACACCTCTGAGTCAGAATATTCTCCAATTTCGTCGATGATAAAGCCTTCATGATTACTTTGGTAGAATTGCACCTGTACACCCAAAGACTCTGCTTCCTCGCTTAGTAAATTTTCTAGATCTGTCAGCGTTTGGTCGCCGTAAATGTCTGGCTCACGTATGCCTAAGCGATCGAGGTTAGGGCCGTTGATGATGACGATGCGTTTCATTTACCTAAATTCACCTACACAAAAAAGAATTTGTTAATGAAGCGCAACTACTGAGTTTTGGCTAAGCTGGGGGCTTAAAACGGAGGCTCCTCGTCTAAAATCTCGTCGGATGGGTCGAAGGGGGGCGGCTCGTCGCCATTATTGAAGCTGTCAGATCCAGCGTCAGCGCCCTCGACCTTCCATGCGTTTAGATTGACGAAGTAGCGGCCTTGATACTCGCGGCCACGGAGGTCGAAAGATACTTTTACCTTTTCGCCCTCTTTCAGCTGATTGACCATTTCGACTTTCTCTTTGACACACTGCAGGCAGATATCCTG
>JAKVCM010000206.1 GCA_022448605.1 Puniceicoccaceae bacterium | reverse complement strand
ATCGTCTTTGCCTGTCGAAGCAATAGTCAACTCGCCTTCGGATTGAAGGAGCTTGAGAGCGTAGCTCGCTTTCTCTGCGCCTTCCTCCTCAACGATGGCGAGGATCTTATTTTTGAGGTTCGTTTCGCCGAGATAGTAAAGGCTCTGGCCCGTCATGGCGCTGTATTTGATGCGCTCTTCCTCAGGGATCATGGCGAGCACCGCTTCCATCAAAGACGTTTTTCCCGCGGCGCTCGTGCTCTGGATGATGATCGCAAGCGGCTTATCCAGTTTTCGCGATACGGCCGCGAGATAGCCCGTGAGCTTATTCCTTGCTTCGCCAACGATCCCGCAATGGGCAAAGTCTTCGAGGATTCTTTCGAACAGCTTGGGATCTTTGAGAAGGTCGATTGCGGCTTCGCGGTCCGGTTGGGTGATTTCGACTTCCTGCTTTTTCGGCTCCATTTCTTCGCGGATGCGCTGCTCCTGCAGCGCTTCGAGCTGAAGCAATAGCTTACCGAGATCGCGTTTGATCAAGTCCGGCAAAAGTCCCGTTTCATTCGCGGCCGTGGCAATGAACGCAGCGCGTTCTTTGGCTCTGTAAAAGTCCAGCGTGTCGAGATGGAAGCGATCGCCATGCATCAAACGCAAGTTCACCTTGAGCACTTCGAAGCTCGTATTCTTTTGAAGGCCTCGGATTCGGTAGCTGCGATCGAGGATGCCTAAAAAGTAATCTTCCCCGACCTGCTTCAATCCGGTTTTAGGCTCTGGCTCTTTTTCCTCTTTAGCCGCATTTCCAGCGGCTAAGTTAGCAGCTAACTTTTCTGTACTAAGAGGTTCTTTGTCTTTGATATTTGGAGACACCTGTCCCTTTCCCAGCCAAACAGCGGCATTGATTAAAACCTGCAAAGACTTCTTTGCAGGTGTCACTTTGAGAGCATATTCGTTGACGTCCATCCCGCTTGGGAACTGGACTCTCAGGACATCAATCCCAAGAGAAGAGAGACGCGCAGCGTCTCTTTCAACGGCTCGATCTCCGGCTTTGTCTCGATCATAAGCCAGATAGATCTTTTGCGTTTGATGCTTTTTGAAGGCTTGGAGGTGATCGTCTGTAAATCCTTCGGTGCCGTAAATACAAGTGACGTTTTTAAAGCCGTGTATCCAAAAAGTTAGAGCATCGATGACCGACTCGGTCAAAATGATGTCGGGGGATTTCAAACAAGCGGGATTCCAAAGGCCGCGATGCGGCCCTGGTAAGTAGAGATGATAAATCCCGTTCTTCTGCTTCTCATTCGCCTTGCGGCCGTAAACTTCAGTTACCCTGACGGGCAACGGGTTGTCGCCCTTCGGGCTCGGAACAGTGACTTCAATTAGATTGTCGAAGATTGGGAAGACCAAGCAGCCGTTAAAGTGTTCGTGTCCGGTGTCTCGATACAGCCCGATCTTTGTTAATCGCTCGCGGATTTCTTGGCCGTCTTTCCTGTTTTTATGCGGTAGGCGCAAGCCTAGCGTCCGGTCGGCGTAGCCGATCCGGAACGCTTTAATTGTCTCGCCGTCATCGAGACCGCGTTTCTTGAGATACTCCAGTGCAGCGGGATTTTCCCGCAAGCGTTCTTGGTAGTAATCAACGATCTGATTCAAAAGCGTCTGGTCGTCGGCATCGAAGGCGACCGGCGCTTCGAGCTTCGGAACGGTGGACTTCTGGACGTTTTCTCCTCCGTAAAGCTGCGGATTCTGTTCTTTGAGTAGTAAAAAGGCGTGTCGGAAAGACACGCCATCATGCTTCATAACGAAGTCGATCACACTGCCACCTTGTCCGCTGCTCATGCAGTGCCACAGATTCTTAGCTGGAGAGACGATAAAGCTCGCCGTTTTTTCATCCGTGAATGGCGACAAGCCGACCAGGTCTTTCGAGCCATGCGGCTTAAGTTCGATTCCCTTCGACCGAACCAGCGCAGCAAGATCGATGTTTTGTTTCAGGTGTTCGAGTTCGTCGTCAGGTATTCTCGGCATCGTTTTTGGGCTCCTCTCTCAAAAAATGCGTCAAGTTCGGATTCTGTCTTTTTGACATGCCGGCGAGTTACACGCATTACGTATAATCATGCAAGTCTTAACGTATAATATTTCCGACGACACGTATAATGTTGGCATGTCGACCGGTAGACCTGCCACAAAACCACGCACACCGCTTGGAGAACGCATCTCACAAGCCCGCTCTATGGCGGGTATTTCTCAGATCCAGCTCGCCGAGAAGCTGGGCACCAGTCAGCGCGTTATCAGCTATTGGGAACGCGAACCTGTGGCGTTGAAGCCTGAACAACTCGCAAGCCTTGCCGATGCCCTCAACACCACTGCGGATTTTCTGCTTGGACGCGAAGAGCAGACCAAACGGGGCAAGGGCCCCGTTGGTAAAGGTCGCCGCATCTTCGAAGCTGTTTCTAAGCTGCCACGCAGCCAGCAAGAGAAGATCTTTGATGTGATCGAGCCCTTTGTCTCGGCTCACATCGCAAAGAGCTAATTTTTCTTTTTTGCCCAAAGAGATTGGACCGTAGCGCAGCAAGGAGGAACGCAGGCAGCTTGCTGCTGAGTAGTCCTTGCGCAGCGTAGGTATCCTCTCGACGGCAAAGGGGAAAAATGGGATTGCACAGATGACGTGCAGTGTAGCGGGGCCACCCCTACAAGTGCGCGGGTTAGGCGCGCGCAACTGGGCCGG
>JAKVCM010000205.1 GCA_022448605.1 Puniceicoccaceae bacterium | reverse complement strand
GCTGAAGCGAAAATGGCCGTCTTCGAGTTTATCGAGGGCTGGTACAATCCCGGTCGACGCCACTCAGCCCTGGGATATATGTCACCAATCAACTACGAAAGGAACCGACTGGACACGCTAGAATCTGCTAGCCTATAACCGTCCACGGAACCGGGGGAAGTCCAAGTACGTTTTGGAATTGAACGATATGCAGCAGTTTATGCGCACTATGAAAATACGAATTACGTTTTCGGCAGACGCTGACACTTTAAGCGGGAATCTTGCAACATGCTTTCTATTCACCGTTATCGCAGTTTCAATTTTACTAGCAGTTCAGATTGCTTCTTAGATTGAAGCTGGGGCACAATACATGCGCAAGCGCTAGGTGCATCGAACGCGCTTTCAGCGGCTGTTTTGGGACGACACTGAGCCGCTCCTGTAAGTCTATGGGACCTCAAAAAAACCCATCAAACCGCGGGAAATCCAAGTCCAGCTCTTGAAACTAGCCACACCACGCACCGCTAGAAGACACGGTGCGTGGTGAATATTTGATATCGTCAGATTTCTCACGTTTTGTCGAGCCATCGCTCCGCCAATTGAGTGTCTCTCCCGTCTTTGAACTCAACGCCGTATACATACTCTCCTAGTTCAGCGTCAGCGTGTTTGGACAAAACGTCATTGTCACACTCATCGATGCTGAATACAGAGGCGATTTCAACCGGTCTAAACCTATCCGGCGCGTTTTCTCGTATTTGTACTGAATCGCCGTATGTGTACTTGCTACCGCTCATAGTGATATTGCTCAGCAGTCAAAGTAATGCCTTCGACTCGCTTATCACTCTGGGTCCAAGACAAAAGTCGCTCCACCGCACCGCCCATCTTCCAGTTGCCAGGTTTGCTCAATTGTATCCAAATCAACATCTTCTATACGCCAGCGAACTGGTACTCGGGCGATGAAATGATACCCGGGAGCGCTAGTCACAACAATTTTTTCTCGTGCATATTTGCGATTATTCCCAGGAACTTTTTTTCGATATGAGCAATCAAGGCCTGCCGTCCACTTTGATATGTGGGGCCAGACGACAACTTGGATTCGTCCTGTGATTGCGTTTGACTCGGCGTTTTAAAATCGATCATAATTTAGAGCCGATAAGACTGACTTGACCTTTTTCACTCGTGGATGAGGATATCGCCGCGGTCGACATAGAAATAGTGAACGCCATCATACAGATAGAAAAAGATTTCTACGGGCGCTTTCGCATCGTAGTCTGTGTTTTGGTCTAAATAGAATGCGCCACCAACCTCGAAATACTTCCTGATGTCATCAGCCTCTGGAAGGCCTCTGAGTAGACCTTCCAAATCACCTTTGTACTCAACCCTTAGGCACATTTTTATCTCCTACTGGTTCTGCATTTTATATGCTTCGGCTGCTTACCTAAACGTTGAGTTGCCAATTTTTTTGCTTTTTTCTTTGCAATTTGGCAGTTGGCTGCTGTTACCGTGGCGGTAGCGAAGGTTTGATCGCCGGGCTGAATATTACCTTCAATATTATCGTTAGCGTCCGCCCTGCAGGTCGCAGTGCACCCTTTTTTGGGCCTTTTTGGCTCTGGAACGTGCCGATCAGGACCTTTGCCGAGGCGCCGTGCGATGCTAGCTCCGGCCGGGACTCCTGGAGTGCACATTGCCGCAACATCGGCGCCAAGATTAACTGCTTCACTCCCCGCTGATGCAAAATCGCCTTGGAGAGCATAACCACCCATTCGTCCAAAACTAAAGGCGGCGTTGCCCGCATCCCAAATTGTTTCAACAACTACATTCGCTGCGAGCCCCTCTGGATCGACGAGATTCAAAGAGTCTTGTTCCGCATATCCGTAAACGGATTGTCCTGCGGCGATACCAAGCGGATCGGCTTCCCTGGCCAATGGTTGGAAGCGGGCTCGGGGCTCTATCACAACTGGCATCGCGACTATGATCCAACGATTGGGCGCTACATCGAAGCAGATCCACTTGGGATCGCAGCAGGACAATCTCTATACGGTTATGTCGATCAGGATCCGCCGAACTGGGTAGACCCGGACGGGCTGCAGGCACGCCCTCCTGCCCGTAGGCCAGGTATGGGGCACAATGGAGGCCCTTCTTTTTATAATCCTGGAAGTGGGGGCCCGATCAACCGCGGTAGAGGTGAGGCATTGGGGAACTGGCTTGGGAACCATGCACCGGGTGTCAATCCATATCTGCCAGAAGCTGGCGGTAACTCTCCTATGTTCTCGCAGGATCATAATGATCACATGCAACGCCTCGCAAATCATGCTTACAATGAGGCGACCCGTGGCGGCAAAATGTGCGTACCTTATCCACCGCCACCAGGTTACAATCTTCCTCCTGCCATGCTAGGTGGGCCTGTGTTTGTAGACCCGGCCGGCAACGCCTTTCCAGCCCCACCCGGTGGCTCCCTTGGGAGCAGTCCAAATGGAATGTGGAGAGAAGTGAAAGACTCGAATGGTGACCCCGTAGTCCCAGCAATTAGGATGGATGGCGGACATCCGGCATCGCATGCGGGAAATGCTGGTGCACGTCCTCATGGGCATCAGGACGGAATCACTAATCCAGATGGAACGCCTTGGCTGCCTGTGAGAGAATAGTAAAATGCAACAGAAATATACTTGGAACGATCAAGTCCGAATTCATCCAGATGCGCCAATGCGCTTCAAGCCTGGCGCAACCGCTACGGTGGTTGGTACAGGCGTATGTAATCATGAAAAAACAATGGAGAAAACCGGCGCGGAGTTAGGTGAGCCAACCTACACAGTTGAGTATTTGGATGGGAGTGATGCGTATATCGCCGAAAAATGGCTACTTCCTGATGATGGGAAGTAGACCGTTAGCAAAGCAGCGAAAGTGCTGAGGTTGGAATGAAAATCGATTTCACGCCTCCGGAAGAATATGCACCCTCGAGCGAAACCGAATTGTCCTCAGGAGGGTGCTGTCAGTCTAATGCGAACCCGTCTCTAGCATAGCGCGGAGTAGGAGCTCTTATCCAGCCAAAAGTTGGCGCCATTCGGAGAGGGCGGCGTTTCTCATCGATTTGAACGTGGAACGGTGGTTGATGTGGCGGTCTAAGTTGAAGTGATTGTGGAACGAAGCGT
>JAKVCM010000204.1 GCA_022448605.1 Puniceicoccaceae bacterium | reverse complement strand
CTTTAAAGGTAAACAGCGTAAGGTAGCTACACCCGGCCAGAATAAGAAACACTATCTGGCGGGGGCACTGCACAGCCAGACAGGACAAATCAGTTATGTTGGTGGTGAGCGCAAGACCAGTGATTTGTTTATTGCGCTGTTGGAGCAACTGAAAGGGCAATACCGGCGAGCGAAAAGTATCACGCTAATTGTGGATAATTACATCATCCATAAGAGCAAAAAAACGCAGAAATGGCTGAATGAGAACCCAAAGTTCAAGCTCTTGTTTTTACCGGTATACAGCCCGTGGCACAACAAAATTGAAAAGCTATGTCATGCGTTGCATGAAACGATAACCCGTAACCATCAGTGTAAGAACATGGATGACTTACTGGAGCAGGTATACCACTTTATGGACACAGCGGCTCCGTTCCCAGGTGGCAAGCATGGCTTGAAGCAGGTGTATCACAATTAGGAGCAGTTATTTAGTCAGCAGTAAATCCCTAGCATGGACTTGCATCTGGCACCAAACTCTACGCAGTTCTTTTCCATGTGCCGCGCAAAAACTTTAGCTCAAAACCGTTCAGTATTCGGTAATGCTGAAGTGAACGTTGATGTCCGCTATTCGCTCAAAGCGGTCCAATCATAAATTTGGCTCGTTAAAATTAGCTGTTGTTACTGGTCACAACAGCTAGTCAGAAAAACACACGATTCATTCATCTATCTGGCCAATCGCTCTTACCGGGATCATTAGCATGTTAGCTCTATGAAATTTTCTGGAGCTGACAATGAGAACCCCCTTGTTCCCTTGGTTCATCCTATGGGTGACCATCCCAATCATTATTTTCTT
Organism: Puniceicoccaceae bacterium; assembly: GCA_022448605.1. Lineage (GTDB taxonomy): Bacteria > Verrucomicrobiota > Verrucomicrobiia > Opitutales > Coraliomargaritaceae > Thalassobacterium. The sequence continues at coordinate 5,018 of JAKVCM010000204.1, read as the reverse complement.
GCTATTCATCTTGCCCGCCCATGCCAGTGATGGACCATTCTATCAGCGTGGTCAGGAAGGCTGGTTTTGGTATCAGGTTATTCCTGAACCTGAGCAGCCTGATGAGCTGATAGAGCCGGAAACTGGTGTCGTGGAGTCCAGTCAGAGCGAACTAAAGCCCTTCAGTGCCGCATGGTTCCGAGAGCATATGCAATCGTTCATGGACAAGGCAATTGATGAGCCGACGAATGAGAATGTCAGAGCCTATCTGTATCTCCAGCGAGTCATGATGGATAAGGGCTCACAGTTTGCTGATGTTAGTCAGCAGGTGGTCATGGGCGATCCTGTTTTGGATGAAATCAGTCGCAGACCCTTGGCGACCTATGCTGCCAATCGGATGGATCGAGAAGCTGGCGCTCAACGCGATGTAGCTTTAGGTGAAGTAGCAAAACGGGCTGGCTTGTTCTTCTTCTATCGTTCGGATTGCCCTTACTGCCACGCTCAAGCGCCTATCATCGAATCCATGGCTTTGAACTACGGTTTCGAGGTGTTTGCTATTGCTGTCGATGGCATGCCTTTACCGGGTGGAGAGTTTCCCAATTACAAAGTCGATTCAGGACAAGCACAATCCTTGTCCGTTACGACTGTCCCTGCCGTGTTCTTAGTTGATCCGCCTAATGTCATCACTCCGATTGGCCAAGGCGCAATGAGCCTTGATGAGCTCAATAATCGAATCATTCTTGCAGCCCATCAAGCCGGTTGGATTGACGATCAAACTTACTATGCCACTAGACCTGTTCAGCCCGGCGTGTCACTCGCGATGTCAGCCCAAGAGCTTAACGAGAAGATATTGCAGGATCCTGAGTTCCTTGTTCGCTATCTGCGTGCACAAGGAGGGTTATAACGATGAAAAAAGTATTACGAGTATCGCTAATCGCCTTTGCGATTGGTTTTTCGTCTATGAGCCAAGCAAGCTTGCAACAGGAGATGAATCAGTTATTTGGTTCAATGACCAACAGCACTGCGCCTGGTGTATTCGAGAGTCAGCGGCGTGGCGTTATATCTGGCGGAAGTGTTGTTGTTCGTAACAGGATCATGAACGAGAACCTCGTCTCTATGGTGCCTCCGTCATTCCAAGCCGGTTGTGGCGGCATTGATATGTTCGCTGGAAGTTTGTCATTTGTTAATGCTGATCAGTTTGTTCAATTACTTCGCTCTGTAGCGGCAAATGCCAAGGGGTACGCATTCCAATTGGCGCTCAGTGCTATGTGTGAGAAATGTTCCCAGCACATGGAGACTCTGCAAAAGAAAATCCAGCAGTTGAACGAGTATTTTGGTAATTCCTGTCAAATGGCTCAGGGAGTCGTGAACGATACCCTGGCTGCTTTTGGTAAAAAGGGGCAAACAGAAGCCAGCATGTTGAGCTCACTTAAAGGGGCTGGGGACATTTTTACCAGTTGGAGTGAGTCCAATGGTAAGAACCCATATGAGAACGCTTCGAGTGTCGCGGCATCTGATGTAAACAGAACGATTAAAGGTAATTTGGTTTGGCGAGCACTGAAACGTCATTCGGCATCAAGCTGGTTTGCATCGGGGGATGACCGTTTTCTTGAAGCAGTTATGTCGGTGACTGGTTCGATCATTGTTGGTGATCTAGCTAATGCCGCTGATGGCCAAGGTAAAGCCCCGAAACTGACCAGACTGAATGGCAATAAAGTGACTATTGAGCATCTAATTCACGGCGGTAACGTCGCTATGTACCGATGTGACACAGTGACACAAGACGGCTGTCTGAATCCGACAATCACTAACGTGACCCTGACGGGGTTATCAACCCAAGTAGAAAATTTACTTCTTGGTACAGGTTCCAGTAACGGCATTATTTTTAAGTTTGCTCGAAATACAGGAGCTGCTAGCACCACCGAAAAGGCTTTTATGACATCGGCTCCTGCGAGCATTGGCGGCATGATTCGAACACTTTCTGCATTAAATGAAGGGGCCGCTAGGTCATTTGCTTCACGAGCGGCACCATTTATTGCTGTTGAGATGGCGCGAGCATTGGTTGAAGACATGCTCAATGCAGCTAGAAGCACCTCCGGTGTGGAAGATCATGCCTATGCGAAGTTGTTAACTGAAGACCTTGAACGTGCACGTCGCCAAATCAATGAGGAATACGCCGCGTTACAGCGAAGATACGGCTCAGAGCAAGAATTGCTGGCGCATTTTAATCAGGTGATTCAGACCATTCGCAAGCAGCGTTATTACACCGTTAAATCTACGGCACTGGGGGAATAGGTCATGTGGGAGATCTATTCCATCGGGGATTCGGCATTTTTAGAGCAGGTCTTGAACGCTGTCGCGATGATTACTGGTACAGGCGACTTTACTTCAATGGTTCGCATTGGCTTGCTCATTGGGGTATTGATGGTCTCTGTTCAGGCCTTAATGCAAGGCGGTCGTGGGATTAACTTTCAGCACGTTTTAGTCTCATGGCTAGTCTTTGCAACCATGTTTGGACCCAGTACCCGAGTGAGCATTGAGGATGCGTATACGGGGCAAGTTCGAGTGGTTGATAATGTGCCCATCGGTATTGCTGCCGCAGGCAGTACGATTTCGACTGTTGGCTTTCAAATCACTCGATTGTTTGAAACGGCGTTCTCAACTCCCGCGATGACGGAATACGGCTTTGCATCCAGTTTGCAGTCACTGATTAAAGTGAGAAAACAGGTGATGGATCGCTCTGGGTTGGGTGATGCAAATCGTGTCGGCGGCTCAGACATCGAGCAATCATGGTTTAACTACATCAAAGAGTGCACCTTGATTGGCATCGACATCGGCCAAAAGAACCTCGATCAGGTGCTGAGTGACCCCAACCCGATGACTGCGATTAGGTTTGATTCGCGCATTTATGGCACGCGCATCATGCTCAATGGTAGCAGTAGCGATCTGGACTGCACCGACGCCTACAGCCAACTGAAACTCATGACAGAATCAACCTTCATTCCAAGGCTTAAACAGGTTCTGTCAGCCTCATTGGGGACTTCGTCAGCAACGGACACTGATGACGTGATCCGAAATGCACTGAATAACCTTGGTTTGGCTTCGGTTAACACACAAGAGTACATGACCGCGTCAGTGCTTTTGCCTATTTATGAGCAAAGCGTGACGGGCAAGTATATGGATGATCAAGCTTTCACCGCAGCCGTTATGGTTAACCAGGCGATTGAGCAGCGCAATACACAATGGGCGGCGGAGCAGACTCTTTTCCAAAGTATTGTTCGTCCGATGATGACGTTTTTTGAGGGCTTCATTTACGCCATCACCCCATTGATGGCCTTTGTGATTGCCCTTGGTCAAATCGGGATGCGAATGGCCGGGAAGTACTTGTTAATCCTGCTTTGGATACAACTTTGGATGCCTGTCATGGCCATCATTAACCTGTATATTCATTTAACCGTTGCTGGGAAAATGTCGTCGCTTGATGCCTTTGCAGGTACAGAAGTGCCATCTTTTGCTGGGATGATGCAGATGGATTCAGTGCTGCAAACCTGGATAGCGACTGGCGGCATGTTGGCGTCGAGTGTTCCGGCGATTTCGCTCATGCTCGTGTATGGCTCAGCAATAACCGCTACCCACTTGGCTGGACGTCTTCAAAACGGTGATGCCATTGATGAAAAGATGACAAGTCCAGATGTCGCGAAAAATGCCCCGGTAATGCAATCACAGTCAATGTTCCAAAATTCAGCCCTCACTGGTTCTGCTATGACCGGCGCGTCAAACCTACTAAGCAGTTTCTCTGTAGGAAACGCAGTGGGTTCAATGGTTGGCTCTGCAAAAGAATCCATGACTCAAGCAACCCAAGCCTTTAGTCGTCAGGTTGGGAATACTATGAGTCGAACTTTTGGTGAAAAGCTAAGTTACGACAACCTGTCTTCGGTTGGACGTCAGATCGGCTCATCTAACTCCGCATCTAGCGCCGTTGTTAATCAGGTTACTGATGACCTGCAAACTCGGTATGGTTTTGGAGACGATAAAAAAGATGCTGTACGTGGCTTGGTATCGGGCGTGCTATCGGGAGGCCTAAGGGTCGGTGGCGATGGAACTATTACTAATCCCGGTGAGAAAGAAGTTGCTGATAAGGGCTTTCTTGGAAGGCTTCTTGGTACTGGCGGCAATGATTCTCCACAGGGCAACTTGCCAGGAGTCGATAAGCCAGACTCATCTCGTGTACCAAAACTATCAAGGGTACGAGCAGGGCTGGATTTAGGTGGTAACTTTAGTGGCCAAGTTGAGTCGTCAGAAGGCAGTTCTCGATCTACGACCGCAAATACGCTCACTGGGGAGATGCAAAGCTTGGCATCGAGTGATTCACGACGTGCTGAGTATCGCGATGCAATGGTTAAGGACCTTTCAGACTCAAGACGTTCTGGCGTTGAGATGTCCTTGTCTAACCAAGACTATCAGTCACTTCAGAGTTCAGCTCAAGACGTTGTCACGGCATCAAATCGCTTTAGTGAGCTTGATCAGGCCAGCTACAGTCTATCAGGACAAAGAAATACTGATGGTGCGACGTTAACCCGATTAGCGGCGGATAATCCTGAAGTCATGGATTATTTAGGTCGCTATATGAACCAGCATGTTGAAGCCGGTAACCGATTACGTGAAAACCTTCCAATGTATCAGCGCTTGCTACCTGATGATAATCAGGCGTATGTGGCCGCAGCTATGGAGTCTTTAACCTATAGCAACTCCTCGACGCCCGCTGAACGAGACAATGACTATCAAGCAGCAATGACTGTTATGGCCATGGCTACCGGAGCCGATTTACGATCTATTCAGCCACGCTCTAATGAAGGCTTGTCATCAACTGCACATACTTTTGGAGGCACTCAAAGCCAAGTGGAATCGGGGGTATTGGGCGGCTACGAGGATGCTGCAACTGTTCAAACTCAGTTCAACTCAGCTCAATCCGCTTACCAAGCCAATCTGTCTGGTGTAGATGGACAGCTGAATGCGCATCAGCAACAAGCCCAGCAGGC
>JAKVCM010000203.1 GCA_022448605.1 Puniceicoccaceae bacterium | reverse complement strand
CTGTTTCTGTATCTCGGAGTCTCTTGACCATATTGGCTTGTAATGAATGCCCAAGCCAAAAACGGCGGGCGGCGGTGTCGCCGTAGACGCTGTCAATATAATGCATATATTCAAAATGCTTTCACTATATGTATGCATGTGTATCTGCATTAATTTATCCGCCACCGTGCCCCTGGCACGAAGTGGGCGTGTTTGGTCACCGAGCGAAGCGAGTTCGACGATGTCAATACCCAACGATCAATGATGTCAACGATCTACGATCAATGTTGTCGATGATGGACTGGTCAACGATCGTTTTTAGGGCCGACATACCCCTCGGCCGACTCCCGGTCACCCCCCGGTCACCTCCCCTCTTACGAGTCTGGAACCACTTTTTCGGCTTCCAACTTCGCCTTCAAAATTCATCTCCTTTTCAAAGCCCCAAAATCCACCCAAAATCCTCCAAAAAGCTTCGAAAACCGTCCCCAACACCCTCCCAAAACGGGTCCAAAATAGCATGTTATCTTACAACGCCCGAAATCCTCAAAAAATGCACCCCTCCTATACGAAAACCTACTTTTTGACGTTCGCTGGCCTTCAAAAATCGTCGTCAAATCGATGCCAAAACGCCTTCAAAATCTGGATTATCTTGGATACCCTCTTGGAACCCCAAAAAATACCATTTTTGATGTTAAAACGTCGCCAAGATGGCTCCCCAAATTTTCAATTTTTTTTCAAAAATCGCCTAAAATTTCTGGCTATGACGGTCTTTGATCTAAGATGCCTCTTGAAAGCCTCCAAGAGCCTGCCAAGAGTCTCCCAAGAGCCTCCCAAGAGCCTCCCCGGACCGCCCCAGAGCCCTCAAGAGGCTCTCAACAGCCTTCAAGAGCCTCCCTTCAGGCCTCCAAGAGAACTCCAAGAGCCTGCTTTACAGACCTGCCTACAGTCTTGGACAGATCATAACGATCTTCGACCAGTGACGGTCCGGTCCAGCGTCGGCATCATTGATCGTGGATCGACAGAATCGTTCATCGTATATATATGTATATATATATATAATAATAGTAGTAATAGATATCTATGTAGGACTCGGTTCCATATATAGGAATCGGATCGAAAAAAATAGCGGGCGGGTTGAAAAAAATAGCGGGCGGAAGAAAGAACTGGCGGGCGGAAGAAAGAACTAGCGGGCGGAAGAAAGAACTAGCGGGTGGCTCCTTCGTAGTAGTAGTAATAGTAGTAGTAGTAGTAGTAGTAGTAATTACCATTCTGTGAGCATTCTGTGAGCATTTCTGTGAACATTCCGGACGCGTTCTGATCAGCCACCGTGCCAGCACGGTGGCGGACTGTCGCGCCAGCGGTCTTGGATATAATATAATATAATATTATATCCGCCACCGTGCCCCTGGCACGAAGTGGGCGTGTTTGGTCACCGAGCGAAGCGAGTTCGACGATGTCAATACCCAACGATCAATGATGTCAACGATCTACCATGAGCGGGCGGAAGAAAGAACTGGCGGGCGGAAGAAAGAACTAGCGGGCGGAAGAAAGAACTAGCGGGTGGCTCCTTCGTAGTAGTAGTAATAGTAGTAGTAGT
>JAKVCM010000202.1 GCA_022448605.1 Puniceicoccaceae bacterium | reverse complement strand
GTGGACAGTGCCTAATTCTTTCGCTTGCTCTGGGTTGATTTGACGTCTCGCAATGACACGGCGCCCACCGATAGGGAGCCCCATTTGTAATTTCTCGTCTTCAGTGCTGCGTGGAATGACGATTTGTATGTCGTCATGACTAAAGAAATCAGGATTTATTCGCAAGGATCGTAGTGCTGAGGCTGGCAGATCACTCGTCCACTCTAGGTCAATTCGGACTGCTTGTCCGACGTAGAGATCGCCTTGAGTATCGACAGTAAATTTGAGCTGCATACGGTCGGATTTTACACGTTCGCTAACTGTGATTTGAGTTGCTGCGGTTGTGAGTGATTCCGTCTCGCTTTTGAATTCTAGTGCGGGGAGCTCGATGTCACCTGTGCGCATTGGGCGGAATTGAATGATCGCTGCGTGATCGACGCTGGAGCCTTTAGACGACTTCTCTACGCGAATACGGATTATTCGGCAGTCATCGTTCGATGCTTCATCAATATCGGGTGCGGTGACTGCCTTCGTAAAATAGGCCACGGCTGTTGCGTCCCGATCACCATAGAGAGTCTGAGTTTTCAGTATGACGGGGATTGGTTCCGCAAAACAGACATTAAATACGAATGCTGCGATACAGAATAAAAAGCTAATTTGAGTAAGATGCATCAGTAGTCTTTCTCCACTTTAGCCGCATTGGCTTTCGCACGTTTCTGTTGCCGAAATTGAAGGTTCCCTTTTTCCTCTAGTAGAATGTCTTCGATTGTGTAATTGGGAGCGGGAAGTGGCTGCATGCTGGATCCTGCAGCGAGGTCGCCTTCGTTGTAGCTGCTATCGGGCATGCTTTCACTTATCTCGGAATAATCCTCCTCATACATGTCTTCGTAGTCTTCAAAACTATCGTTCTCACCGTCTTCAGAGCTTTGCTGTCTGGAATCATCCGACGCTTGATTTCCCTCCTCTTCGATTAGGCCTTTTAGCTCTTGAATCCGTGTGGAGCTAAGCTCAATGCGTAGACCTGCACGTTCGAAGTCCTGCTTAAATGCTTTTGATTTTAGAAAGGCTAAGCGGGCTTTTTGGGCTAGCTCAAGTGCAGCGATCGGTGATTGTTCGGCTTGCCGCTCCGATAGCGCTATCAGGCAAAGCCCTCGGTTCAATTGGCTTGCCGCCATTTGTTCGGCAGAAAGCAGGTCGGAGGCGCCCTGTCCGACCGTGTTGTTTAAAATTTCGAGCGCTTCGTCATAGGCCTCGCTTTGTATGAATTCGGTCGCCTTTTCGAAATCTGTTTCTAGGGCCTTGATAACAGTCTCGGCTCTGACTGATGATTGCGGAAACCCAAAGAAAAATAAAGAGAGTAATATCGCGCTAGAACCTAGCCTGCGAAGGCCCCAACGCTCAGCAAGTAAAAGGCAAATAAGGCCAGGGATGAGAAAGAATATAGCGGCTTCCCGGTAGATGAGTTTTCCGCTATTGGCTTTGCTGACCAGCGTCGATTTTTCGGTCGCGTAATCATTGTAAAGTTGCCCCAAATGAAAGGGCTTAGTTTCAGCAGCAATGTATTCAGCATTCGGATAGGTGGCGCTCAAATTACGGAGTAGCGCGTCCTCTAGTTTGGTCAGGATCGCTTCTTGGTCTATTTCGAGTTTTTGCAGGCTACCATCTTCTTGAGGGAGGAGGATTGGAGAGCCATTATTAGGGTCGCCCAGTCCTACGATAAGTAAGCCTGTATTGCTTTCAGCTAGTAGCGTTTCGACTCGCTCCATCCGCGAGCCGTGGTCGCCGCCGTCGCTCAGAATTACTAAGTCTTGCACGCCATCACGCTCGGGATTGAATATCTGGTCAACTGCTTTCTCGATCGCAGACTGCAAGGTAGTACCGCCAAAGTCGACAGTGCGTGGATTCGCTTGTTCAAGCATATAGCGCACGAAGTCGTAATCGTAGGTTAAGGGGCATAGAATCGATGCAGTGCCAGCATAGACGATTAGAGCGACGCGTTCGTTACTGAATTGATCGAGGGCATCGCGGATTCCCTGCTTAGCTACTTCTAGGCGATTGGGCGTAACATCTCGAGCGAGCATGCTCTGGGACACGTCGAGTGCGAAGACAACATCGCGACCTGTTTGTGAGTTCGCCTCTTGGTAAGGAGCGTATCCAGGCCGAGCGACGGCGAGAGCAATTAGTGCCCATGCTATCAAGCGCAATCTATCGTGAATGAGGCGATGCGTTTTACGTTCAGCTCCCATCGAACGAAGGATGATTATCCGCTCCCTGCGCGCGCGATGTTGGAGCAAGCTGATCGGTATCAACAAACAAATAAGCAGTAATGCGCTCGGCCACTGAAAGGTGAACATACTCACGGTGCAACGCGAAGCCATGTGGCTTCAAGGATTAAACTAAGGGTTAATGCGGCAAGCCCAATTACGGCGGGCAACCAGGAAAAGCTAGCGAGATGCTCTGCTTGACGAAGGCTAATCTCCGTGCGTTCGAGTTGATCGATCTCTTCATAAACCTGACGTAGGGATTCATAGTCGTAAGCTTTTCGAAAGATGCCTCCCGTCTCATTGCTAATATGATCAAGGATTTTCTCAGAAGGTGTTAGCTTTTGAAAGGTGCTTGCTTCATTGTTGGTTTGAAAGCTCTCGCCAAAGCTGATGCTGTAAATTCGGCAGCCCCATGCTCTTGCTAATCCGGCTGATTCGATCGGTAGGTGAGCGCCAGAATTATTCTCGCCATCGGTGAGAAGGATGATAACGCGGCTCTTGATTGCTTC
>JAKVCM010000201.1 GCA_022448605.1 Puniceicoccaceae bacterium | reverse complement strand
TGCTGGTTTAGCGCCCAGCCTGTTCAATTCAAACATTGCGAGCGGTGGACGACCCCTCAGGATGGCTGTTGCAGAAGTCCCCGATGGGGGAATTGTTTTTTCGGCCACTGTTCGCAATCCTTCTACATGAGGTGAGAGATGCCGGACGCTTCCGCGATAAGTTTGGATGGTGATCATCTCCTCTTAGACAATGGCGAAATTGTAGATGTCACCAAATGGTTGGACCATGAAGGTGAAGACTGTTGGCGCGAGGATGCGGCGGCTTGTGTTGCTGGTCCTTGTTCAAATGGAAACTGGTACAGCGTGGACTTGCGAGAGTTGGTAGGCGCGACCCATCACTAACAGGATAGAGAACATGAGCATTGAAGTTCGAAAGCTAGCTGTGGAGTTGGCGCTCAAAAACACCCCGGCGGGGGATGTCGATCTTTTGATCTGTGCCGCTCAGCGGATCGAGCAATACCTCGATGGGGAGATCCGGCCTGAACAGCCCCTAACCCCCGATCCCCAATCCAGTGAGGGGGAGAGCGCTGAGACGATGGTTGAGCCAAACATCTCTACTGAAGGTAACTCGGTCGAGGAAGTGAACGCGCGTCGTGCTGATCTTGATATGCCGCCCCTCAATGCGGATGATGAGCAATTGCTAAACGCTTCAGTTGAGGCGGCTCGCCAGTGGAAATCCAACGGCACCACACACCCTGAACAGCAAGACTAACAAGTTTCCGGCAAGGCTACTAATGACCTCCTAATTCATGGGCGCGAGGGTTTTCTCCTTTGTTTGACTTGCGCTTGGCCTTGCCGGTCCCCTGATACCTCTCAACACAAAGCTAGGAATGACATCATGGCAGCTCTACAACTCAAAGTGCCCACTTGGAAACAAGCGGCAGAATGGATTCTAGATGGTGCAGGCACTTGGCTTGCGTTTTACAGCTTGAAAGAATGGCTCATTGACGAGTCCAAGAACCTCGCTGACCAGCCGCTTGTCACTGCTGCTTGTGTTGGTGGTGCATGGATCGCGTTTAAGTTCCTGCGCCAGTGGAAAGCGATTGATCGCCCATGAGCTGCGCCGAAAGAAACGGTCACTGCGTAAGCAAACCCCTTTCGGACAAACAAGAGCAAATAGGGATGTAAAATGGGTAGAGCAAAAAAGCAGCGTCGAGCGGTCCATAGTTCAAGGTATCTTGTGGGCTCAAAACTTTATCAAGAGTTTTGCAATCGCGGTAATATTACGCGGCCAGAGACCTTATCTGTTTCGGTAACTACTGAGATGAAGGAGTTTTTGGAGCAAGAGGCTGATCGCAAAGGTGTCTCAATCAACTTTGAGCTGTTTGATCGTCTATTGCAGCTGCACGGCATGAGGGACTTAAACTCGCTTGAAATTCTTGAGCCAAAAGCTCGAATGAGGGCTTACGGAGATGCAGCGGAAGCGGCACTTGAGGGAATGCTCTGATGAGTAACACACGCGGTCGTCAAGCAGGCTTAGACGATACTAAGAACTATAGGGAGCAGATGGGCTTTCGCTTCAAGCGCAAAGACTACACCTACTCCCAATCCCTGCACTTGATGACCTTAAGCGCTTACACTCAAGCCAGTGTCCAAAACACTGAGCAGCAAATGGTCTTAGTCGATAAGAACCTAGGCAAACGTAAGCTCACACTGACAATCCTAGAGCTACAAACACTGCTCGATAAATGCGACCGCGCTTTGTTCAAGATGGAACGGGCACGGACTAAAGTTGATGAGGTTCCGGGGTGATGGCTTGGCCGCAATCGTTGGAAAAAACAACTTCTTTCCAGCGAAACGGTGACCGGGAAGACCTGTTTGCCATAGTTTATGCGTTCGAGCGTTTAGATTACCCGGACCACACGCTTGTTAAGCGCTTTTCTCGAATGATGGCAGCAAAAAGAATGCACGGCCAAAAAAATTGCGGTTCTCCGCGTGTTCGCCGCCACTGGAAAGAGCGCCTAAATTACGTTGACCAGTGGGCTAAAGCGATCAAGGACTTTGCTCATTGGGCGGGTGCGGAAGTTGATGAGGTGGTGGAATGATGACGGATGAGGAATACGAAAGACTCATTGAGGAAGAGAAGAAATATGAAATTGAGTTTGAGGTTTTCGTAGAAGAGAATAATCGCCTTAAGCGCAAGGCATATGATGCGGCCCTTCTTTGCGCAGTATCGTTAGGCCTTAATGATGGCGCCATTGAAAAGTGGCCGTCTGTGGACCCTGGTTATTCTGTGCAAACGCCTCATCCCGAAATTGCGTTTGTGTTTTTCTTCGATTGTCATGAGTTTGACGATTGGTCGGCTGAGGATTACCCTGAAGGCAAAGAGCCGCCAATTTATAGTTCGCAGCTCGCATTGCATGAGGGCACAGAGGATTACTACCTTTACCCCTTGC
>JAKVCM010000200.1 GCA_022448605.1 Puniceicoccaceae bacterium | reverse complement strand
CGATCATTGATTGCAATAACCACGGAAGACAACGAGCAATCGTTCCAGTTCTCGTACATTTTGTCTTGGTATCTGGTCGCCATGCCCAGACAAGCGAATCTGTATCGCCTTCACCCATCTCGGCAAAGTCTACATTGGGACGCCGCAAATGGTAGAAGACACTACGAATGTGTACTTGCATTGTACACATTTCGGAGCAGAATGCTCTAAGGTCCATGCAGCAGCATGCCAGTCAACAGTGCTCGGTTGATAATGATGATGATGGGACCCCAAGTAAATATATGCATTTGTTCGGGTTAGTGCAATAAAGTGCTTACAAAGTGCTCTCTAAATGGTGGGGCCATACGGGGCCATATGGCGCCCTGGGGCAAAAGTAGGGTCTGGAAGCACTGTTTTGTAACTTCGTGAGGTCCTCTTGTAATTACAAAAGTAGGGTCTGGCAGCACTGTTCTGTGCTGCGCTATGGGTCCTGTGAGTTTGAAGACTTGGAGTGGGCAGGTCTACAGGTTTGTCAAGCACGGCAATTGATCGATGCAATGCAGCCCGGTGGCGAGGCGGTGGTTTCAGCTTCCCACTCACGACCAAACCATCGTAGACCGCGTATCGTCCAGCACCCCAATGACCGCAGTTCTGGTGCCCGCTCGCGTGGCAGAAAACAGCGCTCGGGTCTACAGAGAGAGAGAGAGAAAGAGAGAGAGAGAGAAAGAGAGAGAGAGAGAGAGAGAGAGAGAGAGAGAGAGAGAGAGAAAAAGAGAGCGAGGGAGAGAGAGATGCCGGCCCGTGGCAAAGCAGGCGAGTCGCCAGTAAGCCCAAGAACTTTGCTCGCGGTCCGTCTGGCCACTGGTTCCTAATATTCCAATTCAGTTTTGGCTGTCTGTGGCTCTAGGATTCTGTGGCTCTGTAACTCTGTGGTCCTGTCTGGCTTGACCTGGATATCCTGTGTGACTCAGAAAAAACGTGGCCGACGGTGTCTGGCGCCAATGTCTGTATCCTCCCGTCCTTGCCAGTTTGCTCCAGATGGTGGCAAACGTTCTTGTCCTGCCGCCATCTAAATTTTCGGGTGAGCAGGAATCATGGGATGGTGGCCGGGTGGTGCTGATTCAGATTTCAGAAACCTGGCATTGGACAGGCTTGCTCGCGTCGTTGAGAAGAATCACGAACAGGCTACTGCAATGATCTGCAATTGGTTGGAAGACCCGAGTACTGCTGTTAAAGAGGCGGCAGTAGACGAGCGATGGAGTGTCTCAACACCAAGGACCCAGCGCCGAACGCTTTGGCCGAGTTCAACGGCAGAGCAGTGCGTGTGGTTGCACTATGTGAATTGGGTGCCATAAAGCAAAGCGCGTGAAAGCGACGTCGAAAGATAATGGTGATGATGACCAAAACCTTTAATATTATAGGTCCCTACCCTCACAGATTGAGACGATGCATGAAAGGATGTATCGAGACGATGATAGGCGGTGGTGAGACAAGCTCTCCACCAACGCGATGACCACGTTTTTTTTATTGTACAACAACGTTTGATTGTGCAGCACATCACGCAGTCATACCCGCATCCTAGACTGACGGGTGACGCGCATTAACAACACACAATACACGGGATGTCAAGACTGGCATTAGTGACAAACCCGCGGCCCAGTTTGCGTGTGCTTGGTGACTGGTGTGCGTATGTGTGTATGCGGACATCTCCGAGACTAGCATCTCATACGTCACCCGAGTCGATGCGTGGTGAGCGCTCTGCGGTCAACTCCGTCAGGTCCTCCAATTTACGCTTTCGAGCAGTGGCAACAAGTACAACATCTGTATTAAAACTGTGTGTTCGCATTGTTCTCGATCACGTCGTGGTGGCCCGCGAGCATTCGAATTTGGTGCAAAGGTGAAAACTTCGCACTTCGACTATACAGAAGAATCGTATTGGGACAAGCCCTCAGATTAATGATGTACGAAGACAGGGTTCGGCATGTTAATTCTTGCGTATGCGCTCCTTTGAAGCGACTTTGAACCGACTTCCCTCGTAGGGACCTCACTGGTTTCCATAACCTGTGGCTTCCCCTCCTCTTCGGCTGACGCCTCCTTCGTCACTTTCAACTCCGTGATTTTGCGCCTGGAGCCATTCATCCGACAGTGACAACATTCCCCTTCTTTGTTGTCGGTACCATCTGGATTTCTCGTACGCTCACCGCCTTCTCCTCCGCCATTCACAAACTCATTCAACGCCTTAATCACTTTCAATTCCGTGGTTGTACGCCTGGGGTCACTCATCCAGCTATACCAACATTTCTCTTCTTTGTTGTAGGTACCATCTAAATGTCTCGTCCGCAACTTCTTGAGTAAACTATCACCAATCCGAACCTGGAGCATGGCCTGCTTGAGACACACAAACTGGCACAACTGATCGCTGGTACGTTTCCTCGCGCCCCCACCTCGTCCCCACCTTGCCCCGGCTCGCGCCACCTCGATATACCCGCGTCGCAGATTCGAACAACAGGCTCTACAATATTCAGAGCGGGCAGACGCTGTGTATGCTTGGCATCGCTCGCGATTCTGCATAGCCTTGCATTGCCTACGCTTCTTCGTGACAGGTGCTGGATCCACTATCCATTTAGGGATCCAAGGACCAGGTAACGCCACAAACTTGCCACGGAGTCGTCGCCCCACTCTGGGCTGCCTCTGACTGCTCGGGCAACCTGGGCCACCTTCTGGGCTGCCTCTGCTACCGCCTCTCCGCATAGTGCGTTTCCTCCTCTGCCATCGCCTCTCCGCATCTGGGACCGCCTCTTCCACCGCCTCTTCAATGGCGCGTTTCCTGGCGAACCCGGCTGCGCGCTCCTCGAGGCTCGCTGCTGGCTTGTGCTTGACCTTAGCCTTGGCCGCTGCGTGTTCGAAGCGGTCTTTGAGCTCGGGCGCCCACCTGATGATGCGCTCCATAGCGGCGTCGTACACTGCGGGGTGCTCCTCTCGCCAAGCGCAATATGCTTTGAGTAAGCGCAACATGCTCCCACGGCGTTTTGCGTAAGGCG
>JAKVCM010000020.1 GCA_022448605.1 Puniceicoccaceae bacterium | reverse complement strand
AATTGGCAGCTATACTAATGAGGCTGAGCGCATAACTGGCAGCACGCTCGCGCAGCTTAATTTTTCAAGCTCTTTGAATATATTACAAGTAGGTTACCATGATTATATAGACTCACTACAAAAACAATTTAATGAAATCGGACAACAAGTGTTTGATACCTATATTCTATTGCCTTTGGAAATCCGCAGCAACACAAACAGCGAGACTCGGCGGCGGCAAAATGACCATCAGCGACAACAGCAGCAATAGTCAGTAAGATGCGACTTAAAGTTTATCACCGTACTGAATATGCATATGCGAATGCTGTCATTAATAATAGTAATGAAGTCCGCTTGAGCCCGAAGTTGACTCAATACCAAAAGGTCGAAACTAACTTCATCAGTGTTCTCCCAGCAACGCGCCTGACTCGTTACACAGATCTGAATTTCAATCGGGTTCATCGCTTTAACATCCCTCAGCCGCACCAGCAACTGACCATTGATAGTCGCTTCACGGTAAAAACCAAAAAGCCATTTGAAATTGATTCACTGCCCTATGGCTATGCACACATTGAGTTGAAAGAATGTTCCCAACACGATACCTGCCACACCTATCTACAAGACAGCTCTTTTGTCGAAAAGACCCCGCATATCTGGCGTGAGGCATTAGACATACAAGCGCACTCCACTGATGTATTCCAAACGTGCTCCGCGCTCATGGACTTTATCTACTCAGACTTCACCTATGCTTCAGGAGCCACCCAAGTCACAACACGTGCTAGCGAAGTAATTAAGGGTCGTATAGGTGTCTGTCAGGATTTTGCTCATGCAATGACCGCCTATTGCCGTAGCCTAGGAATACCTGCCCGTTACGTTAGCGGCTATTTTTTTGATTCTACCCGCGATCAGAACTTACGAGGATCTGAAGCTTCGCATGCATGGGTTGAAGTTTATTTGGGACAGCATGGTTGGGTCGGATTGGACCCTACCAACCGTAAAGTAGTCGACGATACTTATGTCGTGCTCGCATATGGGAGAGACTACCGAGATGTTGCGCCTGTTATAGGCACCTACTTTGGTGGAGGTGGTAGCCAATTAACCATTCGCGTGAAAGTTGAGTCCCTGGAAACAAATACTGCCAGCGTATCCTAGATACGACCTTAATAGCCAGATCACCCGCTGTAAAACGCGTTGTTAGCCTAGTACTCAAAGTTGTAGCGACCGCTACCCGAGGGCACTCATACTAAAAATGGCAAAATAGTGGTTATGAGTTTACGGCACAATTCAAGCCTCCTCTATACTATCGACTAGTTTTTGTGTATAGCATCTTAGAGCGGACTCAGGGTCAATTCCCCTGGCTCCACAGGCCGCGGAGATCTCGAAGAGCTGTTTGCCAAGGGTCGCCTCGTCTAGAGTGTCCGACAGCGTTTTAATAGCTGTCTGATCGAAGGCCGCCTCAGCGGATAATGCCAGCTTTTGGATCTGTTTATAAACATCCTTGGCAAACATCAGTGCAGGCAGCTGCCTAGGCAAATCCTTAAATATACCTGATTGCGCAGGACCGCGCTTCCGCTCGGCTGATTTAATCTGATCCCATTGTGTGAGAGCGGCTTCCGAGGTATTGAGGCTTTCCTCTCCGAAGACATGAGGATGGCGACGTATCAATTTTTCATTGACCACATGGCAGACGCTCTCGAAGTCAAAATGCCCCGCCTCAT
The DNA here is from genome assembly GCA_022448605.1 of Puniceicoccaceae bacterium. Classification (GTDB taxonomy): domain Bacteria; phylum Verrucomicrobiota; class Verrucomicrobiia; order Opitutales; family Coraliomargaritaceae; genus Thalassobacterium. The sequence continues at coordinate 2,158 of JAKVCM010000020.1, read as the reverse complement.
GGGCCATTTGAGCATGCATGACCACTTGCAGAAGGACATCGCCTAACTCCTCTTGCATATGATCTAGGTCGAGGCGGTCGATCGTCTGTAATAGCTCGCAACACTCGTCGACAAGACACTCGGCGATGGATTGATGGTCTTGCTCAATGTCCCACGGGCAGCCAGTATTAGGATCACGTAGGGCGGCAACGGTTTTGATTAAATCTTCAATAGCACTCATAGAAGTATTCAGAGTTGTGGCTTCAAGTCAGTGCGTCTAACCAGAGATCTTCCTTGAAACCGACTAGCCCAAAAGAATCACCCAATAGAAACGGACGCTTGACTAAATTACCACGGCTACTCAGTAAATTAATCGCCTCGGCTTGAGACATATTTGGGAGCTTTAACTTCATATCTAGCTCACGGTAATCGCCACCAGCGGTGTTGAAAAGTTTACGCAAATCGCCTTCTTGGAATTCAAGCATTTGCTTAAGTTCATTAACGGATGGAGGCGATTCACGGATGGGTCGTTCATCGTAGGAGATGCCTTTTGTGTCGAGCCACTCAGTCGCCTTTTTGCAACTTCCACAATTTTTATAGGTATAGATCTTCATACTGCCAAGAGATGGATGCAGAATCACTCGACCGTCAAGACCTGCCCGAGTGACGAGTTGGGTAATTTGAAAGAATCGCCCGCTTTAAGTCCTAACAAGCGCCCCGCTAAAGGTGATTGCGCCGTAATCACTGTGACTTCAAGCCCATCTATAGAAATTATCTGTCCACCCGCGGTGCATGAAAAAAAGAACCATTCGATACCCTCTCCAAAGTCACAACTAAAAAGTGCTCCAAGAGAGACTTGTTGATTTGGCTTGAGCAAATCCTCGCGCTCCGACTGCAGCTCTTCGACAGCGTCTGCCCATTGTCGAGCCTGTGTAGCCTGTCCTGCAGCTAGGTAAGAGGCTTCCAATCCCTGTGTATCCCACTGCGACTCGGCGCGCGATTCTTCGTTAGTGGCATACTCCGCGGCATCTTTAGACGCATTGACGGCATGCAGGAGTTCCTCACGAATGGTAGCTAATAGACACTGAAAAAAATGAGACTTATCCATCAATCAGTCGTAAGAGTTAAGATCAGGACGCTGTTGACAAATGAAATCGACCAAAAAAACCCGCTACCAGAGCGGGTTTGATGACAATGACATGCAATGCTTGACCTGATTAACCCTTGATCTCACGATGGAGTGTGTGACGACGAAGAAATTTATTATATTTTTTCTTTTCGACGCGATCAGGTTGTTGCTTTTTGTCACGTGTGGACATGTAGCGGGAGACGGGTTTACCCTCAGCACGGGCTTCGGTGCATTCTAAAATTATGTGCTCTCTAGGCATGACTAAAATTAGTTGATGGTTTGAAAAAGTAGCGGAAGCTAGGAACTTACTAAGATGAAGCAACCCTTTTCTCTAGCTATTTGAGAGTAATTAAATGGACTAGCTCGCAGCTAACAATTTGTCGAAATATGCGATTGTCGGTTTGAGACCCTCGTCCAATGAATACTTTGGTTCCCAATCGAGAACTTGTCTCGCTTGCGTAATGTCTGGCTGACGCTGCTTGGGGTCGTCAGAGGGCAGACTTTCGTGGATAATCTTAGACTGGCTGCCGGTCAGGTTAATGACTTTTTCAGCAAGTTCTAAAATGGTGAACTCACTAGGGTTACCGATATTCATGGGTCCTATAGTTTCATCATGGTTCATCATGCGGATAAAGCCCTCGATCAAATCATCACAGTAACAGAAAGACCGTGTTTGCTCACCTTCTCCGTAGACAGTGATATCATGACCTTGAAGAGCTTGCACGATAAAGTTAGAAACCACGCGGCCATCGTCAGGGCACATATTAGGACCATAAGTGTTAAATATGCGGGCAATACGGACATCGACACCGTTCTGCCTGCGGTAGTCCATGAAGAGCGTCTCCGCGCAGCGCTTACCCTCGTCATAACAAGAACGGATACCAATTGGGTTCACGTTGCCCCAGTAGACCTCAGGCTGAGGGTGGACGGAAGGATCGCCATAGACTTCTGAGGTCGAAGCCTGAAAAACACGAGCATTGACTCGCTTGGCTAGCCCCAAGCAATTTATCGCCCCCATGACCGAAGTCTTGATCGTCTTGATTGCATTAT
>JAKVCM010000002.1 GCA_022448605.1 Puniceicoccaceae bacterium | reverse complement strand
AAAAATCTTACTAAGATGCTTCATAATAAACCCTCCTTATGCGGCTGTAGATTGTGCGGTGTTTACTTCAGCGAAGACTGTTTCGAGGTTACGCACCTCCGGCGACAAACTATAAAGTTTATCCCCTGCACTGGCGATGGCCGCGGCGACTTCCGGTGCAACCGAATCTCCACAATCAATCAAGTAAGAAGACTTGCCTTCGGCAGACTCCAGCTTCTCAACTTTCGAAACACCCGGGACACAAGCGAGATAGTCGCTGGCCTCCCCGCTATCAATTGCCAAGCGCAGTTGACGCCCAGATTGCAAATCTGCAATTAATGAATCGACCACCAGCTTACCATCTCGCATAATTAATACACGCTCACACACTGCCTGCACTTCTTGCAAGATGTGGGTCGAAAGAATGACTGTAGCGGTCTTTGCTAATTCACGGATAAGCTCGCGCATTTGTAAAATTTGTGTCGGGTCAAGTCCATTAGTGGGCTCGTCAAGAATAATAATATCCGGACTATGAAGAATGGCTTGCGCAACACCGACCCGTTGGCGGTAACCACGAGACAGCGTTTGAATTGACGATGTCGCCTTTTCCTTAAGGGAAGTGCGACGGACCGCATCAACCACTGCAGGCTGAATTCTAACATCCTCAACACCATGCAAGTGGGCTTGATATTTGAGATAATCTATCACCGTCATCTCCGGCCAAACCGGACAATTTTCCGGCAAATAGCCAATACGAGCCTGAATTGCTCGCGTATCCGTATCAATTTGTAGCTGATCCACCTCAATCGATCCAGACGTCGGCTCCAAATAGCCAGTCATCATTTTCATGATCGTCGTTTTACCCGCACCATTGTGCCCGAGTAATCCGACGACTTCGCCCTTATTGATTTCAAACGACACATCATCGACCGCCCTGAAATCACCATAATTTCTAAATAGAGAATTTACCTTAATCATCTTACCTTATCGCCATTAAGTTATGTTAGTTTTAACAGGATTGTCCTAAGGCACAGGCAAACCCTGCTGGGGTGGTTGGAGTCGGAAACATCCGGACACAAATATATAAAGCGTGTCTCTTAACAAACACGCATTCTCGCCAAAGAATGAAACGATTAAACGAAACAGATTCTGACTTCATATTTTTCGAAGCTAACAGACTGTCTCTTTTTTCAAAAAGTTCCCCCCTTTTTTTTAATACTAATTAATGGGGTGTAATTGAGGAATGTAACAAAACAATAGGGGCTATGCTCCTTTGCAGTCCTTTCACACCATTAGCTCGTTGCCATGATCGAGACGCCAAGGAGACGTCCAAAAATTACTCTCAATAAAAATGTCAGCGCCTAATGTGAGCAGCCACAACCTGCACTTTCCCCGCCGTCGCTCCTACATTCGCCATCGGCTTTTTCTTCGGAGTTGCAGCATCCACCACCTTCACTTCCCCCTCCGCAGCAACCACCACCCAAATGAGTGTGGCCATGAGCAATCTCCTCTTCGGTCGCCGCACGAACTTCTTGCACAGTGACGTTGAAGTTGAGGTGCTTGCCCGCGAGTGGGTGGTTGCCATCGACGGTGACGTCATCGTCATCGACTTTGACCACGCGGACAGAGACAGGTCCTTGCTCTGTGTTCGCTTGAAATTGCATGCCCACCTCAAGCGATTCCACGCCTTTAAAACGGTCGCGAGGCACCACTTGTTCGAGCGAAGGATTGGTCACGCCATAGCCATCCTCAGGAGCTACACGGACTTCCACAGTTTCGCCTGCAGCTTTTCCGACAAGAGAAGCTTCTAGGCCAGGGATGATATTTTTGTGCCCATGTAGATAGGTAAGCGGCTGCCCAGGTTGAGATTGGTCGAGTAATGTTCCTTCGTCGTCTTTGAGCTCGTAGTCCATTGCGACGACAGTTCCGTCTGCGATTTGCATAATGTATGATATTTAGATTTTTTACTTATGAAAGCGGTAACAGAAAGAGATACGGGGTCAAAAGCGAAAGCAATTTATTTACCGCGGCTCTAACAAGCTGGCGAACTCACTTGACGCGAAGCGCAAAAATGAGGTTCTTTGAGCCACTCAAGCACTTTCACGGCACATGCCCATCCAAGATAACTCGCTCTTTCGTCGCCTTCACCAACACGCCCAGAAGCGCTTGATTTTCGACCCGGGCGTTTCTCGCAGCAAGCAGCTGCCCGCCTACAAGCGCTACGTGGAATTGGAAAATTTCATGCTAGAGCGCATGCACCGCAAAGGCGACTCGGGGCTGGAGGTATGCCAAGCGCGCGCCGCGATGATAGATGTAGTGATCGAAAACCTCTTTTTAGCTGCACTCGATCTTTACACGACCGAACAAGGAACCTTGCCCTGTAAAATGGCCATTCTCGCGACAGGCGGCTACGGGAGGCGGGAGCTGAACCCGCATAGCGATATTGATCTAATGTTCCTTTACCCAATAAAGGCAGGTGGAAAAGCCTTTGAAAAATTCCAAGAAATTGTGGCTGAAGAAATCCTCTACCCACTTTGGGATCTAGGGCTAAAAGTGGGCCATGCCTCGCGCAATGCCAAGGAGGTGATCGACGAATGCCGTAAAGAGATACAATCAAAGAACGCTATTTTGGAATCGCGCGTGATTTGTGGCTCAGAGCCTCTCTACAAGAGAATGCGTAGCCGCTTCGAGGAGTTCGTTAAATCGGAAAACTCGCAAGTTTACATCCAAGAACGCCTCGAGAGCGAACTACTCCGCCATGCTAAATCAGGCAACACCCTTTACCTGCAGGAACCGAATATTAAAAATGGCGTCGGCGGCTTGCGCGACTACCAGAATATCCTCTGGATGGCGCACATTAAATACGGCTTTAGATCCTTTCGCGACTTAGTCAAAGCGAAACTACTGCGCAATGACGAGCGCGAGGCCTTGATAGACGCCTACGACTTCCTCCTGCGCACACGAACGGAACTGCACATGCAGAATCGTCGACCGACCGATAAACTCGACCTAGACCAGCAACCCGCCATCGCCGAATATTTAAACTACCCGCAAGAGGATATCTTTGAGCGCGTCGAATCCTTCATGAAGGACTACTACACCGCGGCCCGCACAATTTACCAAAGTAGTGAAATGCTGAAAGAGCGGATGGCCTTGGAAGGATCGACTGGCAGCAAAGATCGCATCAGCTTTCGTGAGGCATTGCGTGCGCGCCAAAAGCTGCCAGTCAAGAGGGTGGAAGGTTTCCAACTTCACAAAAAAATACTCTCATCCAACAATCCGAACGTTTTTCAAGAAGACCCAGTCCGCCTGATCCGCATCTTCCGACTCGCTCAACAGTTCGGCGCCAAGCTGGACTCGAATCTGCGCTTCTTAATCACGCGTTCGATTCCGCTGATCGACTACTCGATCATCAACAGTGCCTCTGCGGCCAAAAGCTTCTGTTCTATTCTACGTAGCCCAGGTGAGGTCTACCCGGTTCTGATACAGATGCACGAAACGGGCGTGCTTGGGCGCTATTTGCCCGAGTTTGGCGCGCTAACCTGTATGGTGCAGCACGAGTATTACCATCGCTATACAGCCGATGCACACGTGCTGCGAACGATCCGTCACCTCGACCGAGTCTTTAGCAAGCACGACGACGAATACGGTCGCTACGAGAAGGAACTACAGAAAAATGATGCGCCTTTATTGCTCTATTTGATCTTATTGCTTCACGACTTAGGTAAGGCGGAGGGGGTTAATAGCCACGATGTAAACGGTGTGCGCATTGCGCGGCCCGTACTTAATCGATTCAATATCGGGCGCGAGCAACAGGAACAAATTTTGTTTATTATCCGAAACCATTTGAAAATGGCACGATTCTGGCAACGTTTTGACTTAGATAATCCTAAAACTGCGGCCTCCTTCGCCAAATTTGTTGAAGACCCGCAAAAGCTCAGACTTCTCTACGTTCATACCTACTGCGATGCGCGCGGAACTGCACCTACACTCTGGAACAACCACAAAGAAACCTTACACCGCACACTCTATGTTCGAACGCTAGAGCAGTTTCAAGACGAAGATATAATCGAACAAAAACGAAAAGACTTAATCAGCATGCTGCACCAAGAAATACTCGAAAAGAAGATCGCAGACATCTCGAAAGAAGAAGTCGAGGCGCACTTCAATCTACTTCCTGAGCGTTATTTTATAAACACCGACCAAGAAGACATTGAACTGCATCTTCGCATGGTCAATAAGCTACTGACCCAGATTCAAACTGCCTACTCGATGGGCACGCTTGCACCGATCATCCACTGGCATGACGATATCGACCTCGGCATGACGGTAGTCAACGTCGTCACATGGGATCGCGCGGGACTCTTCTACAAGCTAGCAGGGGCACTGACCCTTGCGGGTGTGAACATCGTTAGTACAAAAGCAATCACTCGTAAAGACCACATCTCAATCGATACTTTCTACATCATCGATCCAAGTGGAGGCACCGTCAGCGACGAAATGGCACGCAAGGTCTTCGAAAAGCGCCTCGACGAGGCTTTGATACAGGAAAAGGAGCTCATGCCCGCGATTGATGAGCGCGAAGCCAAAATTGCAGAGCAAAGAAACGACAAGGATATGCTTCCCGCCCCATTCCCGCCGAGTGTCGATGTGTACCACGAGCTCTCCCTTAAACAAACAATTATCGAGGTACAAGCTAGTGACCGCATCGGACTGCTTTACAGGATCTCACGACTGATTACTAAAATGGGTTTCGATATTAGTTTCGCCCGCATAGCGACCGAGCGGGGCGTAGCAATGGATACTTTTTACATAAAAAACGAAAAGAGTGAAGAAGACACGCACACCTCAGCTCTGATAGAGCTTCGCGAAGAGCTCGATAAGATAGTAAAGGAATAAAATCGAGGTTCGACCTGAGGTTCGAAACCACCGAAACTGAGGCATAAATGAACTCTAGCCTTACCGAGCAGACTGCAATCGATTCGCTTTATCGGATCAGCAGCCTCGTATCCGATACAGATGTGCCGGAGGAAGCCTTACAGCTGATACTCGACGAAATCGTACGAGTATTACAGCCTTGCAGCGCCTCCATTTCATTGATCAATCCCGACAACAAAGTCCTAGAACTTGAAGCCTCCTTTGGACTGGCCGATGACTGCCAAGATCTGAAGCTCTCGCTTGGACAAGGCATCACAGGCTGGACAGCAATGCACGGGCGAGCGCTGATCGTTAATGATGTGAAGAATGAACCCCGTTACATCTCTGTGCGACCAAATATAAGGTCTGAGATGGCCGTACCAATGGAATATCACGGCATGGTCATCGGGGTAGTTAACGTCGACAGCGAAGAGCTTGATGCCTACGGGGAATCATCGCTTAAAATCCTCACCCTGCTAACCAATGAAGCCACCCGCGTAATATCTAGACTTTGGCTAATCATGCAATTGCGGACAAAGGCTAATCAGCTTGAATCACTCGTGGTGATGAGTCAGCGGCTAGCTGGCGAAATCGACGGTGACGTGCTGATGGAAACACTCGCTCGGCAAGGCAAGCATTTAATGAACGCGGATGGTAGTGCATTTTTTGAGCTCGGGACTGAGGGCGAAAAGCTGCACCTGCATAGCTTGATCGTTGAGAACGAGACAATTAAAGACCCCGTCACGATTTCCCTCAGCCAGAGTGCGCTCGGCTCGGTCATCCATCGGAGGAAACAGGTCGAGGTAACAGATTTAAATTTTACTGAGGAAAATGATTTTCTGCTTATATTACAAAAGCAGGGCTTTGTCTCTATGCTCGCATCGCCGATCATTTTTGGAGACCAAGTCATTGGCGTTATCATAGCTTATACCAAGCAGTCGCACCGTTTTAATAACGAAGAACGTAAAGTCTTCCAGACCTTGGCTGAAATTGGAGCACTGGCCATTCAGAATGCACGCCTCTACTCACGCATCTTCGCGAGCGAAGAGTCTCTACGGCGCAATGAAAAACTGACCACTCTAGGAATGATCGCGGCGGAGATCGCCCATGAGATTCGTAATCCATTGACCGTAATTAAACTCCTCTTCGATTCGCTCAACCTAGAGTTCGCCAATAAGGATCCGCGCCATACGGATGTCCAAGTTATCGGCGAGAAGTTGAACCAGTTAGAGGAAATCGTCGAGCGAGTGCTGAGCTTTGGTCGCACCCGCGAAGGCATGCATACGCCACAAGACCTCAATGCCCTGGTTGATGACACACTCAAACTTATGCGCCTTAAGCTTCACCAACAAAAGATCGAACTGCAGTTCGAACCAAAAAAGGACAGTATATATGTCGATGTAAATAAGGGACAAATTCTCCAAGTGATGCTCAACCTCGTGCTCAATGCCACGCAAGCCATGCCTGAGGGCGGACGTATCCGACTTGAGACTTCTACGGACGAGACTGCAGCGCATCTGACAATTACCGATAATGGCAAGGGCATACCCAAATCGATTCAGTCGGACATCTTCGAATCTTTTCTCACTGATCGCCCCGATGGCACAGGGCTAGGCTTATCCATCAGCAAACGCATCCTTCGCGGCCACCGCGGAGACATTGAATTGGCGCATTCCTCAACCAAAGGTACTAGCTTTCACTTTTGGCTACCGCTCTCGCAGTGATAATATAAAGCATGCCCTGCATGAGCTTCGCACGAGGATTGCCTAAATACAGTGAGCCGATACGTGGAGCGTGGCTCTCCATTCAAAGGCATAAATAGCAACAGGTTAGCTAGGCGCTTTGTAAATTTATATCAAGCAAATATTAAACTATAGGTGAATTTAGACTAGAAATCAATCGAAGGCTGCGGAGTGAGTGGGCTTCCGGTGACTGCAATATCTGTTCCTTGGGTGATTGTGGCAGGATATGTTTCACCAGCGACTACATCGAGAGACTCCACGTAGGCATCCTCACCGACGATATCACTTAGCAGCACTGTAGTCACACCGTTTTCAATGAAATACTGGTCAGCACCCGAAGCGAGTTGGCGAAGGTTGTTGCGAATCGCTTTCTCAAGTGACGTTTCGCGAACCTTTTGGAAGGCCGGGATCGCCATTGTTGCTAGTAGCCCGATTATAACCACCACGATCATGATTTCTACGAGAGTGAATCCTTTTTTAATTTTTACATTCATAATGAAAATAATTATATATATAGTGATATTTAATTTTGTCTCGAAGAGATTTACCCCGAGTGTCACCATGTTAGTTTAACATTAAGGAAACCCCAAACAAAAATTTAGACCGTCAGGGAATAACAATTTTGTGACTCCGCCTCTATGCCTTACAAGCCCCGCTAGTCCTTGGGACTGGTCAAGATATCGAAATAATACAGCTAGAAGCTCATGGATCCAGTGAGCCAAACTAAGAGAACAGGCAGCAGAATAAAAATCGCCATCGCTAGATAAATAATGCGCACAGCACGTCTCGCTCTGTGCGAAAGTTCTTTGGGTCCGGGCGACTGTTCAGGCGAATCCATGCAATACATATAGGAATTTCCCAAATAAAGGCAATCGTAAGTTGTTGCTTTGTTACCCCTTAATTAACTTTTACGGCTATTCGAAAACCCGTCAAGCGATTACGCTCGCCGCGCGGCGCTTCACGTAACGGAACAGTGAAGATAGATTCGATACGGTCTTGCGCGTGTCCACCAATGTGCAAGGCGTCCTCAGTCTCAAAACGGTCGATTGACTCAAGCCACTCGCTGATGTTGCCGAGTAGATCGTAAAAGCCGCTAGCAAATGGCTCTTTTGTCCCGACAGCTTGTGGCACGCCGGCGGCATCTGAAACGCTCCACACGTGTTCCTCGAGAACAATGTAGCGCAAGCGACCAAGAGCTTGGCGAAACTCATTCTCCGTAGGCAAGCGCACGGGTTGCCCCAATATCCAAGAAAGACGCTCACAAAAATTCTTCGCCTCGAGCCAGCTGATTGAGTCGACTGGACGAAGGTCACCCTGATTGCGGCTAGGATTCGTGCCCATGATTAAGAAGTAAAGCGCTTGTGGCACTTCTGTGCGGAGCATGCGCCAAGCTTCGATCTCGGGGATAGGCAGCAATGCGTCGTAAATTCGGTCTTGGATGAAGCCGAGGTCACTTTGTACGAGGTTTAAATAACGGATTTTGAGTTGCAGATCATCGTCATTCAACGAACTGCGAGGAAAGCTCTCTTGCATCTGTCGGATATCACGACGGAGCAAAACAATCACTTCAGCGGCCTCAAAGGTGCGCCTTTCGGAGAGTAGCTGTTGCATAAATTCGTGGTTGCGCTCGATCTCTAAGCCGAGTTCGAAACTCTCTGAAGTCTGGCTCTTGCGCAGATACTCAGAAAGCCGCTCAGACGAAGCATATGGGCTATCGCGGTAGTTCTCATTAAGCTGACGTTGAAGGCGCGCCGCCTCTTGGTAAATGGCAGCTGCTTCGAGGTTTTCGTTAGCTGCGCGCCGTTTATCAGCGAGCTCTGAGACTTGTTGCACCTCCTGATAGCTCTGGCCAGAAAGGATACCAACTAATTTGACGCGTAGGGCCTCAAGGCGTGACACGCTGGCTTGATTAGTGCCCCAATAATCGCGATTCAACTTGTCCTGCAAGTCCATCGCTTGCTTGAGGCGCTCTTCGGCTTCTTTCCACTCCTTGGCTTCGATGAGAAGGTCTGCTTCATTCTCAAGAGCGAGGCTACGCTGAAGCAACGGTTCTGCAGTAAAGTAACGGGCTTGCCGCTGCAGCCGAGTCGCGCGCCCCACGTTGTAAGCCGCGCTAAGGGGGAAAGTTTCGTTGATCTGCTTCTGCTGTTCGTGGGCCTCAAGATATTTCGCACTAGCATTCGCATAGTCTCTGCTCCTAGCCAATGCCTCCGCCTTGGACTCTAGATCCAAGCTAACAAGCTGTAAACGCTCTGCTGATAGGTTCTGATAGCGCTCCTCTAGATTCAATTGACGATCATAGGCCTCAGAGTCGACCCCTGCGATCGCGCCCAGATATTCCTTTTGTTTTTCGAGGGCTTTTTTTAACAAGTTAATATCCTCAGGGCGTGGCTCCCGCAGAACGAGCATTTCCTCAAACTGCTCCTCTAGCTCGATGCTCTCTTGCTGAATTGCTTTAATCGAATCAACCACCTCCATATTATAGTTAAAATCACGGAAATCGACATCTTTGGGCCCTAGCTGGCTCAAAACCCAAAACCCACCTAGAACCGTCAAAGCGATTACAGAGATGAGCAATACTCTGAAGAACTTTATAGTGCCACTTGTTTCGTGGGGCAGGCGTTTACGGATAGACTTCTTAAAAATTGCCATGGGTAAATTGAGACTGGCACTACATAAATTGCCTGCCTTAAATAAAAGTCAGTAATGAATGTCGCAAGGCTAAAGACTCGCAAGGGCACTCATCGCAATTCGCTTGCTGGATAAAATTTTCTCATCCTTCCATGTTTCAACAAATTTCCATACTCGGCCCCGGCCTGCTGGGTGCTTCGCTCGCTCTAGCAATGAAGGAGCGCGGGCTCTGCCAGCGGGTACATTCTTGGTCGCGACGCGCAGAGACGCGTTTGCAGGCGATGCAGGCGGATTGGTGCGATGCTGTGTTCGATCAAGCGTGCGCAGCCTGCGAGGCCAGCGACCTTGTCGTAGTCTGCACGCCTGTCGAAACGATTATCCCTCTGATCGAGCAAGTAACGTCTTCGCTATCACCAGAAGCCCTGGTAACTGACGTCGGCAGCATTAAGGGTCTAATTTGTCGCGAAGCGCAAAGCCTTAATGTCAACTTCATCGGCTCCCACCCGATGGCAGGCTCTGAGCGCACGGGTATGGCCCATGCTAACCATAACTTATTCGATGGTGCCGCCTGCTTCATCACCCCGTTAGATGGTGACAGCGACGCAGAGATTGCGCAGCTTCAACAACTCTGGCAAGCCATTGGCATGCGGGTCGTCTCCACTACACCCGAGAAGCACGACGAAATCGTAGCGCACATTAGCCACCTGCCCCACCTATTAGCCTCTAGCTTGTGCGCTCACCTTGCTAGGATGGATGCTAACTGGAAGAGCCTAGCTGGAGGCGGTCTTCGCGATACCACCCGAGTCGCAGCAGGCGACCCAACGCTCTGGAAACAAATTCTCGAACAAAACCGCGAGGAAGTGCTCCGAGCAATCGACGGCTTCGAAAACGAACTTCAAGCCCTTAAAGGCGCTCTGCTCGATAAGAATACGCCCGAACTCATCGCCCGCCTAGAGCGAGGCAAACAATTTCGAGACAGCCTCTAATTCCAATTGAAAGTATTTCCAAATTTCAGGTTTCAAAAGCATGCCCGCCCCACTTCCGATTCAACCACTCCCCCGCGCCCTTGACCACACGCTATCGCTTCCCGGCTCAAAGAGTATCACCAACCGCGCCCTGATCCTCGCTGCACTCGCAGATGGGAAGACTCATCTCGAGGGTGCCCTTTTTAGTAGAGATACTCGAATCATGCTAGCCGCACTCGAACAACTGGGCTTCGAAACCATCTCCGACGAGGCGATAGCGAGGATCACAGTCAAAGGCCAAGGCGGTCATATCCCTTGTAATAACGCACGCATCGACGTCGGTAACGCAGGCACCGCTGCACGCTTCCTTACCGCCTTTCTCGCACTCAGTGATGGAGGCGTCTACCGCTTAGATGGCGATGCAGCCATGCGCCAACGCCCAATAGCGGGCTTACTCGAGTCCCTCGTCTCTCTCGATGCTGCCGATTTCAAATTTCATGGCGATCCCGCGCATTTCCCCTTCACGCTCTATGCCAAGGGCTACAAAGGCGGCAAAACAACTGTGGACGCAAAGGCAAGTAGTCAAATCCTCTCCGCGCTTCTCCTTGCTTCGCCATGCACCACAAAAGGCTCAAGACAGGCAGGAGGCCCCATTAAGTTAATCTGCCCCGAGGTTCGCCCGCATTACGTCGCGATTACTTTAAAAATGCGTGAAGCCTTCGGTGCCGCTTCCATCGTGGCAACAGAAGCCGGCGAATACGACCTCCCTCCTGCCTCATACTCCACTCCCGCTTCGGGAAGCTACGCGATTGAGCCAGACATCTCTGCAGCCAGCTACTTTCTGGCACTGACCCTCATCCACGGGGGCAGTCTGCGGATCCCAAACTTAAGCGACGATCCACTCCAAAGCGACGCTCACTTCGTCGAAGTGCTTGCCCAACACGGCCTCCAAGTCGATGCCTCCCGCGACGAATGGACGGCTACCTGCGGCGAAACAAACATTCCCCAGCGAGGCCACCGCGAGATTAACTTTAACAGTATATCTGACACTTTCCTTACCTACGCCGCAATCGCACCACTCCTTGGCGATTCCGTCCGGATCACAGGCATTGCACATACCCGACACCAAGAGACTGACCGTATCGCGGGCATGGCCGCCGAACTCTCCAAGCTCGGCCAGCTAGTCAAAGAGGAAGAAGATGCCCTAACCATTCAGCCCAAGCCCAACGAGCTTCGCGCCCGCGCGATGCAGGCACGCAAGGCCGACCAGCTACTCTGTATCGACACCTACGAAGACCACCGCTTCGCAATGAGCTTTGCTGTGCTCGCTAGTTACGATCTACTCGGTGATGGCAAGCCCTGGCTTGCGATCACAGACCCTAACTGTTGCGCAAAAACTTATCCTGGCTTTTTTGATGCCCTCGACTCACTCCGCCATGCCTAGCTCCAATAGTTTTATAATTATCACCATGGATGGGGGCGCAGCAGTGGGCAAATCGTCCACCTCTAAAGGACTCGCCGAGCGCCTTGGACTCATGCACGTCGACACAGGCTCTCACTACCGCGCTCTGACCTGTGCTCTTCTTGGATCTGGGACATCTGCCGAACAAGGCGAGACGATTTCAAAAGTCCTAGAAACGCTTGAGCTGAGCACTCAAATCGATGGGCGTAGCGCCAAACTTGGCATTAACGGTATTGTGCCTGTAGACTCCGACCTTCGCTCGCCCGAGGTGAATGCACAGGTCTCAAAATTTGCTGCGATCCCCGAACTGCGCCAAAAACTTTTTGCCTATCAGCGCTCGCTTGCTGATCTCGCTCGTGATCAGCATTACGCTGGCTTAGTAATGGAAGGGCGCGATATCGGGTCTATTATCTTTCCAGAGGCCGCTTACCGTTTTTTCCTCGACGCCGACGAGGCTACACGAGCCGCTCGCCGAGCTAAAGAAGGGCAAACCGACTCCATCGCTGCCCGTGATGAAATGGATAGAGCCCGACAGACAGCCCCCCTCGTCTGCCCTTGGGGAGCCACCCAAATTGACACCGCGCACCACACGCTCGAAGAAGTTATCGAAAAAATTACCCATCAAATCGAATCTTAACCAGGCTTGTGCCCTCCGTCATCGTTTAATGTCAGACAGCTCCATTCCGAACCCACAACTTTACCGACTCGTACGCACACTTGCGGCGTGGTATTTCAACACGTTTTACGATTATACCCAGAGCGGCCTTCAAAACGTGCCTAAGTATGGCCCCGTCATCTTTGCCGCCAACCACGTTAGCTTCTACGACCCACCCGCCATCGGAGCCTGTATCCACAGGCCGATCAACTACTTTGCCCGCGATACACTGTTTAAAGGACTCTTTGGTAAAGCACTGCGCGAGATCGGCACTATCCCTGTAGCCCGGGAAAATGCTGACATTAAATCTCTCAAAGCCATCTTTCGAGCACTCAAATGCAAAGGTATTGTCGCAATCTACCCTGAGGGCACACGGTCATTGGGAGGCCAAATAATGGAGCCCAAGCCAGGTGCGGGAATGATCGCCTGCAAATCAAAAGCTACCGTCATCCCCACCCGCCTCTTTGGCACCCACGAAGTCTTCGGTCGCACGGACAAAGCACCAAAAATCGGCGGGCACATCCACATCGCCTACGGCGAAGCGATGGCTGCAACCGAGATCGACCCCGGCAAAACACACTCCGAAAGATACTTAGAAGCCTCTCGCAGAATCATGGCGCGCATCGCCGCACTTCACCCGCCCTGTGAGACGATAGTTTAGCCGTCTAAATGCAATAAATTGACATCAAAAATTCAACTTACCATTACAAGGAAATCATTCATAATTTCAAAGAAGCAAGTTTACAGTGGCACATAGTCACCCGGAAACTATGATGACCCCAACATAATCAAGCGACTCCATACATACATCCCCCAGTCATAAAAAATTAAGGCCCTCTTAGGTAAATTAACGGTTTTAAATAACAGCGCCAAAGATTCCCATTTTCTATGAGTAACCCATCCGATCGCTACGCCCAACGCGGCGTCTCTTCCTCTAAGTCCGAAGTACACGCCGTCGTGGACAATCTTGACCGTGGTGTATTTCCTGGAGCGTTTTGTAAGATCGGCGCAGACAATCTTACCGGCAGAACGGATAAGTGTAATATTATCCACTCCGACGGCTCTGGCACCAAGAGCGCCCTTGCCTACTTGCACTATCGTGAGACTGGAGACCCCGCGGGCTTCCGTAAGACTGCGCAAGACAGCCTCGTAATGAACATCGACGACCTGCTCTGCGTCGGCGCGATTGACGGTATCCTTATTTCCAGCACAATTAACCGCAACGCCCGAGCCATTCCTGGCGAAGCGCTGGGCCAACTCATCTCCGGCACCGAGGACTTCCTTAGCGTTCTTCGTGAATACGGAGTTGGCGTCCACAGCGGTGGCGGCGAAACTGCCGACGTTGGGGACTTAACCAGCACCGTGACCGTCGATTCCTGCGCGGTCGTCGTCATGGATCGCGCCGACGTGATTGATAATGCCAAGATTAAACCTGGCCTAGCCATTGTCGGCCTCGCTTCGTCCGGCCAAGCCAATTACGAAACATTCGAAAATTCAGGCATTGGTAGTAACGGCCTAACTAGCGCGCGCCACGATTTGCTCTGCGATTACTACTTAGAAAAATATCCCGAAACCGTCGACCTTAGCACCGACAAACAATACCTCTATTGCGGCCCTTACAAGATGACCGACCCACTGCCTGAGTCCAGTATGTCAGTCGGCGACGCTTTACTTAGTCCGACCCGTACCTACGCTCCCATCATCAAGAAGCTGCTCACTGAAAATCGCGACGGCATCCACGGTATGGTTCACTGCTCTGGTGGTGGCCAGACGAAGTGCATCCGCTCCGGCACGGGCGTGCACCACATTAAAGACAACTTCCTACCGATACCTCCGATCTTTAAGGCGATCCAAAAAGCTAGCAATACAAGCGACGAGGAAATGTTCCGCGTCTATAATATGGGGCACCGAATGGAGATCTACTGCGAACCCAAAGCTACCGAAGCCATCATAGCCCAAAGTGAATCTTTTGGCATACCCGCACAAATTATTGGCCGCACTGAAGTCACTGAACGCTCAGACGGCCAGAACCACGTCACCATCAAGCACGCGGACAAAACGCTAACTTACGAGTTAGAACGTTAAGCACGCTCAACATTTCGACTATGCCCTACCCCGATCTACTCGAAAAATTGCGGGCAACAGTTGGGGCGAAGAACGTTCTCACAGGCATAAAAAAAACTGCATACTACCGCTCAGGCTTTCGATCGGGAATCGGCAGTGCGCTTGCGGTAGTCTTTCCAGAGACGCTACTCCAGCAGTGGCACATCTTGCAACATTGTGTCAATGGGGGCTGCGCGATCATCATGCAGGGCGCCAAGACTGGGCTGACCGAGGGCTCGTGCCCTAGCGGACACGACTATGCGCGCCCCGTAATTATTATCAACACAAGGCAATTGACTAAGCTCATTCTTCTTGATGGTGGCAAACAAGTGTTGGCCTTACCAGGAGCGAGTCTTCACCAGTTGGAAAACCTCCTGCGACCCCTCGGCCGTATGCCCCACTCCGTAATTGGTTCTACAAGCATTGGTGCGACTATCGTGGGTGGTATTGCGAACAACGCAGGAGGCGCACTCTGCAAACGCGGCTCATCCTACACCGAGCTATCACTCTTCGCACAAGTCGATGCCACTGGAAAGCTCCAGCTCGTCGACCACCTCGGCATCCGAAACCTAGGAAAGACTCCTGAGCAAATCTTTGAGCGTCTCGAAAGTGGCCAGATTGATAGCGACGACTTAGAAGCGCAACACACACCAGCCTCGGACAGAGAATACGCCAAACGTATTCGCGATCTCGAAGGCGGCCTGCCCAACCGCTACAACGCCGATCCGAGGAGACTTTTTGAACTCAGCGGTAGCGCGGGGAAAGTCGCCGCCTTTGCTGTGAGAGTCGACACCTACCCGCTCCCTAAAAAGGAGCAGGTCTTCTTCATTGGCACGGATCAGCCCGATGACCTCACCGAGCTCCGCCAGCAAATTTTGACCAAATTCAAAGAACTGCCCGAGATGTGCGAGTACATGAACCGAGACATTTTCAACGTAACTGAGCGCTACGGAAAAGACGTCTTTCTATCGATCAAACATATCGGCACACGCCGCCTGCCTAAAGCCTACGCGCTTAAGTCAGCTATAGAGCATCGTCTCAACAAACTCCAGTTCTTGCCTAGGTTTCTGCCCGACCTCTTACTCTACCATGTCAGCCGTCTCTTCCCGCAACACCTACCCCCGCGCCTCCTGGAATATCGCGACCGTTTCAATTACTACTTGATGCTCAGTATGTCCGACGACGGCATCGAAGAAGCACGTAAGTACCTCGGCCAAGAATGGAAGCTGTGCGGCGAGGGCGACTTCTTTGAGTGCACGCCCCAAGAGCAAGAAGCCGCGCTGCTCCACCGCTTCGCCGCGGCTGGCGCTGCCATACGTTATCAAACCTTGCATCAAAAAAACACCGAGGAAGTATTAGCCTTAGACATAGCACTACTAGGCAACGACCCCAACTGGATAGAATCCATTCCGCCCGAAATCGAAGCGCAGCTCGATCTGTCACTTGATTATGGTCACTTTATGTGCCACGTGTTTCATCGCGACTACATCTTTAAAAAAGGCACCGATCTACACGAGATGAAGGCCAAGCTTCTTGAATGCCTTGATAAAAAAGGAGCTAAATATCCTGCTGAGCACAACGTTGGCCACCTGTATGACGCTGAGCCGCATCTAAAATCTTTTTACCATCAACTGGACCCCACCAATACCTTTAACCCTGGTGTTGGTAGAACTAGCAAAGCTAGGCTACCCGTATCATCTTGCTAAGAAAACCCCACGCCAGCCTTCGGCAATTAGGCATAAGTTGTTCAGGTTAGCACGTTTTGCTTGTTAAGCTTTCTCAGCTAGTAGATTGATCTGCTGACCATTTCTTGTTCTTTTTGCCGCGCTTTTTTTTTCTACCCTTGAGTAGCTTCTTCACCTTAGAGCGCTGATCTTCGCGTACGATGTAGCCAATACAATTACGGGAGCCACACTTGCAAGGGTGGTCAAGGAAATGCTCCATGTCGTAGCCGTAATCGTAGACGAGCTCATCGCCTTTTTTGATGTCTTGAATTGCTACGATCCAGATTTCGCCATCGAAATTGATCGCTTCGCAATTTCCATCGCAAGAGTGGTTCATGTAGCGGGCAGGATTATCGCCGAGGCGCCCGTCGATGTCATATTTGTCGTCGAGCTCGAAGATGTAAACGAGTCCTTCACCTGTTTTGCGAGCTTCCTCCTCCCATGCGAGAGCACGCTTCTTCGATTCCTTCTTCTTTATTTTTTCACCGACGTATTGGATGATGTGAGTCTCCTCATCGATGTCCACTGTGGCGTATAATCCGCGCCCATGGATCTCAGAGGTTTTTACTTTGCAAAGTGATTTTGGCATGAGTCATTGATTAGGGAATATCTATTCTGCTTTCAAGTCGCGGGTCATTAATTGCTGCATCGCAGCCAAGGGATCCAGACCACTGTAGAGTATGGCATAAATGGTGCCAAGTATCGGCGCGTCCACTTTTTTCTCCGCGCAAATTTGTTGGAGACATTTCGTCGCAGGATAGCCCTCGACCACCGACTTCTGACTTTCGACAATCGCAGTCGGCGTTTCACCCTCGCCTATCCTTTGTCCAAAGGTCCGATTGCGACTCCACTTGCCAGAACAAGTCGCCACCAAATCACCAAACCCACTGAGGCCAGAGTACGTTTCTTTTTGCCCACCCAGCTTCACTCCGAGCCTCACCATTTCATTCAGGCTTCGCGTAAGCAAAGCTGCTTTTGCATTATCTCCCAATTTCAATCCATCGCAAAGACCCGAGCCGATGGCGTAAATGTTCTTTAATGTTCCACCTAGCTCCGTGCCACGCAGATCATCAGAAAGGTAGGCACGTAGCCCCGAATTGCTAAAGGCGCTTTGATACCGCACGGGGTCTTCGCAATCGCTTCCGAAGGCGAGCACGACGGCTGTCGGCTTACCCTCGGCGACTTCGCCCGCAAAAGTAGGACCCGACAATACGCCACATGCGATGCCGGACAAGGCTTCTTGCGCTATCTCAGCGGGTGTTTTAAAAGTCTCTAATTCGAGGCCTTTGCACATAATCAAACAAAGTTTTAACTGCCAAGCACACTCAAGGTATGGCTTGATCGACTCGCAGAGAGAGCGCATCGCCTTTGACGGACAAGCAAGGAAGACCACCTCGGCCTCCATAAGAACGGGACCCACCTCACAGCCAATTTGAATAGTATGGGGTAGTTTGTAACCCGGCAAGTAGTCACAATTTTCACGCGACGAGGCAATCTCGAGCGCGTGCTCCATACGGCGCGGAACCAGAGTTACCGTATGGCCGCAGCGGTCGAGGTGGAGAGCCATTGCAGTGCCCCAAGCACCGGCTCCTAAGATGCAACAATTCATAATGGTGTGGAACGTGTATGATTAAACAAATTTCAGTGAGTTAACTATTTAAAATGCGACAAATGAAATAAAACTGGATACCCGATCTTCGTTTGACAACCCTTTGTCTCTACTAGGACGCATGCGCTGTAGACTCTAGCCTTAGCGCGCGAGCAATTGGCTGATGCCAAGGCATGTTCATCGCACCTAAGCAAGCAGCGCTATCAAATCCTCGAAATCTCTTGGAAGCGGAGCCTCGAAAGTCATCCGCTCGTCGCGATTAGGGTGTTGGATTTGCAACTCTGTGGAGTGCAGCATCACGCGGGGTACTTCAATGTCTTTTAACTGCCCAGGCTTGAAGCCATAGGTCGAGTCACCGAGTAGAGGAAACTGGATTTCGCTCATGTGGACACGTATCTGGTGAGTGCGCCCGGTGTGTATAATGCAACTCATGCGCGTAGCCTTCTGGCCGTAACGCGCTTCTACCTTCCAGTCGGTATGGGCAGGCTTGCCACTGTGCACGACTGCCATTCGGGTGCGCACCCGGGGATGACGGCCGATCGCTTCTTTAATTGTACCGCGGCTGACTTTTGGACTGCCGAAGACTAGGGCAGTATAGCGCTTGTAGGTCTTTCGTTCGCTAAAGGCAGCGGCCAACTTGTGATGTGCTGTGTCGTTTTTCGCGACGATGATTAGCCCACTGGTTTCTTTATCCAAGCGATGAACAATCCCAGGTCGATCCGGCGCACCAACCGTACTGAGATTTTCGCCACAATGATGAAGCACCGCATGGACAAGCGTGTTTTCACCCGTTCCGTTACCCGGATGCGTAATCATCCCTGCTGCTTTATTCACAACTAAGATCGACTCGTCTTCATAGATCACGTCGAGCGGCAAATCGACGGCGATTGGCGCAGTATCAAAGGTCGGTTCTTCGAGTACGGCGCGGAGCAGTCCTGATTGGCTTACCTTAAAGCGTTTATCGATGGTCTTACCGTCAAAGGTGACTTGCCCCGCATCAAAGGCGCGCTGTAAGCGAGCACGGCTGACATCATCAAACTCGGCCGCGAAGACCTTGTCTGCGCGCCCTGCTTTAGCGCCTAGTGGCACTGAAAATTCTATGATGCGTTCGGGCATAATCGTTTGTAATGTATTAGCTTACGGGATGCCTTTGTTGAATTGGAAGATTTAGCTACGTGATAACATTGCTCGGAGCGCTTAAAAAAACGGGCGCGCCATGCATGATAGGGTCATGACTCAGCCAACTCTTTCGCCGTCACGCAATCTTTAGCAATCTGGGCTTTCAGCTCCTCCGCCGAAGCAAATTTTTGCTCGGGGCGGATGAACTTTAACCACTCGACCTCAATCGTATCGCTCATACTTAACTCTGTCGTATCTAAGGCATGGACTTCGAGTGTGGGCACTTGATCCGCCTTAGCCACAGTCGGCTTTACGCCGTAGTTGGCCACCCCCACTTGCCAAACCTCTGATCCAGTTTCACGGAAGCTTACTAGATAAACTCCGTAACGCGGCAGGCACTCTGGCTGCCATTGGAGATTTAGTGTAGGAAAGCCAATTGTGCGTCCTAACCTCGCGCCACCCACGACTTTACCTCTTGCGATATAATTGTAGCCGAGTAAACTGTTAACGGCCTCGATCTTGCCCGCTTCGAGTTCTTTACGAATACGTGTACTGCTGATCGGTTCGCCGTTATGTTTAATACGTTCAGCGCTGAACACGCCAAGGTTCAAAGCGCACCCGGATTCAACCAAAGTTGCCACGTCTCCCGCGCGCTTTTGGCCAAAGCGGAAGTTTTCGCCAACATAGATTGACTTAAGGGCGGGCAAAGCGCCCTTCAAATAGCTAAGGAACTCCTCGGCAGGAATCGAGGCAAAGGCATGGTCAAAGTGTTTACGAATCACGCAGTCGACCCCGAGATCCTGAAGCATCGCGGTCTTCGTCTCAATCGGCATGATGAGCCGTGTCGGATCTTCGGGACGAAAGAGACGACTCGGGTGCGGATCAAAAGTTAACACTCCTGCAATACCACGTCGGGCTGAACCGGGATGGGTTACTTTTTTTCGAGTTACTATAGCGCCTAAGCGGCGCGCAGAAAACACGGCCGATTCAATCACGGTCTTATGTCCAAGATGCACACCATCGAAGACACCGATAGCCAGATGCAGTTCTCCCATTAACCCGGAAAGTGCTTCAAAGTTATCAACGGCGGCTGGAAAGTTCATGGGCTTACTTGGTATTGAGTTCCGCGCTCTAAAGCGCATGAGTGGGCACGGCTTGAATCACGGGAATCAGTTGTTTACGCAGAGTGGACGGCGACATCACTTCCAGCTCTTCAATCTTTGCGGCATTATCGATGCGAAACTGCCCAATAGCTGTTCGGCGTAGCTCATTCAAATGACCGCCACAACCGAATTTTTCACCGAGGTCGTGCGCAATTGTGCGCACATAGGCGCCCTTACTCGTGCCCACGAGAAAGGAGAGTTCGGGTAGTGTATACTTAGTTAGATCAAAACGGCTAATATGAATGACGCGTGGCTCGCGCTCGACGACCTTTCCTTGACGGGCTAACTTGTAGAGCTTTTGGCCATTAATCTTCTTAGCCGAAAACATGGGTGGCGTCTGATATTGATCGCCCATGAAGGTCTTCATCTCGGCTTTTACTTGTTCTTCAGTCAGCTCAGGTATAGGCCGCACTTTAGTGATCTCGCCCTCAGCGTCCTGCGAGTCGGTGCTCACGCCTAGCCTGACGGTTCCAGTGTACTCTTTACCGAGACTCATCAGATATTGCGAAGCCTTGGTCGCCTTACCAATCAGAATAAGTAACAAGCCGGTGGCCATCGGATCAAGCGTCCCTGCATGTCCTACCTTTTTCATGTGGTAAACACGGCGGATTTTCGACACGACATCGTGCGAAGTAATGCCTTGCGGCTTGTCGACAAGAAGGATGCCTTCCGGAGCGTCGCTGATTGGTTGAGACATAATAAAATTGTTTGTTAATTGCAGTGCTTGGCCTTGGGGGATACTGCTGTAGTAAAGAATTACACTCGCCCGACTTGAGAGCATCGCGCGAGCACAAGCCAAGCTGAAATAGAATTATAAATTCTTCAAATGTTCACCGATAGCTTGCATGAGTTGCGGATAAAATTCTTTGATCGAGCTGTTTTCGACATTGAGACCCGCCGCGCAAGCGTGGCCTCCGCCGCCAAATTTTTTGGCAATTTGATCGACACGATATTTCGAGTCTTTGGCGCGGAGGCTACCTTTGACAGCTCCAGCGCGATCTTCGATTAACACGCCTACTTCGACGCCATCAATGGCACGAGCATAGTCAACCAGACCTTCAGCATCATCAATCGTAGCGCCAGTTTCTCCGTAAACGCCGTTTTCAATTAGGCCAACGCAAACGCGGTCCTCAAACTCCATGGTAAGGGAATTAAGGAAGTTCTGTAACAGTTTAATTTTGGCAAAACTCTCACGCTCGTAGAGCTCATGCGCCGCGGCTGAGGGATTTGCACCACACTCGCAAAGGCGACGCGCGATCTCGAAGGTATCGGGCGTGGTTGAGGGGAAGCGGAATTGCCCCGTGTCGGTCGCTATACCTACATAGAGTGCCTGAGCAGTGACGGCGTCAACCTTGTAGCCATTGTCTAAGCAGAAGCCCGCTAGAATCTCTGCGGTGGCACAAGCAGTCGCGATGACTAGGTTTTCCTTACCGTAAAGCTTATTAGAAATGTGGTGATCGACGTTCAGCGCGACTTCAGGAAAGAGCTCATTAAGGCGATCGCCTACGCGCTTGAAGTCAGCGCAATCAACAGACACAGCCACGTGACCATCGGGGGTAAAGTCGGCAGCAAGCGCCATCGGGGTCTCACCAACAAAAACTTCAAGGGTCGCTGGCGTGGCGTCGCGATTTAGGCCAATGGCTTCAATGCCGAGGCTCATTAATACACGAACAGCGGCAACAGTGGAGCCAATGCAGTCTCCATCAGGACGCTGGTGACCGAGCACGGCGACTTTTTGGCCTTTTAATTTTTCAATCGCGACGGCGAAGCGTGCGCTGTCTTCGGCATAGAACTTTTTATCTGTCATTTTGATTCTTGGTCGAGTTGATCGAGGATTTCATTGATCTGCGCCCCTCTTTCTAGGGATGGATCATAGGCATAATAAAAAGCCGGGAAATATTTAAGCGTTATCTCGCGGCTCACCCGCCGGCGAATGTCTTTCCCGATCCTACGAAAAAGCTGTTGACTGGCTGCGATCTCGGCATCGTCGCCGAGCACCGAGTAATAAATCTTGGCATTGCGTAAGTCCGCTGAGACAGAGACATCGCTAATCGTGATCGCTGCTGTGTCGCTGCGATAATACCGCCGCATTTGTTCGCTGATCTCGCGTTGAAGCAGAGCATTGATGCGTGTGATGCGTTGTGACATATTAGCTATTAACTAAGGCGAGAAGTATTTAATTCGTAGCGTTTCTGTTCGCGGATGCAAATAATAGCAACTAGTGCTGCATGCGCACTAGAGCGGACTCGCCATGAGAATTACAAGGAAGCGCGCTGTTCTTCAACGGCAAAGCATTCGATCGTATCGCCTTCTTGGTAGTCGTCGTAGCCTGCCACGTTAACGCCGCATTCGTAGCCAGCTCGGACTTCCTTGACGTCGTCCTTGAAGCGTTTAAGCGTGTCGATTTTGCTCTCGTGGATGAGCTCACCACCCCGCATGAGTCGCGCGATGCAGTTGCGCTGAATAAGCCCTTCGGTTACCATACAACCTGCGACCTTGCGTGTCTTACCAACAGAGAATACTTGGCGAACTTCGGCTGCGCCAGTCTTCTTCTCTGTGTATTCAGCGTCGAGCATGTCAGCCATGGCCTCTTCGACCTGGTCGATGAGTTCGTATATGATCGCGTGCTGGATGATGCGAATATCGTGATGCTTGGCAAGGCTCTGCACGCCGTTATCGAGTTTGACATTGAACCCAACAACCATGGCGCCACCCGCACTGGCGAGAGTGATGTCGTTTTTGGTAATATGACCAACACCCTTGCTAATCACATCGAGTTCGACCTTATCGCTCTCGATGGCTTTGAGCGCTTGAACCAGTGCTTCAGTCGAACCGTGCACATCGGACTTGACGATGACGCGGAGGCACTTCTTCTGCTGATTTTCGATCGCGGCGAAGAGGTCTTCAACGGTAGCAGCACCCCCTTCCATATTCTGCTGCTGAGTGCTGGCTGCATCATGGAGTTTGCGTTCTTGTATGTTCTCCTCGGCGCAGCGTTTAGCTGATTTTTCGTTTTTCTCGGTAGAAAATTTGGTGCCTGATGCGGGCACGTCTGACCACCCAGTGACTCTAACTGGTGTCGCAGGTGGCGCATCTTTGAGCTGATTACCATCAGCGTCGGTCATTGTTTTGACTCGGCAATAGACCTCCCCGCAGAGCAATGCGTCACCTTTCTTAAGGGTGCCGCGCTCAACGATTGCGGTAGCGGATGCACCACGCCCCATCTCAATCTGAGATTCAATGATGGTGCCAGAGGCGGGACAAGTCGGGTTAGCCTTGAGCTCAAGAAGTTCGACTTGAAGGAGGATCATGTCGAGTAAGTTGTCGATGTTTGTGCCCTTCAGCGCGGAAACCTCGACAGCGATCGTCTCGCCACCCCAGTCTTCGGGCGCGATGCCTTTTTCCTGCATCTGTTGCTTCACGCGATCGATGTTGGCCCCCTTCGCATCAATCTTATTAATCGCTACGATGATGGCGTTGTTGGCCTCTTTAGCAAATTTGAGTGCTTCTTCAGTCTGTGGCTTGAAAGCGTCGTCGGCTGCGATCACGAGGATCGAAACGTCAGTTACATTAGCTCCACGCTCTCGCATCATCGAGAAAGCGGCGTGGCCGGGTGTATCGATAAAGGAGATCTTTTGGTCTTTGTGATCAATCTGATAGGCACCGATGTGCTGAGTGATCCCGCCGGCTTCACCTTTGACCACATTGGCTTTGCGGATGGTATCGAGGAGAGTGGTCTTACCGTGGTCGACGTGTCCGAGGATGCACACGACAGGGGGACGCGGCTTAAGAAACTTTGGGTCGTCGTCGTCAGGCTTTTCAACCTTTGGCTTAGAAGAGCCACCTTTTTCGTTTTGCTCGCCACGGTGATGGATCTCTAACTCGCAACCATGCCGGCCTGCGACTTGCACTGCTACGCTCTCCTCGATGGTTTGGTTCATCGATGCGAAAATACCCATCTCCATTAGCTCGGAAATGAGCTTGAAAGGCTTGAGCCCAATCTCGCCCGCAAAATCACGAACGACTATGGGAGGTTTAACGTGGATTTTCTTTAGCTTGCCGGCTTCAGCCATAGATGCTTCGGGGCTCTCACCTTCAATAGATTCGGCAGCGGATGCTTGCTCTAAATCAGCGGCTTGAGCGGCTGCGGGCGGCTTGGGCGGTCCAGCAGGCGTCGGTGCAGCAGTTGGCGTAGAGACTGTGGGTATCGGATTAGGCGCCTTAGGCGAAATAGCAGATGAAGGAGGGGTCGCAGGGCTGACCTGCTTCGGTGCCTTGACCGCCTTTTCTGCTTCCTCGGCAACAGCTTTTTTCTGATGCTCACGATCGATGTCCGCAGCGGATTTGACGAAAGCGCCTTCGGGCAGCTTAGGTGCGATTGGCGCTTCGGGTTCGGGTTCGGCAGGCTGAGGCGCTTGCGCGGCAAACTCCTCTCGAAGGGCCTCTGCGGAGATGTTGTCGACTGTGCTGGAAGCGCTCTTAACCTCATAGCCGCGACTCTTAAGGAGCTCGATCAGCTCCTTGTTCTCCATTCCGAGGTCTTTGGAAAGTTGGTGTATGCGAACACTCATAGATGAGATATTTTTTTAAGTCTGCTTGTTACGAGAGGGATGGCTGCGTCTTCGCTTAGCCTTGTTGCTGGAAAAATACGGCGACCTTGGTGATTACATCCGTGGCCTCTTCCGGAGTGAAGCCAGCATCAATTAAGTCATCGGCTTCGACGCCTTCAAATACTTCGGGGCTGGCAAAGCCAATCGCGACTAATCGTGAGGCCACTTCGGGATCTAATCCACTGATGGCGTTAAGCCCTTGGACGGCTTTAGCAACCTTTTCGTCAAAGCCGACGGCTTCTTTTTCTTCCTTACCGATGTCGAGTTTCCAGCCTAAAAGCCGAGAAGTCAGCTTGGCGTTAAAGCCGCGGCGTCCAATCGCGATGGAAAGGTCGTCCTCCGCTACTTCGAAATGGATGCGGCGATCGCCTTCGTTGACGTTGATGTTCTTTGGAACGGCGGGCTTGAGCGCTTCTTCGAGCAGTTGGAGCGGGTCTTGGTAGTAACGGATGATGTCGATCTTCTCACCACCGAGTTCACGGACAATCGTTTTGACGCGTGCGCCACGGGCACCGACACATGCCCCAACTGGGTCAACTTTGGGATCGTTGCTGTTTACTGCAATTTTTGTGCGATAGCCAGGCTCGCGCGCCATCGCTTCGATAGAGACAGTGCCATCTGCGATCTCGGTTACTTCGAGCTCAAAGAGGCGACGCACGAAATTCAAGTTCGATCGGGAAAGAATGATATCAGGGCCTCGGTTAGTCTGTTCGATCTTAAGCAACAAGCAACGGATACTCTCGCCAGGGGCGTAATCTTCGCCGGAAACGCGCTCGCGCGGGGGCAAGATCGCCTCGGCCTTACCGAGGTCGACTACCAAGTCGCCGCGCTCGCGGCGGCGGACAGTGCCAGTAACTATATCACCGACAGTGTCTTTGTAATCATCGTAGATACGGTCTTTTTCAAACTGGCGTATGCGCTGCATGATCGCTTGGCGGGCAGTCTGAGCAGCGATGCGTCCGAGGTAGGCTGGATCGATTTCCTGCTCGACAGTCTCGCCTATTTGAATGTTCGGGTTGGCTTGACGTGCCGTCTCAACGTGAATTTCAAGATCGTCATCACCTACTGAGTCCACGACCTGCAACACAGTCCACGCCTTTAGAGAACCGGTCTTGGGGTTAATCTCGACACGGATATCTTGACCCGCGCCAACACCCCGCTGAGCAGCGCCCGCAATCGCAGTAGAGATGGCTTCGATCATGTCTGGACGACTGATCCCCTTCTCTTTTTCCATGTATTCTAAAACTGATAATATTTCGTGGCTCATTGGGTGCTAAAAATAAAAAAAGCAGGCATAAGGCCCGCTTTTAAAGTGTTGCTATATTTAAAAGTGAATTCGGCACAATAGAGGGCTATTAGCGCATGTCAAGGTACCGTAGAGACGAATTCAAGCTCTATGATCCGATGCCCAATCATTTCATTTGTGCTTGCGACTATCCGCACCATCTTCATTTTTCGCGCCAAACCTTTGCCCTGCTCACTGGATTCCCAGGGCTCCGCCATTAAGGCATACCACTGAATTCATGAAAACCGTCATCGTTTATTCCGGAGGCCTCGATTCAACCGTCCTACTTTATCACTTACGCCAGGCAGGCCATGACATCCAAGCTCTTTCCGTGTACTATGGGCAGCGCCACCGTTGCGAGCTTGAGCATGCCTCCGCAATCTGTGAAGAACTAGGCATCCCCCAGCCCGTCGCAGATCTTTCAGCGCTCCAGCCCCTCCTTGCGGGCAGCAGCCTAACCTCTCTGGAGATCGAAGTCGCCGAAGGGCACTACACGGAGGAGAATATGAAGAGCACGGTCGTGCCGAATCGCAATATGATCTTACTCTCAGTTGCGACTGGTCATGCTCTCTCTATCAAAGCGGGGCAAATTGCCTACGCCGCCCACTCTGGTGATCATGCAATCTACCCAGACTGCCGAAATGAATTTGCCGAGACTATGGCCAAAGCGATCATGCTCGCCGACTGGGAACAGGTCGAGCTAATCCGCCCTTTCGTCGAATGGACAAAAGCCGACATCGTGCGGCGCGGTGCCGAACTAGGCGTCCCTTTTGCAAAAACATGGTCTTGCTACAAGGGCGGCGACCTCCACTGCGGCCGTTGTGGCACCTGCATAGAACGCCGCGAAGCTTTTGACCTGGCCAAGGTCATCGATCCCACCCCATACGCCGAAGACGCCCCAAATGTCGCGAGCCTCCGCGCCAACGAATGGCGACTCTAAGCATCAGAAACTACCCGTGTCCAGCAGCGCGCATCTTCCATATTCAATCTCCTAAATATTATGCTAACCTGTAGCAAAACCTACCGCGACATCCCCATTGCTCATCGTCAACACCGGCACGACGGCCACTGTGCGCTCATACACGGTCATAATTGGGCGATCACTCTAACCTTCGCCTGCCTTGAAACCGATGCCAATGGTTTCGTCGTCGACTTTGGCGACTTGAAGTATCTCAAAACTTGGATCGCTCAAAATCTTGACCACGCCTGTCTTTTTAATGAGAGCGACCCCGAGAGCGATGCCCTACTCGCTCAATTTGGCCAGCTCTTTAAAGCTTACGTTTTACCCAACACCTCATGCGAAGGCCTCGCACAACATCTTCATGGAGTTTTCAACCCGATGGTGCGTGCGCAGACAGAAGATCGCGTCTGGGTCACACAAGTCGAGGTCGAGGAGGATTCTAAAAACTCAGCCACCTACTTGCCGGACTAGTCGGAATCCTAGTATTTGCCCTCGAGATATTTCGCCCAGAGATAACTAAAGGACCATGCAAAATCACGTGGACTATTACTAAGCCAATTCTTCAATTCCTCTAAATCAATCCAGCGGCCTTCAATCACTTCGATTGGATCCAATATGAATGGGCCCTCCGATTGGCAGGAATAAACCCAGACAAATTCGTTACCTGTCGGCTCGCAGGGGGCTTCTTTGAAGAGTCGCTTCAAATCGACAGGATTGTCTAAGCCGATCTCTTCGATTAGCTCTCGCCCAGCCGCTTTGTCGTAGTCCTCACCACTATCGACGTGGCCGGAACAGGAACTCACCCATTTGCCCGGTGCAGTATCCTTGGCCATCGAGCGACGTTGTAGGTAAAGTTGTCCCGCTTTATTAAAAACAAAAACATGGACTGCGCGGTGCAGAAGCTTCTCTTGGTGAACAACAGCACGTGATTCTTGCCGGAGGACATTGTCACTCCTATCGACGACGTCGAAAATATCGGTGGCGCGCATGATTGTAATTCATTAGAATAATGGAAGATGTTTTTTAGAAGACTCACAGTTTACCAAACTTTACTGCGAGTAACGAGCAAGATAAGTGGCATTAGGTAAATCACTTTAGAGCCATGTTGATTCTATGAGCACCCATGTGCAATAGAGGGGAAAGCATTTTTCATTACTTATGCTAAGGCTTTATAACCAGTCGGCATCAACTCAGTCGATCTTTTGAAAACGAAAATAGTGGACTTGCTGCCCTCAACAAGACACTCCTCTGGTATTATAAATGGCAGTTTTTAACTATAAAGCGCGTGAGAAAGATGGCGCGATTGTAAGCGGCACGATCGAGGCAGCCGAGCGCCGCCTCGCCATGCAATGCCTACAAGCGAAAGGGCTCAGCCCAGTGACCCTAAAGGAAGGAGCCACTGGGGCACCTTCTGCCTTGGCCAGACTAGGCGAACGCGCAAAGGCACTACGGAGCAACCGCAGTGAAAAAGACGGCAATGAAAATTCTCAAAAGACCCGCGGAGCCAAAAGTGAAAGAGTCGGGCTCCTCATACTAAAGCGCTTGATGGAGCTCCACGGCTCTGGTTTACCCGTAGGCGACTCCATCCGTATACTCAGTCAGCGCCTCAGTGATAAGGAGCAACGAGCCACTGCACAAACGCTCTGGCGCGACCTCAGCGAGGGTTCCACATTGGCTGGGGCTATGTCGCGCCAAGCTCGCTGCTTCCCAAGCTCGATTAGCTACGTAATTGAGGCTGGCGAGGCAACCGGCAACCTAGGCCCTATTCTGAGCAATGTAATCGATTACCTTGAAGAGAAGGAAGCGATACGCAAGAAGATGATCGCTAGTATGGTTTACCCAGCATTCATTTGCACAGTCGCAATTGCAGTCGTCATCCTTTTTATGACGGTATTATTGCCACAAATACAAGGCATGCTGGATCGTCTGGGCGGTGAGATGACTTGGAGCGCTCGCATATTGATCGATGGTTCATCCTTCATAGCGCAGATCGGCCCCTTTTTTCTGCTTGGACTAATTATTGGTATTATAGGTTTCCAACAATGGCGGCGCTCCGAATCTGGACTTGGCCACACCGACTCATGGCTTTTAAAAGTGCCACTGTTAGGCAAAATCTTTTACTTAGGCGAACTCTTCCAAGTCGGTAACTTGATCAGCACATTGCTAGAAAGTGGTATCAATACAACCGAGACCTTGCGCCTAACCGAGCGCACAGTGAAAAATACCAAACTGCGTGAACGCTTCAACACTGCACGAGGTCAGGTCAACGAAGGGCTCTCAATCGCACAGGCCTTTCAAAGAAACCAATTCATGCCCGACCTAGCGGTCGACATATTAACGGTCGGTGAAAATACCGGTAATCTTGCCCACAGCATGAACGAAATTACCAAGGGGTTTCGCAATGAATTAACGGCGCGCCTCACTAAATTGACTACACTTGTTTCAACCGGCGCCTTGATCTGTGCTTTTATCCTCGTTGCCCTAATAGCTATGGGTATTGTTACCAGCGTATTCCAGGTCAGCCGAAGTCTCTCCTAGTGGTTGAGTCAGTTTGATCGGCAGTCTAAAGGATATTCGCGTGCCCTCCCCCACTTTACTCTCAGCCGCGACTGTACCGCCGTGTAACTGCACGATATGTTTGACAATACTAAGGCCAAGCCCAGTGCCACCTGTCTCCCGCGACCGTCCTTTATCCACCCGATAAAAACGCTCGAATAGGTGCGGGAGATGCTTCGTAGGAATACCAGGACCGTCATCAATAACGGAGCAATGCACATCTCCCGATTCAGGTTCGAGCACGGCCTCCAATCTGATTGACCTAAACTCTGGCGCATAACGAAAAACGTTTTCTACAAGATTATCCAAAACTTGATGGATCCGATATCGATCAAAAGAAAACGGGTCAGCCGCCTCATCGACCTTTACTTCAATTTTCTGCTTATCAACATCAAGCCGACTAGAATAACTTTCAGCGACTTCAGTAAAAAGTAATTCAATGGATTGCTCTACCGGTTCGATTAGGTAGGGCTGCGACTCTAATCTTGAAATAGTTAGCAAATCCTCGACGAGCCGGTGAAGGCGCACCGCGTTTTTTAAGATTTTCTTTGTAAAGCGATCTCGCATCTTGCTATCAATCGCCTCCTTGTCGTCGGTCAATGTTTCCGCGAACCCTTTAATGACAGTCAATGGCGTACGTAACTCGTGTGAAGCATTTGCCACAAATTTACGTCGACTGGCTTCCAAGTCTTTTTGCTTTGTAATGTCATGCATGACAAGAAGCGTCGAGTAAGTGCCCTCGGGATACATGCCCTGCACCCTCGAGCAAGAAACTTCAAACCATAGTTTTTTCTTTCCCTGATTGATCTTGATCCGTGTTGGTTCGTTGTCGTCTTGTGTCGCTGCGGCATCTAAATGTTCCAACAAAGCACTCGAACGAAACACTCCCTCTAGACTCATGCCTTGGATTGGAAGGCCCTCATGAAATATCCTCTCTGTAGATCGATTGGCATATTCCACCACATGATCTTCGTTGAATACAATCACTGCTTCCTGAACTGCGCCTAGGATGACGTCAATCTGCTCTGAATAATCGTTCTTTTGTATGATGGACTGATTATTAGAATCAATGAGTTCGTTTATCGAATCAACAAGACCAAGTGCTCCGATTTTTCGTAAAGTCTCTCTAGAGTCTTCCGGTATTAAACGTTTTTGCGAACACACCGAATCTTCAAGCTCATGTAAGAGACGGCACAATCGTAAGATATGACGAAAGAGTAAAAGCGATAACAGCAGCAATAAAATTGAAGAAAACCAAAGCATATTAGAAGAAAGAGCGAAATGACCCATTGATAAGCCAAAACCAAATTTTAAGACAAGTTAATCAGCAGCTAACTAAGCTCAAGTATCTAAGGCAAGGTCCCCAAGTTTATTCGCACTAGACATCGACCGCCCGGTATCCGACTCCACGCACCGTCTCAATCATGCGCGCATATTGTCCGAGTTTTTCGCGTACGCGACGTACGTGAGTATCGACGGTGCGCGTCTCAATATCCGTATCATAATTCCACACATTAACCAATAAATGATCTCGCGTTTGCACACGCCCCTTTCGCTCCATGAGAAGTTTGAGTAGGCGAAATTCGGTCGCCGTCAGAAGGACATTTTTACCATCAACCGTCAGCTGGTGCAGATCTTCGTCGATTACCACGCCCGCGATCTCAATTCGCGACTGCCCAGCGGGTTCCGAGGGCGCGCCTGAACGCTTGAGCATTTTGCTAATTCTAAGCAGTAACTCATTAATACTAAATGGTTTAGATAAATAATCTTCGGCCCCCGCTTCTAGGCCTTTAATTCGGTCCTCGACCTCACCGCGCGCACTTAGGAATATGACGGGAATATCCTTCATCGAAGGATCCGCGCGGACAATGCGGCATAACTGTATGCCACTGAGTTCGGGCATCATTATATCCAAGAGCATCAAGTCTGGTTCAAACTCGCGCACTTTGACAACAAAGCCCAAGGGATCGTTTAATGTCGCTACGCGATATCCTTCTTGCTCAAGTCTATACTGTAAAAGTTCGGTAACGTCAGACTCATCGTCTACGACCAAAACACGATGCATTTTTTGCGCGCTCATACTTGTATATTTGATCAGCTAGACAAACAGTTTGATTTTTTAGGCCTAGAATTTAGGACTTCTTAATAAGACCACCTGTTCCACCAAAAAACATGATGGGTCAACGCTTAAACCCAAGTCTAACCCCTATACGGCCGATTTAACGCGGATGGGACTCGGTCGTAACACAAATGAGACAATCGTCCGGGAGGCTTTTCCGTTGAAATTGTTTGTTAGTGCGACTTTTCGCCAGAGCGAGTCTCCAGATGCACCATTAGAATGCTGATGTCTGCGGGGTTCACGCCACTGATACGACTCGCCTGCCCCAAAGAGCTTGGAGCAATCTCGACCAGCTTCTGAGCGCTCTCGCTGCGTAGCCCCTTAACTTCGGTAAAATCAAAGCCCTCTGGTAACTTGATCTTGTCAATATGCTTTAGTTTTTCGATCTGCTTCAGTTCACGATCTAAATAACCTTTAAAAACTACACGGTAATGCACCTCTTCGCGAACCTCCTTAGATTCCTCCTTCATGGCGTCGGGGAAGTCCTCCTGAGAGTGAGATCGCCGCAAATGTAAAGCATAGCTCTCCCCTTCTCTGCGTTCTGACTCAAGACGCGCTGTCCATTCAAGCACCTTTGACGACTTCTCTTTTATTTTTATAAGTCGCTTTTCATCAACTAGTTGCAGTCTATCAATCGTATCGACTAAGCGCAACTCTGCACTCGGATGGTTAAACAGAAGCCTGTGTTCTGCGCGGCTAGAAAACATACGATATGGTTCCTTTGTGCCCTTTGTCACCAAGTCATCTATGAGCACTCCAAGGTAAGCTTCGTGACGCTTCAAGACCAAGGCTTCCTGCCCACGAATCTTTTGCACAGCATTGACGCCTGCGATTAGCCCCTGCCCCGCTGCTTCCTCGTAGCCTGAGGTGCCGTTGATCTGACCCGCAAAGAAAAGGTTCTCCACCTTCTTGGATTCCAATGAAGGAAAAAGCTGCGTCGGTGGGGCAAAATCATACTCCACTGCATAAGCTGGCCTCAGCATGTGGACATCCTCTAAACCCTCGATGCTTCGCAGCATATCTAACTGCACTGCAAAAGGTAAACTCGTAGACAGCCCGTTAATATACCATTCGTTAGTGTTACGCCCTTCAGGCTCTAGGAAAAGCATGTGACGCTCTTTATCAGCAAAGCGGACGAATTTATCTTCAATGCTGGGACAATAACGCGGCCCTGTGCCTTCGATCTGTCCCGAATACATGGGAGAAAGATGTAGATTGTCCTCGACCACCTGTCGTGTGTCCGCCCCAGTGTAAGTCATCCAGCAGGACACCTGATCCTGGCCAGGCAACCACCCCAGCTTTCGTTGATGCGGCTGTTCCACGTGGAACAGTTCGTGTTCCGAATCTAGGGCTCCCTTCTCCGATTGTTCCACGTGGAACAAGTTTTCGATTCCCCGCGTATCGTAAAACGCAAAAAGCGTCGGGTCTGAATCGCCCTTTTGCTCTTCTAAGCAACTAAAATCAATGCTACTGCCAAGAATCCGCGCTGGCGTGCCGGTCTTTAGGCGCTCTAGCTCTATACCTGCCTCCAAAAATGACCCAGAAAGCCCTTCCGACGAAAAATCGCCCATTCGCCCGCCCTTATTCGTATTCTTACCCACATGCATTAAGCCACGAAGAAATGTACCCGTCGTAACAACCACGGTCTTCGCGTAAAATTCAACTTCCAGATTAGTCCGAACACCAACCACCTTATCGCCTTCATAGATAAGACCTTGGACCATGGCCTGAAAAAGGTCTAAGTTATCCTGCAACTCAATCACATGCTTCATGCGATATTGGTAGGCCTTCTTGTCGCATTGCGCTCTAGGCGCCTGGACAGCAGGTCCCTTAGAAGCATTTAATAAACGAAACTGAATCGCTGTGGTATCTGTGTTGATTGCCATCTCGCCGCCAAGTGCGTCGATCTCACGAACCATGTGACCTTTGGCTTGGCCGCCAATTGCAGGGTTACAGCTCATTTGAGCGATCGTATCGAGGTTGCCAGTCAGAATCAGCGTGTCGGCACCAAGCCGCGCAGAGGCTAGGGCGGCTTCGCACCCCGCATGACCGGCGCCACAGACAATCACGTCATAGGGTTGGACTTTCCCAAATTTTAATCCTAAGCTCATTTACCGATGCAAAATTGTTTAAAAAGCCTGTCAAGCATACGCTCATTATCGACACGTCCAACAACTTGCTCAATGTGTTCTACTGCCTCACGCATGTCAGCCACAATAAGCTCAGAGTGATCGCCTAATTTCAACTTAGATGATGCAAGTTCCAGTGCATCAACAGCTTCTCTAAGTGATGCTGCGTGGCGCGCGTTAACCACAACCCCATCATTCTGCCCATGCGTCAGACTAACATCAATAGATTTCTGCCAGATTTCGCGCAGATCCGCGAGACCCTTCCGCTTGAGGAGGGAAGTGCGTACATGCTGTAGATCCGGCAAGAAATCAGCACACGATTGAGCGCTGGGCAAATCTGTTTTGTTCTCGATCACGATCGTATTAGCCGGATTCATTCGCTGCAGTAAAGAACTCGGCAGAGTGGGGTAGGGCAGATTGGCATCAAGCACTAGCAAGAAGAAATCTGCTGTCTCGGCTTGCTCAATCGTGTGGTCAATGCCGATCTTTTCAATCGCGTCGCCGGCCTCATGTAAGCCCGCTGTATCCAAAATCTCGATACGCCATGACCCCAGCATCATAAAGGCCGAAATGTAATCACGCGTTGTGCCTGGAATATCACTAACAATGGACCTTACGGCGCCTGTAAGTGCATTAATCAAACTACTTTTGCCTACGTTTGGTTCGCCTATAATTAACGTTTTAATTCCTTCATGGAGCAGGGCGGAGTATCGCTGCGTTTCCATCAAATCGCCTATTTCCTCGATCAGTTTGCGAAGTTCGGAAGCAGGACCTGCTTGGTCTTCACCCGGTAAATCTTCTTCAGGAAAATCTATGTAAGCTTCAAGCTGTGCCATTACGCCGAGTAGCCGCTCTGTCAGTTCGCTCATCTTACGACCAACAGACCCATGCAACTGGCGTTGTGCCACTTCAAGGCTACGGTCAGAACGTGCACGAATCAAATCAGATATGGCCTCAGCCTGGCTCAAGTCTATGCGACCATTTAAAAACGCTGTGCGCGTAAACTCACCTGGCTCCGCGGGACGGCATCCCCGCGCCATTAAATCCGCCAGAATTTTTTGTACGATCATGGGATTTCCGTGAGGCGCTATTTCTAGCATTGATTCGCCTGTAAATGATTGACTATGAGCATAATAGGTAATAACACAATCGTCGATTTGTATTCCATTAACATCGATATACTTAGCAAAATGCGCATAGCGCTTTTTGAGCGGCTGACTGCGCTGTGTGATCGCAAGAGCCAGTTCCGCACAAGCGGGCCCAGACAAGCGAATCAGCGCAATGGCAGATTCGCCTGAAGGCGATGAGAGAGCTACAATTGTGTCAGCGGTAGGCATGGAACAGGCTAAGTTCACCGAATCCGCGATTGCGTCAAGTGAGTACTAAGCGCGCCAGCTTCCTTGCGCCAAAATTTTCCTAGAAGCGAGGCAAAATCGAATAAGCTAAGGCGCTACAATTGCCCGATGACTGATGAACGAAATCGATCTATTTTTGCTTCAACAAAGGCCTTCACAGTAGGTGCATCATCTTCAATCAGCGGCGTCAGGTCCATTGCGAACCACAACTGATCAAGCGTATCAAGCGAATGAGAATCGTAAAAGGTCGCATTCGCACGGCGGCGGCCAATGACGGCCTTTCCGTAGTCTTTACCCCCAATAATCTGCGAGGCGAAGCATGCATTCAGTTTCTCAGCTAATTCGGGATAAGGACTCACATCAAGCGCTATCTTATCCTCCGGCTCAAGCCAGTCGAGATCACGCCAAACTTCACAGCCGTAGACCTTCTTTGGGCGAGAGTAGGGCGGAATCCTAAGCAGCGCTTCTATCACTGCGTGAAATACAGCCACGTGAGTAGCGTGCTTGTCGGCGGGATTGTGCGTGTAGAGCACTTCTGGCTGAGTGTAGGTTAGATGTTGCTCCAATTGATCGACTAATTTGCCACGGCTTGCGGGATCCTTAATTGCCGCGCTAGTAAAGCCAAGCTGCCCTACATAGCTGTATTGGCCAATTTCCGCCGCACGACGCTGCTCATTCGCACGGATCGTTTGCATCTCGGCGTCCGTCTTACCAGAGAATGCTCCGGAGCGAGCGCTACCGCCACCATCTGTACAGGTGATCCCACTGAACCACGCGCCATCTTGACCATAGCAGGTGGCGATGCCATGGAAGGCCATAAATTCCAAGTCGTCTTGGTGCGCGCCAATGCCGAGGTGGGAGGTGCGCGCCTGTGCTTCGGGGACACTGATCTGGTCAGGAATAAAGAGGTCGATATTCGCGTGCATAGATAAAGTTAGCGGGAGCATGTCCATCGCCGCAAGAACCTTTGCCACTGCTAACATACGTAGAGCTGCTACTTGACTTTAATTAAGGTGAGCCAAAACATCCAGCAATGGCTAAATTTACGATTGGACAACGCTGGATCAGCGAAACGGAGCCAGAGCTCGGGCTCGGGATAGTGGAAGAAGTATACCCGCACCAGCTTAAACTCGCTTTTCCGGCGTCTGCGGAAGCCCGGCTCTATGCACGAGCCAATGCGCCCATTAAGCGCGTCGAATTTTACGTGGGCGACACCATTCACTCCCAAGGCGGTGAACCCGTCGTTATTGAGGCGGTGAAAGTGGAGGAGGGCATCATAACCTACCTTGCTGGGACGGTCAAAATCACAGAAATGGATCTCGCGGATACGATCAGCTTCAGCAAACCCGAAGATCGCCTCATCCGGGGACAAATTGATCAATCGTCCACCTTCAACCTGCGCTACGAGGCCATCACCCGGCTGGCAGATGCCAAACAGTCGGAGGTGGCTGGATTCGTAGGCGGGCGTATTGACCTGATTCCACATCAACTATACATCGCCTCTGAAGTCGCTAGACGCTACATGCCGCGTGTCTTGCTCGCAGACGAAGTCGGTCTCGGCAAAACAATTGAAGCTTGCTTGATCTTGCACCGACTCCACCTCACAGGTCGAGCAGAGCGCATCCTCATCGTGCTGCCTGAATCGCTTGTCCATCAATGGTTAATCGAGTTGCTGCGCCGCTTTAACCTGTGGTTCACGCTAGTCGATGCGGCGCATTGCGAATCCGTCACCTCTGTGGACGAGACAACTAATCCCTTCAACACTGAACAGCTCATAATATGCAGTATTAAGACGCTACTAGAATATCCACTTTGGGCAGATTGTGCGTTGTCGGCGAAATGGGATATGCTCGTCGTCGACGAGGCACACCACCTCAAATGGACGCCCCAAGTCGTCAGCCCGGAGTATCAACTGGTAGAGGGTCTAACAAAAAGGAGTCACGGCTTGTTACTGTTGACCGCCACACCCGAGCAACTCGGCGCGGAAGGACACTTTGCCCGTCTCCGCTTGCTTGATCCTGAGCGTTACCCTGATCTGAATAAATTTCGTCAAGAACAGTCGGGATACTCTAAGGTCGCGGCGGTGGCCAACAAGATGTTTGCCCGTAAAAAGCTAAGCTCTGAAGATCTCAAATATATTCGTGAAGTCTTCGAAGAATATTCCGACGACGAGTTTAATAAACACCTCGAAGACCAGAAATCCATGCTAGAAGAGCTAGTCGATCGACATGGCACGGGGCGTGTGATTTTCCGCAACTCGCGTGACTCGCTAACTGGCTTCCCAAGAAGGGAAGGGCTGCCATCCGCACTCATGTCACCCGCGAAGCTACCAAAGGAAGCGCTTGAAAAACGCCTACTCCATGAGTTTAAACTCGATACGTCTAAAGGCAAGGAAGAGGCCGAGTCCTACGAGTTTCGCCACGGCCCACGCATCTTGTGGTTGGCCAAACTAATTAAAGGCCTCGGAGAAAATGAGAAAGTCCTACTCATCTGCTGCACTCGCGAAAAGGTGCAAGCAATCCACGACGCACTACTCGAAGAGATCAACGTCAAAGCTGGTCTTTTCCACGAAAAACTGACGCTGCTTCAGCGCGATCGCAACGCGGCATGGTTTGCTGAGGCCGACGGCGCGAAAATTCTCCTCTGCTCAGAGATTGGCAGTGAAGGACGAAACTTTCAGTTCGCCCACCACCTCGTGCTCTTCGACTTGCCGCTCAACCCCGAATTACTCGAACAGCGCATTGGCCGTCTTGATCGAATTGGGCAGACCGAAACCATCCAAATCCACATTCCATTTTTAAAGAATAGTTGGACAGAACTACTCATGCGCTGGCACCACGAGGGCCTAGACGGCGTCGAGCATTCACTCAAAGGCGGCTATGCCTACCTGAACGAGTTTGGAAAGTGTCTACGCTCGCTGGGGCCACGCTACCACATCGTCGATAAAAAGACGCTGGCTGAGGCCGACCAACTGGTCGAGGAAAGCAAGGTGTTCCGCGCAGACCTAGAGAAGCAACTTAGCCAAGGGCAGGATCGCCTCATCGCGCTGAACTCCTTTAGTAAAGAGGCCTCCGACAAGCTCATCGGGCACATCCGCGCCCTCGATGCCGACCGCACGCTCGACCAATTTATGAATCGCATCTTTGATCACTTTGGCGTGACCGTCGATGATATCGATACACGCACCTTCCGTCTTAAGCCGGGACAGTTGTTTACCGATTCCTTCCCCTGCTTACCGGAAGAGGGGACCACTGTTACTTGCGACCGCACTCGTGCACTTGGTCGCGAAGATATCGGGTTCCTAACATGGGATCACCCTATGGTCCGCGGCGCGATAGATCTCACGCTCAGCTCGGAGAAAGGTAACAGCTCTATCGTCGTCTGGAAAGATCCCAGTGTACAAGCGCCCGCTATTATGATCGAGGCCATCTATGTGCTCGAGAGCGTTGCGCCAGCACGTCTACACGTGGATCGCTTTCTGCCCCCAACGCCGGTGCGCGTGCTCGTAGATCCCAGCGGCAAGGATTGCAGTCAGCAATTCACACACGACACTATTAACAAATACTGTGGCGACGAAGAGGTCTTCCGCCTCAAGCAAGACCCTGAACTACTCCAAGCCATCGTTCCAGAAATGCTATGCGCAGCAGAAAAGCACGCTAACACTCAAAAATCAGTTCGGCTCACAACCGCCATGAATCAAGCCCACGAACGGCTTGACGGAGAAGCCAGTCGCTTGAAGAAGCTACATAAGGTGAATCCCAACGTCCGGCAGGAAGAAATCAAGATTGCAGAAACAGTCAAATCGGATGTGATACGCCATATCTCCAAGGCGCACTTGCGCCTAGATGCGGTGCGACTCATCCTAGGAGAACCTGCTTAATCTAAGGGCAAATCACACCAAGAAGTCGTGAGGCTGGCTAATTTCAAGTCGTGGTGAATTCGCGCGTCGCAAGCGAACGGAACATAATTAAACTAAAACAATTCCTTTTGTGACTTAACTCTACCGGCTGAAGTCTCATCTAGCTAATCCTCATCGTGCAGATGCCTAGGCGCGCGGCTAACGTTTTCGCTAAGACTCTCCTCACATTCTGCCACTATCCCATCGCAAATCGAGCATACGTGCATGCGCAGCCATTTGGAAGTGGTGCTCTTTTTCCTGTAGTCAGCCGGGCCATAGGCATGGATACGCCCCGCGTGAAGCAGAGCATCGTTTTGCGCAAATTCAGCTTCACTCTCGGGATTGAAGACAGCGTAAGTCTTACCGCCATTGCTTTTAACGACTGAAAACACAGGCACATCACTTGGCCCATCCGCCGTGTAAATCATGCGATCCATCGGTATGCGACGATCCACCCGGTCCATCGAGGCGTTCACATCAATTGTCGAATTTTTGTTACTGCCCTCATTGATCTCAAAAATGTAGCGCGTCTTAATGGTATTATCGACGATCGTACAGATCTGGCTAATCTCAAACTCTATTTGTAGCGGTAACTCGTCTTGGTTGGAATAACTTGGTGGCAGCGGTACCTCAATAAATTCGCAGCCTTAGATCCCATCTACATGGGGTGCAATCATACTGCCTTTGATCATTTCTGCCAATCCTGTGCTAATAATATAGTGCTCCAGCTTGATGTTATGCTTTTTGTATTCTGGCCGCGATTCCGTCACGGCCTGCAAGCGGGTAAACAAATCAGGTAAGCCGTCGTAAAAGCGCAGCTCTTCACCTAGTTCGCGAAGGCGCTGATTGGTCAAGCCCTTGGCAGCCGTTTTTCACGAAACTGATCAAGTGGTTCAGGTAGATGGTATCGTAAGAGACGCGCGTGCCACGTTTGGCATAAATATCGGGCAAGGCGTTGACCTCTTTTCAGAATTGCTCCTCATCAATCCCAAAAGCTTCAAAGATAGGCACCTGCATGTAACCAGGAATGAGCGTCTTGTCAAAATCCCAGATACAAGCTACAATGTTTTGGCGGTGAAGGTTCTTTTTCGTCATTGCAGGTAGAACTCGACTCTTATGAGCTATAGCTTTCACTGCAACGCATAATTCAAACGCTGTTTCTAACGATGCACACAATTCCTGACATAGCCCCTTTCCGCGATAAACTCAGCGTTCTAAACGAGCAGATGGCCGATCCCGACTTCTACTCAGATCAGCGCCGCGCTGCCGAGGTCTCCCGCGAACAAATGCGCCTCAGCACGCTCGTCGAAAAGTTCGAAGCCTATCACAGCACCGTCGAACAACTTAAAGAAAACCAAGCCATGGCCGCCGATGATTCCGTCGAAGCCGAGTTGCGAGAAATGGCCGCTGAGGAGATCGAACCGCTTGCCAACGAGCGCGACCGCCTCGCTAACGACGTGCTCCGTTTCATGATCCCCCCTGATGCCACCGACAGTCGTAATTCCGTTATGGAAATCCGCGGTGGTGCTGGTGGCGACGAGGCCAATATCTTTGCTGGTGATCTCTTCCGTATGTATAGCCGTTACGCAGAAACGCGTGGCTGGCGGGTTGAGATCATGAGCTCAAGCCCCGCCGA
This sequence comes from Puniceicoccaceae bacterium, assembly GCA_022448605.1. GTDB lineage: Bacteria > Verrucomicrobiota > Verrucomicrobiia > Opitutales > Coraliomargaritaceae > Thalassobacterium. The sequence continues at coordinate 32,728 of JAKVCM010000002.1, read as the reverse complement.
TGTGGGTGGATTTAAAGAAATCATTTTTAACATGACAGGCGAAGAGGCCTACAAGTTTCTTAAATTCGAAAGCGGCGTACACCGCGTCCAGCGCGTACCCGCAACCGAGACCCAAGGTCGTATTCATACCTCCACCGCCACCGTAGCTGTGCTTCCTGAAGCCGAAGAAGTAGACGTGCAGATTAACCCGCAAGATCTAGATATCTCAACCATGCGCGCAAGTGGGGCAGGGGGACAACACGTAAATACGACCGACTCCGCCGTCATGATGGTGCACAAGCCAACTGGCGTCACTGTTTACTGTGCCGACGAGCGCTCACAGATCAAAAACCGCGCCAAAGCCCTCACGGTGATGCGCTCACGCCTACTCCAAGCCAAAGTCGATGAGGAACACGCAAAGTACGCCGCCGAACGCAAAGGCCAGATCGGCACAGGTGACCGCTCCGAGCGCATCCGAACCTATAATTACCCCCAGGGCCGCCTGACCGACCACCGCATCAGCCTCAGCCTCTCCCTCCCAACAATCGTCGAAGGCGACTTGGACGACTTGATCGACGCCCTGCAAAACTACGACTATGAGGCTCGCATCCAGAATCTGTTGGAAAAACAGACCCTCTGAAGCGAAATCAAATGCTCACCATTCGAGAAATCAAAGAGCGTACGGAGACTTTCTTCAAAGAGAAGAGCGTTCCAAACGCCAAACTTGATGCAGATATCCTAATCGCACGCTCGCTTGGGATTAAGCGACTCGATATTTACCTTGATCTCGACCGCCCGCTAACTGAAGCGCAACTCACAGACTTACGGTCTTTGGTCAAACGACGGGCATCGCGTGAGCCGCTGCAGTATATTATAGGCAACACGGAATTTTATGGCCTCACGCTTAAAGTAGATCCGCGGGCCCTCATCCCGCGGCATGAGACTGAAGAGCTAATCGAATTGATCGTAGAACGACTTGACGCACCACCAAAACGTATCCTAGATTTGGGCACAGGTAGCGGCGCCATTGCTTTAGCCCTCGCTTCGAGATACTCAGACGCTGAAGTCACCGCAACTGATCAAAGCGAGGGTGCCATCACGCTCGCTAAAGAAAATGCGCTTACGTTAAATTTATCCAGTAGAGTCACCTTTATCAAAGGAAACTGGTTCGAGCCGCTAGATGAAGACGCGCGCTTTGATCTTATTGTTTCAAACCCGCCTTATTTAACCGAAGCTGAAATGCAGACTGCCGAACCAGAGGTGATTGATCACGAACCACACAACGCACTCGTCTCAGGACAAGAGGGTCTGGATGACCTGAGTCTACTATTCAAAAGTGTCCCTAGACATTTGGCTGAAGGTGGTCTACTGGCATTAGAGATCGGGATCGGACAAGCAGACGCGATCAAAGCAATGGCATTAGAAGTCTCACTTCATGGGCAAAGCGTCGAAGACCTCAGCGAGCACCCGCGATTCTTCTTTGCTTCATAGCAGTAGGCAGGGGAGCGACTAGTCGCATTCGTTAAGGATTAGTTCTCGGCATTGGCGGTATCCGTAAATGAAGCCACTAGGGTTTTTCTACTCTTGGCAGATTCACTTCCGTCCATTCCAGAAATTGGGCAGCTGCAGCAACGGCTGTTCGTACGGGCTGTCCGCCCGCAGCGCGCACCATATCTTCTTCAAACTTCTCAAAAACCCTTACAATGACTTCAACTGGTGAATCTTTCAAATAATTTAGCGCCAATTGCGCATCGCGAGTCCGCCGCATTGAACAAAAGACCACCTTCGCCTCCAAACAATGCGCACGCTTCAATGTATGCACGTCGGAACCATCACCATGCACACAAGGGATACCTTGCGCAATCAGTTGACGGATCACGCCCGCATCCTCATCCACTACTACCATGGAAATGCCACGCTCTTTCAGTGCATAAACAGTACGTGGCCCCGCCCGGCCATAGCCGAGCAACACAGCATGGTTTTGCATCGCATCGCAAGCCGCCTCGCCGCTTCTATAACGAGGGTGCCATTTAACGAGTCGCAATGCCACACTCTCGCGAGAGATTAGCGGGGTCAGGGTCATCGTGCTCACTGTAATCAATGCGATCATAGAGAAGAGCTCTGATGTAATCTGTCCTGAAGCCACTCCTGTTAGTGCCAGCAAGAGAGAAAACTCGCTAGTCTGCGAAAGTAATAAGCCCGTCTCGACTGCTGCACGACTGGAGTAACCCACCAACTCGGCTATAATTGCGACAAGAAAAACTGTTACAAGGATCAGTACGACAATAAAGATAAAACTGTGCCCAACAATTTCCAAGCTAGGTATCGTTAAAAAAGCGCCTGCGCTGATGAAAAACAGCGCGAGGAAAAAGCCTGACAATGAACCCAACATCCCGCGCACCAAGCCATTCATGGGAAAGGCTGAAATGGCAAAACCTGCAAAAAATGCGCCTACCAAAAATGGAAGATCTAACAAGTAAGCCATTGTTGAAAAGGCAAAGAGCGAGGCCAGCGCGCCAAGCATCAACTCTTCATCGTCCAGCTTCATCCATCTGACGACAAATGGCACTAACCAGCGGTGGACCCCAAGCGCAAAGATTCCCAACACGAGTGCATTGGCCAGGCCATTACAAACCATCAACCACCCTTGAGGCGACTTGAGTAGCGCCACCATAATCAAGACGATAAATATATCTTGTAACAAAAGTACCCCCAGCACTAGCCGACCATGAGGTTCGAACATTTGGCGACGTTGCTGCAAATGGCGCACCACAACCAATGTTGAGCTGGCCGAAAGTGCGCAGCCCAAATAGAGAGCATTCATCCAATCATAACCAAGAAAAACTGCCGTCAATACGCCACAGAGTCCCAGCATAAAAAACTGCATTAGCGCCAAGATCGTAATCGCTCGGGTTCGCCCACGCATCCTCCTAGGACTTAGCTCGACACCCGCAGTAAAGACGAGTACGGCGAGTCCAATTTGAATCATTTCCGCGATCAACTCTTGCGGCACCTTGTAGTCCACATAACCTGCCAGAACGTTCAGGCTCGCGCCACCGAGCAAGAGTAATGGAATCGCAGGAAGCCGCAAGAGCCTAGAAAGACCAAAGGCAATCGCCGCCGCCAACAGCAGTATCGCAATCGCCGTCATACTGGGATGTCCTCCTCGTTCTTATCAACACGCTCTATCTGATCAAATATTGCCAACTGCTCACGCACGGCGTCAAAGGCGGGCATGAACATATAGGCCGTGTCCAAATCCAGCAAATCCTCAACCACTGAAATATCGAAAGCGTGGATCGCACACGTTACTCCGGCCGAGCGACAACGATAAGCCAAGAGATGATTGGTATCTTCAATCTGAAGCGCCGAGATAACCAATCTCGCACGACTTAGCCCTATTTCTTCAACCGCCGATTCATATTCCACGCTGCCAATTAAAGTTTCCGCGCAATTTAGCCCTTCCAATTTTCTTGGGTCAGTGTCGATCGCTAACACTGTTTCGCCCCGACCTGAAAGTTGTTTCACAACCTCCCGCCCAAGTGCGTTCATTCCTACCACGATCACATGACCCGCGTAAGAGTGTTGCTCTTCCGTATCGGGTTCTTGTTTCGCTTTAAAAAATTTCAAAACACCCAGCTTCTGGAAAGCGCTATAAAGCGGATCACTGTATAAGATGAGATAGGACGATATCGCAATGGTCAATATTCCCACCATCCCGCCAAGAGAGACCACTCTGCCTTCGATCAAACCAGCACCTGCGCCAAGGCCGAGCAGGATAAAAGCAAACTCACTTACCTGGCCACTTGCCGTCGCTGCTTGAAAAGCAGTGTATTCGCTATAACGCAATCTACTCAAAATTATAAACACAATTAGAGGTTTCACGATAATAACGAAAACACTCAGGCCGAGGGCATACTTCCAAACTTCACCCAATACAGAGATGTCCATCTGGATTCCTAGCGTGACAAGAAAGACCGCCACAAAGAAAGTCATTAATGGATGCAGTCGCCGATGTAGATCATCATGGATCGGCAACTGCGCGATTGCAATACCAGCAAGAAAAGCACCTATCTCGACCGAGAGGTGAAATTGGTGCGCTAGTAATACGACCAGAAAGCACCAGCAGAGCGCCCAGATAAAAACCGTGTCGGGAGAGCGTGAGGCCCAAGCAAACGGCTTTGGCAACACACAGCGCGATGCGAACAGTGAGACCAAAAGAAGTATGACCATCCCAGCGAATGCGATACCTAAGCTCTTCGTGAGTGTGACCATCTCAAAGGGTTCGTCGCCGCCAGAGCCTAGCCCGCTCAAAATCGTCAGTCCGATGATGACCACGATATCCTGTACCAAAAAAAGAGAAATCGCGATTCGTCCAAAGAGTCGGCTCGTCGCGCCCTTTTGGTCGAGCAGTTTGATCACCACCACAGTACTGCTAAAAGTCACCGTAGCCGCAAGAAAGACACATTCCATCACGCTAAATCCCATCAAGGTCGAAATAACATAAGCCCCCGCTGCCGTCATTGAAACCTGCAGACCGCCAAGAATAATGGCTGCGCGACCAAGGTCTTTGATCTTTTGCAGGCTCAACTCAAGGCCGACAAGAAAGAGAAGTAGGGCAATGCCGAGCTCCGAAATTAACTCCAGCGAATGATCTAACTGTACAATCCCTAGCCCTGGCCCTAGAACTATGCCCGCTATAATGTAAGCAACAATTGAGGGCATCTTCACTAGCTTACCAAGAAAGGCGAAACCCGCAGCCGTAATGACGATAAAGCCAATATTTAGCAGGAGCGTGAGTTCGGAGGCGTGCATTAATCTACAATATTGTTGCTGCCAAAAATGACGCAATCTATAAGCCAAGGAAACACCTACTATTATAGATAGAATTTAAACCTTGTCCTGCAGTCTGCTACCTTCATCCGAGGTCGCGCCTTGGATACGCGCCATCGCTTCTCCGATCAGATAGATAGAACCCGTCAATAGGATAGTGTCGCCTGACTTGCCGACTGCGCAACAGCCAGGTTTAGGGAAGAGGGTGGAAAGATCACTTTCAATGGCGTCACGATCTAAGCAACTTTTTAAAAATGCGGTCGGTGTCGCGCGTTCTTGCTTAGGTGCGACTAGGTAGAGTTCACGAGCGTATTGAGAAACGACCACCATGAGGCTTTGGGCGCGGTCTTTTCCGAGAGTGCCCGCAATAATAATCGGTTGTTCGGTAAGGCTAGATAGGTTTTGTTTTAAGGCAGCAGCGCCCTCGGGATTATGAGTCGCATCGAGGATGAGCTTGCGCCCGTCAAGTTTAAGCGTCTGCCAGCGGCCTGCCCATTCGACTTGTTCGAGTGCGGCCGTAGATAGAACCGGAAAGCGCTTGGAGAGAATCTCAATCGCATAAGTGGCGAGCCCTGCATTCCAGCGCTGGAAGCCACCCGCTAGATTAGTATGCGGCAGATCTGTCTCATCGGGAAAACGATCGACAAGCGTGTAAAGCTTACAACCTTGATCATTAGCTACGCGCCGGACAAGCGCATCGGCCTCAGGGGGAAGTTTACCTATCAGAACAGGTTTTCCAGGTTTAATAATACCCGCTTTTTCGCCTGCTATTGCCTCGAATGTGTTTCCGAGTTTATCACAGTGATCAAGGCTAATAGTGGTGATGATACTTAGCTCAGGATCGACAACATTGGTCGCGTCCAGCCGACCGCCAAGTCCTGTCTCAATGCAGGCGATATCTACTGATTCCCTCGCGAAGCTAAGGAAGGCCATTGCCGCAATAAACTCAAAGAAAGTAGGGTGTAGGTCGGGATTTTTCCTAGCTAGCTCAGTTGCGATGGGGCGAAGTTGCTTAGTGTATCGAATGATATCGAGCTCGGAAATTATCTGTCGGTCAACCTGAATGCGTTCACCGACATGGACAAGATGTGGCGAACTAAAAAATCCAACTTTGTATCCATTATCTCTATACATTGCTTCTAGCATTGCGCAGACCGAACCTTTGCCGTTGGTTCCGGCTACATGTATAACAGGGAACTTCTGCTCTGGGTTCCCTAGCGCCTGAACAAGTAAGTGCATGCGCTCTATGCCATACTTGGAACCTCTGTTTTTTAGCGCGTAGAGGTAATCGAGAATGTCCGAGTAATCAGGCATGGGATTTTGATTACAGGAAAATATCTTATATCGTTAATTTAAGCCTACTTCCTTGCGCCGTAAAGCGCCTTCATTAAATTGATCATGCGGTCGCGCATTTCGAGACGAGGCACGATTAGATCAACTAGCCCGCGTTCGAGTAAAAATTCTGAAGTTTGGAAACCTTCGGGTAAATCTTGCTGGGTAGTCTCTTTGATCACACGAGGGCCTGCAAAACCAATGAGAGCTTCGGGTTCAGCGATAATTACATCGCCCAGCGATGCGTAACTTGCCATAACGCCAGCCATGGTAGGATTCGTCAAAATCGAGAAGTAGGGTAGCCCGGCCTCGCTCAACTTTGCTAGTGCGGCACTCGTCTTAGCCAGTTGCATCAAGCTGAGAATGCCTTCCTGCATGCGAGCACCACCCGACGCGGATACAATGATCACAGGACAGCTCTTCTCTACCCCACGCTCGATAGCACGGGTAATCTTCTCGCCTGCTGCGGAGCCAAGGCTGGCAGCCATGAAGCGAAAGTCCATCACTGCTATACTCATGGGTATGCCTCCCATTTCGCCCATTCCAGAAATGACGGTATCCGTCTCCTTCGTCTTGACCTGATTTTGTTTCAGCTTTTCAGGATAGGAGGAGGTAGCGTTGAACTCCAAGGGATCGAGCGAATACACCCCGATGTCCATCTCTTCAAAAGTGCCCTCATCCAGCATTGAGGCGATACGGTCCCGTGCCTTTAGTGGAAAATGGTAGCCGCTGTTCGGGACAACCATGAGGTTTTCCTTGAGAACGCGGTTGTAGATGATCTCGCCGGTTTTAGGACATTTAGTCCAAAGATCCTTTGGGATGTCTTTTTTCTTAACAGTGACGGTTGAATACTGCGGTTTTCCGAAGAGTGCCATAATTTGACAAATTTAAATTAAAAATGAGTGAAAAATCTAGGGTAGAAGCTAGCCATGGCCAAGCGTTGCCACTTTTATTTGGGTCGCGCCTGTTTCGCGGAGGGCGGCGGCACAGGCACTAAAGGTCGATCCAGTAGTAATAATGTCGTCAAATAGTATGTAAATTTTGTTTGATATTACAACGGCATCAGAAGCCAAAGCAAAGGCATTTTTTACATTTTGGTGACGGGCAGTATGTCTTAATCTGGTCTGTGTTTGTGTATACACCTTGCGAACGAGTAAGTTTTGTAAATCTTTCGCCATGGTGGCATAGTTTAAACTTTTTGCGATCACTAGGCTTTGATTAAAACCTCGCTCGCGCTCTTCCATTGGGTGAAGAGGACGGGAACTAGAATTGCGCCATCAAAATAATCTTTATAAGAGGGAATTTTTGCAATCACCACCTTTACATCCTCCAGCACATAGATCCCAGATTGGTATTTTAATGCGTGGATAATTGAACGGGCGGGGGCCCTTCGCTAGAAAGAGAGTTTTTTTCTGCTCAAAGAGAGGATCCAACTCTGTGCAATGCGGACAGATGCGCGGGCCCGCTAGCATTCCAAGAAAGGGGTATCCATAAGTCGAACAACTTGGTAGTTTCGAGAGAAAGAGCCCACGGCTACAAGCTCTGCAAAGAAACTAGTACTCCGAATGTTCAACCGCGTCACTACAATGCAAACAGCTACTTGGATAAAAGATCTCAACTACAAGTTGCGTGAGTTGTTTGAGAAATGAAGTTAATGGCACAGTGATTAAAGTCATTCTTTAATCGCTATCGAGACACTACTTTTGCTTATGCGAACTATACAAGTTTGATGCATAATTGGTTTTATTAAATAATTCACCTCTTAGTGCGGCTTAATTAATCCTAGAGGTTTATGGGCACATGATTGAAGCCTAATAAAAAATACTATGCATTATGCTCAGCACGCGCTTTAATTCGCCTATCGGCTTCGATAATGATTGTTTCGCAGCCCTTAAATTTGTGCTCGTCCAAACAAAGTCGCCGCTGCTTACCGCCTTCCTCATAAATACCGTAGGCAATACTCTTTTCCTTCCATTTTTTGCGATCAATTGCTGTGATTGAATCTAGTTCAACCCGTTGACCTGAAGCGCCAATCACAACATCACCTTCCGCGCGGACTTGCAAAGTGTGGTTCCAAGCGATCCATACTCCATGCAGCAGCGCTACGATCATCATTGTCCAACCAATTACGCGCTGCTCTTTAATATCGCCGTCAGTGCGCTCTTTAGGAATTATACGCTTATAATCCATTTCACGCGCATGGCGCTCCCAAGCTAAACTGATAGATGTGCTCTTTTTATCCACCGCGTCACCAACCTCAATTAACGTATCTTTGATTTTTAAATATTCTGCATGGCGCTGAGCCTCGTTAGGCCATAAAATGTAACCATCGTAAAGAAACCACCCCGCGATACCGAAAATCATAAAAAACATGAACAACATGCGCCGACGCCATTGTGTTGAGATACGTGCCACTACTTCCATACGCCCACGATGAAGACAATCTCATTTAAGACAATTCTAATTCACCGTGATGCAAACGGGAGTCGCCAACTGAGTTGAAGCTTTGGGAGCCTCAATGGAAAACACTTCGCTGAACTATCATAGAAGATAGTTGGCATTATACTATAGTTTTGGTTTTACCTAAGGGTAGTTAGTTCTGTTCGTATTCATCTTAAACATCGCTCGCTTAGCAAAAATTGCCGATCCTATACCCATCTTTCCTTGCAAGTAAGATAGTGATTCATTTTCTCTTCTCTAAGCTCACACTACACACATTATGTCTGAAGTAACCTCTGAAATCGGTCTAATTGGCCTTGCGGTCATGGGCCAAAACTTGGCCCTAAACATAGCCGACCACGGCTTTAAAATTTCTGTCTATAATCGGACAAACTCCAAGATGGAGGATTTTGTTGCGTCCAATCCAAACACACCGGGTGGCCTTAAGGGTTGCGAAACGCTAGAAAGTTTCGTCTCTTCATTAAAACGTCCGCGGAAGATCATTATCCTTGTGCAGGCTGGTTGGGCTACCGACAAGGTAATTGAAGGCCTCGTGCCCCTAATGGAAGAAGGTGATATCATTATTGATGGCGGCAACGCTAGGTGGGATGATACCATCCGCCGTGAGAAAGATCTTACCGCTAAAGGTCTACGCTTCATCGGTTCCGGAGTTTCAGGCGGTGAAGATGGCGCACGTTTCGGTCCATCCTTAATGCCTGGCGGCGACCCTGAAGCATGGTCACACTTGGAGCCAATCTGGAAAGCCATCGCGGCCAAGGTTGATCCTGAAACAGGCAAGCCACTCGAAGGTGCCGAAGCAGGCCGACCGATCGAGGGCGGTTTCAGTTGTACTGCATACATCGGCCCTAATGGTGCCGGTCACTATGTAAAAATGGTGCACAATGGTATTGAATATGGCGACATGCAGATGATTTGTGAAGCCTACGACCTTATGCAAAATGTCCTCGGTTTGACTCCTGCAGAAATGGGCGAAATCTTCAAGGAGTGGAACCGGGGCGAGCTCGACTCCTTCCTAATTGAAATTACCGCCGATATACTGGAACAAGCCGATCCCGTTACTGGCAAACCATTCGTTGATGTCGTACTCGATACCGCAGGGCAAAAAGGCACAGGTAAATGGACATCAGTCAACGCCCTTGATATGGGCACTCCTGCTCCAACTGTCGCCGAAGCCGTCTTTGCTCGGTGCCTCTCTGCGGTAAAGGACGAGCGCATTGCTGCTGAAAAAATTCTTAAGGGTCCGGAAGTCGCGGCCTTCACTGGCGACAAAGCCGCGATGGTTGAAGCGATCCGCGAAGCACTCTACGCCTCCAAGATCTGCTCCTATGCACAAGGCTTCCAACTTATGGCTTACGCGCAAGAAGAGTATAAGTGGAAACTTAACTTTGGTGAGATCGCGCAGATTTTTCGTGGCGGTTGCATTATTCGCGCGGCCTTCTTACAAAAAATTACCGAGGCCTACGAGCGAGATGCCAACTTGGCTAATTTGCTACTTGACCCTTACTTCTCCAGCGCCATACACGCTGCCCAAGAAGGCTGGCGTAAAGTTATCGCGCTCGCAGCGGAGCACGGTGTGGCGGTCCCAACATTTAGCTCGGCGCTCTCTTATTACGACGGATATCGAACCGCTCGCCTCCCGCAAAATCTTTTACAAGCTCAGCGGGACTACTTCGGTGCCCACACCTACGAGCGCACCGACAAAGAACGTGGCAAATTCTACCATATTGACTGGCCAAAACCTAGTCGCCCCCAGTTAGAGGTGTAGTTACAAGCCACTAAAACTTTCTAAAAAACTAATTTTGAGGAACTTTTGGTTTCTTTATTTTGTGGACGTATGTTGAGGGCACTTAAAGCCATTCATTTGAAATTCAAGCGCCCCGACTTCAAACTATCACGACATGACACAACAGGGCTTTTTTAGAAAAACATCAAGCTACTCGAAAGACCTTCCGAAATAAGCCAACAACCACATTTCTTTCCATAGGCGGTAGCGACCTTCTTGGGATATTTTGCCCTCCTCTTCTTGGCGAGGGCGGGGAACAAGGAAACCAATTTCTGTATTTAGGCGCTCTAGAATATGTTGATAATCATTGAGTTCTTCAAGGGCGTCGTCGTCGACTCTAACTGGCTCTATTTTAAGTTTAGTAAGTCGCTTATTATGAAGCGATGAGAGCCGTAACAGTGAGCCTATTAGTGGTTTACGGCACATCTCCCAGTTTTCAGGGTAGTAACCACCGTATGGTAGAATAAGGTTATCGGTAATAATACGGCCACCTTCTTTTGTATGCGTACTAATCGTGAAACAAGCTGTGACACCACCTTTACGTTTTGGTAGAAAAAGAATCTGAATGCGGCTTAACTGGTCCTGACTTTCGTAAATTGAAGCACGGAGATAGGTGCCTTCAAACAAATCGGCTTTAAGTGCTTTAAGTTGTTGATAGCTCTCCCTTCGCAACCAATCTTTAAGTTCAATAGATCGTTTGTCGGCCGGCCATTCGTCACCATCTTTGTTCTCGTAGAATTCCGGAAAGAGTGGTAGCCCGCTTCGGCTGAGTGCCTTAATCGCGATCCAATTATAGCCTGTTTCTATGATAAACCATAAGGCGAAACCTGTCAAAAAGTGCACCCAATCTGGACGTAGGGAAAACTCAAAGGTTTTAAGGGTATAGGCAAAAATTGCCCCAAAAAGAAACCATCGAAACCAACGACCCAACAATAAGAAAGAGGGAACACTAAAGCGTCCGCCTATAATAGGAAGCGAAACCGTGACGACGGCAAAGATGAAAAGTAGCCACTGATAGCTTCCTGTGGGTTCATTCAGCATTGTTAGGTAAAAGCGTTGTGCGTGGGTGTATGCGGGAAGGAAAATGACTAAACCATTCTAGTAGAGCAAAAGATCACAGTGGCGCGTATTTGTTCGCCTGCCTCTAGGGCAAGGCCAAAGACAAGTTCCTAACTTAGTTAAGCCGTAATGGCATGATTACACAAATGAAGTTATCTAAGGTTTTAAACAAACCTGGGCTGAGTTCATCTTTGAATTCGAAAAAGACTTCGTCTTTAGTTAGCGCCTTAAGCGGCTCCATGAGAAACTGTGGGTTGAAGGCGACTTGCACTTCGGGTCCATCATAAGCGATTGCCATCGATTCGTGAGACTCTCCATATTCGGTGGATTGACCAGAGATTTCTAGTAAGTTTTTACTGATTTTAATTTTAACAGAGTTGCTTTTATCGGATGTCACTAACGCTGCGCGATGCACACACTCAAGCATAAGTTCGCGTTCGACTTTAACACGGTGCTCGGTCTCTTTTGGAATAACCTGACGATAATTTGGATAGTTGCCCTCGACGATCTTGGAAACAAGGTAAAGGTGATTAACCAAGCCAGAGTCACCTGCATCATCTAGCCCTATTTCAAAAGCAGCTTGGCGATCGTTAAATGCGATATTAACCTTCTCGCCTTTGCCCATGAGTCGCTCTAACTCAGCTACGGTTTTAGCGGGAAGTATGAGACTTCCGGCGTTTTCTTCACTCACTTCGAGCTCTAATCCGGTCAGTCCAAGTCGTCGTCCATCAGTGGCAACAAGTGTTAATTTTTCGTCGGCAAAATTAAAATAAACCCCGTTGAGAATGTAGCGGTTCTCATCGGTTGATTGCGCATAGGACACGCTCTTGAGCATGTTAACAATTTCGTCTTGTGCGAGTTCGAAAACTTTACGGTTTTCGAAGGTAGGTAAGGGTGGAAATTCCTCGGAGCCGATACCCATTATCTTAAAAAGTGAACCGCCGGAAGTGATCTTAGCTTGGTTGCTTTTGTTGGTTTCGAGGAAAACTTCGTTTACTGGTAGTTCCTTGACGATAGTAGCCAATTTGCGGACAGGTAAAGTGATGCTGCCTGTGTCTGAAACGTCAGCCTTGATTCGGCAACGGATGCCGAGATCGAGATTAGTGGTAGTTAATGATATGTGTTCCTCCTCAGCTTCAATTAGCACGTTGCTGAGAATAGGCATGGTTGAACGAGACGCCACGACGTTGAGTACTTGTTGGAGTCCGTTGCTAAAATGATCTTGGTTGATCTTAAACTTCATGTTTTGAATTTTTGCTTTTTTAAACTTACTAGCAATGCTTATATATAAGTTCTTTTTTAATATATAAATTTCTCAGTAACAGTAAGAGTGATGATTAGCTAGAAAAACTTATTAAATATATAGTGACAAGTTATTTACGAAACATTTCCTGTGCTTAAAACAAGGTTAATAAATAATGTGATTTGTTTATAAGGGGAAAAACTATTTTTAAAAACACAAACAGTTCGCACTTGTTGCCAAACTATTCACGTTGTTTTTTAAGCGCTTTTCTTAGTTTATAGGCTTTGACGAAGTGGCGTATCGGCCCAAAAGCTATGTAAGTAAAGAAAAGAAGTGCGAAGAAGAATTCTTTAAAAAAGAAGGCAGTGCCAAGTCCTAGGATTAATCCAATAAAGGTGCGAACTTTAGTTTGTGTCTGCCATCCTAAGTCCTTAAAACTAGGGTATTGGATGTTGCTGATCATAAGATATGCAATCGCTAGCATGAACGGGGGAATGAGTAGAGCAAGGCTCCGCGAATCAAAGGTAGGGATCTCAAGGCTCAGAATAACAAGTACAAGTGAGGCGATCATGCCCGCAGCAGCGGGCACAGGCAGTCCAAGGAAATCACTTGTGCCTTCTAGTTGCTCAGCTGGCAGCAACATGGGGTGGGTAAGTACATTAAATCGGGCCAAGCGCACAGCTGCGCAAAGTAAATAAACGAATCCGATCAACCAGCTGATTTGTAAAAAGACTGGATATTGGTCCACTGTAGGAGTGAGGACGAGGAAAATCATCATAAGAGCGGGTGCCACGCCAAATGAAATGATATCAGCAATAGAATCGAACTCCTTACCAAAAAGGGATTCGCGACCACCTAGCCGAGCGACTCGCCCGTCAAGTGCATCACAAATCACCCCAAAGAGGATAAACCACACAGCCTGCTTATAATTATTGGATACTACCAATGGATCTGTCGCGTAATTTGCCTGGACGCAGCGTAAAATCGCAAGAAACCCGAAGAATAAATTACCAGCAGTCAAACTGTTAGGTAAAAGGTAAATTTGGCTGGCTTCGTTAGCATCCGTATATTTACTGCGCGACCTTTCGAACTCTTGCTTGGGTACAGTCATTGAAAACAAAAAATTTATTTCTCAACTGCATCTTTGTGGCGCAGAGACTCAAGGTATTTCCAAAAAGAGTCTTCCTCTTCGAGCATGAACTCCTCAGTAAAGGGCAATTTAAACCTAAAAATAAAATCAGTGAGTGTATTTTTATGTAGGATGTAGTGGGCGAAGAGTGCATCACCTTCTTGTTCGAAATAAATGCGAAATTCGCCGGCCCGTACGCGATAGTAGGTTTTTCCGTTACGATGAAAACGACCTAATTCTTCATTGGGATTTTCCAATTGCTCATGTTTAAGTGTACTTACAACTTCTACGAGCAGCATCTGTGATCGCGTGTCAAGCTGGTTGAGCTCATGCATACTTTGTTCGCTGAAATTGACTTGAAACATAGTTTTTGAGGTGGGACTTGGCTTGGAAATAAAAGCCTACACTAACTCTGCGCACTTCTGGTGCAATCGTAGAATGCTTCTGCTCGGTTGGATGGTTACACAGACGCGCAAAATATTAACCACGTAAAAATTATACACATGTAAGATATCCGTTTTGACTCGGTTGCCCATATGGGCAACTTTCACATTAGCTCCTGCGCATACGAATTGACCCGATTTGATTCTTAAACAAAGTCCTTCGAATGATAAAGATGATTGTCAAGTATGAGGGTGCATTACGATGTAAAGTGATCCACGAACCAACAGGTACTTTCTTTCCAACTGACGCACCAATAGACAATAATGGAAAGGGCGAAATTGCTTCGCCGACAGATCTCTGTTCGGCAGCACTCGGCTCTTGTATTGCAACAATTATTGGTATGCAAATGGAAAAGCTTGGTTTTGATCTCACAGGGATGCGAGTCGAAGTGCAAAATGAGATGTCCGAATTCAAACCACGCCGTATTATTAAACTCAACATTGAGATCTGGCTACCTGTTAAACTGGACGATAAAGCAAAGCATACTGTTGAACTTGCAGCTAGAGCTTGTCCTGTGCACCATAGTTTAAGTTCAAAAATTGAAAAACCTATCTGTTTCCATTGGCACTGACTAATAAAATGGATCCTATTCGACTGCTTTTTAATGCTAAAAATCACTTGTTGGTGATAAAAGATGCCAATGGTGTTTACGACCTAGCAGAAATAGAGGTCGGAAGTTACATTTGGCATGATCTGACAACGCTCAAACATCAACCGATCCTCTGCACCGTGCTCTCGGATAGTGGCGGAGCTACAAAAAATTGGCAGACCATTTTTAATCTTCGCTCACTTTCTCAAACAGCTAAATTAGCAGCGGTCTTAGAGGCGATTAATGGGGAACTACACCGCATTCCTTATCTCGGAATGGGTGAAAATGAATACATCTTTCGCTTCCGCACCAAAAATGAACGCAATCGCTCTGTTTACATCGATAGTCAATCCGAAGCGCTTTACCAGAGTGCACTTTGCTTAGCGATCAAAGAAGCGAGACGTAAAAAAGAAAAGTCTCCAAGCAAGGCCGCAGTGCTAGATTTTGGTGCGGTTAGTTACATTATTCCTAGCCACTTCGGCTTTTGTCTCGGCGTGCAAAATGCGATTGAACGCGCTTATGAGACTGTGGCCACACATCCCAGTAAACGGGTATTCATGCTTAGTGAGTTAATTCACAATCCATTCGTTAACAAAGACCTTCTCTCGCGCGGGCTTCGTTATTTACAAACGGACAAAGGCCATCCTCTACGTGCTGATGGAAAGATGGCTAACAGCAAGGAAGACTCAAACGCTCTTTGGAATCAACTAACGCAGGACGATATTGTAATTATCCCAGCCTTCGGCGCGACTAATGAAGATAAAGCACGTCTAATTCGCCGTGGTCTTTCCATTCGTGAAAACGACGCGACTTGTATGCTCGTAGAAAAGGTCTGGAAAGCGGCTCGCCGTTATGCGCGAGAGGGCTTCACTGTTATTATACATGGGAAATCAGAGCACGAAGAGACT
Organism: Puniceicoccaceae bacterium; assembly: GCA_022448605.1. Lineage (GTDB taxonomy): Bacteria > Verrucomicrobiota > Verrucomicrobiia > Opitutales > Coraliomargaritaceae > Thalassobacterium. The sequence goes on along the minus strand of JAKVCM010000002.1, from coordinate 16,969 downwards.
AAGGCCACACTTTCTAATAGTTCAAGTTATGGTCCTGCCCTAATAATCCGTAATATGGAGCACGCGCAACATTTAGCCGAGGTCATCCAAGCAGAGACTTCAAAGAAGGCCGCGCTCTTAAAAAAGTATTTTGCAGGACTTTACTCCGATGGTTTAGACCCCACGCGTGACTTTGAAAAAATCGCTGTGGTTAACCAAACCACTCTCCTGCGGAATGAAACCCTTACAATTATTGACTATCTCCGCGAAGTGATGATTGCGAAATACGGCGAGTCTAAAGTAGCTAATCACCTTTGTTCAGAGGGTAAAGGCGACACCCTCTGTTACGCGACACAGGTCAATCAAGACGCTCTCCAGCAAGCATTCGAGCAAACTATTGATGCCGCGCTAGTAGTTGGCGGTAAAAATAGCTCCAATACGTTTCAACTCTACCGCGTTTGTGCCGAGCGTTTTGGTGAACACGCTCATTACATTCAGTCTGAGAGCAATCTCCTCTCTCTTAAAACTGTCCGGCATTACATTTTTCCCTACAACCTACCCAAAGGTTCTACCACGATTGAAAAAGAGCGTCCCCTTTTCGATACTTCAGTGAAGAAGCCTCACATACTTCTTACTGGTGGCGCTTCCTGTCCTGATGGTATCATCCAGCAGGTAATTAGCCGCATAAACAGCTTCTTTCCGCCAGAGGAAATTCGCTCAATGAGCGAAGTTTTAGAAGCTTTTCACTCAGAAACTTGAAGAATTCGATTAGTTGCTTAATATCCTATACGTGTTAATCAGACTCTCAGACATTGATGGCGGCGCATCACCCAATATTTTTTATGATCTTGGCCTTGTTGTGACTCACCAAAACTACGGCTATCGAGGCGTCATTGTCGCGGTCGATCCCGTTTGCATGGCTGGGGATACTTGGTATAAAACTAACAAAACACAGCCCAATCGAAATCAACCTTGGTATCACGTGTTAGTTCACGATAGTGGAGGCCTGAGTACTTATGTCGCCCATTCTAATTTAAAACAAGATACTAGCGGCCAAGCGATTGATCACCCTCGCATCGGCTGTTATTTTACTAAATTAGAAGACGGCCGCTATGGCCTAAAAGAAAATCATAGCACTGGCGCTTGTTCAATTTAGTGCGAATCAAATCCTTTAGGTAGAGACACCCAAGCGACTATAATGTAACCGCTTCCATTTCGTTCTCAACGCCCTCTAATACCAAGTCCCCATAGAGTGTATTGGTGGTTACTCGGCTAAAACGAACAGGGACGAGTTGTCCAACGAGACGCTGGTTCGCTTTTACGATAACCACGCGGTTACCACGAGTACGACCAACGAACATATCTTCTCCTTTTTTGGCGGGACCCTCAAAAAGAACATCTTCGACTTTATCAACAAGACTCTCGTTTCTTTCTAGAGAGCTCTTTGCGAGAATCTCCAAAAGCACTTGGTTGCGGTGTTCTTTCTGCGCTTTTGTGATCGGATCCCCCAGAGGTTCAGCCGTAGTGTCAGGGCGCACGCTGTATTTAAAGAGGTAGGCCATGTCGAAGCCGATCTCCTCGAAATGCTTCCTTGTTAATTCAAAATCTTCGTCTGTTTCGCCCGGAAAGCCAACAATGATGTCGGTTGAAATGTATATGTCGGGGCGCACTTTGCGAATCTTATCAATAATGCTACGAAACTTATCAATCGAGTAGGGGCGGCGCATCGCCTTAAGAATGCGGTCACTACCGCTCTGCATGGGAAAGTGTAGATACTCACAAAGTTTAGGCATAGACGCGTAGCATTCGATCAAATCATCCTTAAAACCGATTGGGTGTGGGCTAGTGAAACGAATGCGCTCAATGCCTTCGATTGCGTGCACTTTTTCTAGTAATTGGACGAACGGACTCTTCTTATCAACAAAGGGGAATTCACGGATTCCGTATTGATTAACAATTTGCCCTAAAAGAGTGACTTCACGAGTGCCTTTGGCGGCTAAACCTTCAATTTCTTCGACAATCGCTTCCATTGGGCGAGCTCGTTCCACTCCTCGTGTCTTTGGTACGATGCAGTAAGCACATTTCATATTACAGCCCTGCATAATACTAACGAAGGCAGTGATTTGAAGTTTATCATCAAGATGTGCCTTGATCGTATTTTGCGAATCGAGCTCTTCAGCAAGGTCGACTATGGACTCCGGCCGCGGCCCTTGTCCTTGCATAGTAGCAATCATGTTGCTCAGATGATCAGGAACGTGGTGAAATTTTTGCGTGCCAATTACTAAGTCTAGGTCTGGCAGACTATCAAGGAGAGCCTCGCCTCGATTTTGCGCCATACAGCCCATAACTCCGACGATGAAGTTAGGGTTTTTAAGCTTTCGCTTCATCAGGTGACCCGCCTTGCCGATCGCCTTTTGCTCAGCTTGATCACGCACACTACAAGTGTTTAATAGGATGACGTCGGCATCCTGTTCATTATCGATCACAGAATAACCTTTCCCGCGAAGCATCGCCGCGACTGCATCGGAGTCGCGCTCATTCATTTGGCACCCGTAGGTTTTGATATAAACACGGTTCATTGGGGAAGAATACAAATATTCTAGGCTATTATAACCAATAGTTAAGGCCTATTTATTCGGGCTTATAAAAAGTAAAATTAATCGTTAACTACTTGAGGGTTAACAACCCGTTTTCTCTGTATAGCATAGTGCAATGAACACGAAAATGCATTACTTGAAGTTCGATATTCAACATAATTTTCATAATTTGCCGAAAAAGGGAGACCTATAAATACCTTTGTTGGCCCAACTAAATATATTCCATTAAAGGCACTATTCAAGAATGCCATTCCGCCACCACTTCTGTAACTAATTGCGTCAAGGTATTCGCTTTCATTGTTGTTTCTTGTAAATATACCAATGTTTACTTGGCTACTGGTTCCGGTTCCGCCGGTATTCGCAGTATAGTAAAAAGGAGCTTCGTAATTAGCGCTAAAGTTAAGCACATAGAGGACATCACCATCTTTTAATTCTACAAACTCTTCAGAAATATAATCGTTAGCCCCTTGTAGATTTGAAGCCTGGAAATTAATTTTGCCGAACTCACAGCGGCTAGCATCCAGATAAAATTCTCCCCAGCTTTTAGTAGTCAGAGCAATGATGATTAAAAATACAAATAAAGACCTCATAAACACTTTTTAAAACCTAAGTTTACTAGCGCAATTTAAAACTATCTATCTATTCATTGAGGCATAGTGTTCGCTAACAACAAAAAGTAGCTTTTAAATAACTTTGAAACTTAAGCACGTTTTACTGCTACGCCAAGCCCCATTAAGGTGAGGTCTTTAACGAACTCGCTTTTTTGCGCCCAGTCTTTTGTGAGATTGGCAACGCTGCCGCCGGTCGAAAGAACGACAGGGTTCAATTCGCCTCTCTCCGCTAGACCATCAATTACTTTATCTAAGATAGATTGGATCATACCAGAAAACCCGACGGCCACACCAAGCTTCATGGCGTCTACAGTGGATTTACCTATGGCTCCTTTGACACAGACGAGGTCTTCAGGCTTCAATTCTGGCAAGAGGGCGGTTTGCTCATGCAAATAGCGGGTCATCACGGCGAGTCCGGGCGCAATGATACCACCTTCATAGCCTTTACTACTAATAATGTCGAAAGTAACAGCGGTGCCCATATCGATGACGATTGCAGGAATGCTGTAGAACTCCTGCGCCGCGATTGCGTTAGCGATGCGGTCTTCCCCGATCTCGTAGGGCTTCGGGTAGGCTAGATCGAGCCCCGTGCAATTCTCGCAAGTAAGATGAAAAATCGGTTTGGCAAACTCGGCGAGGCTGGTGCAGAGGTTCTCATTGATCGCTGGAACAACCGAACAATAGGAGACACCTTTGGCTTGAGCAATGAGCGGAGTGACTGCTTGCGTAAATTCAGGCGAGGGAGTGCGGTCAAAATTGTGGGTAGGGAACTCTCCCGCGCATTGCACCGTCTGGCCTGAAACCAGCCCGTAGTGGATACTGGTATTACCGACGTCTATGCATAAATAATTCACAATAATTCAGACTAATGATTATTTATAATTAATCAGTCATTTTCTGAGTGTTACATCACCCGCGCTGACTGAATGGAGGATGCCGCTTTCATCGAGGAGTTGTAGGGCGCCCGATTCGTCGATCCCGCATGCGATGCCAGTGATTTCTTTATTATTCATAATCGCGGTAACGCTTTGTCCGGAAAGCGAGTTGAGTGGCGCCCAGGCGTCGACGAGGTTTTCCGAGCCACTACCAAAGATGCAAGTATTGTAGGCTGCTTGGGTCGCGGTGATTACTATGGCGGCTACCCGGTTTAGCCTTAGTTCCTCGCCGCAGGCCGCGTAGAGGCTAGTCGCAGTTTTTTGAATTTCTCTGGGATATTTTGCGGGGTTACTATTTACGTTCAGTCCAATTCCGAAGACGATGCTACGCAGGCTGTCAGCGTCTACTTTGGCTTCGGTTAGCATGCCAGCAAACTTGCGCCCATTGCAATAGAGGTCGTTTGGCCATTTGATTTTCAAGGGTGTTTTCGGGACAAGACCTTGAAGGGCACGGCAAATGTGAATACCTGCCCAGAGGGTAAAGTGCTGGAGCGCTTGCGGTGGAATATTCGGCTCAAAGACGACGGAGAGATAAAGATTCTCAGCGCTCGCACTGTGCCAGTCGCGCCCGAGTCGGCCTCTTCCTCTTGTTTGGCAACTAGAGGCAATTGCGAAGGGCGTGGCGCGGCGGCGCGATAACTGACGCTCGGCTTCGCTGTTGGTGCTGTCGATGACGGGGAAGTAGAGAACCTTAATTGGTGCACAGGATTTTTCCATATAGTAATGGATCAAGCACGCATGGAGCACTTCCGGTTCTTTGATAAGTCGGTAACCCTTGTTGCGGATCGCTTCTATCTCAAAGCCTTGTTCACGCAGTTTTACTAGTTTACCATGGATGGCTGGGCGTGAAACGCCGAGTTGCTCGGCCAGCAAGCTACCCGATACAAAAGTATCCGGGGCATCGAGTAGCGCAGTCAATATGGTTTGCGTATCGCAGTTAGCTAAGATTTGGCGGTAATCGGTATCGTTCATAGCCAGTCTAGGCCAATATCCTTCCACCTGCTATGATGGATTGGTGCACCGGTTGAAATAAAATCGAGCCCGAGGTCGCCAAGAGCAGAGAGACTATTAAGCGTAATGCCTCCGCTAGCCTCAGTCCAAGCGCGACCTTCTACAATTGAGACGGCCTGTTTAAGTTCGGGAAGGCTGAAGTTGTCGAGTAGGATAATGTCGGCACCAGCCTCGAGCGAGGGGATGATTTGTTCGAGTGTATCGACTTCAACTTCGACGGGGATATTTTCGCAAGTATTGACAGCGAGAGCGACCGTTTCGCTCAGTCGCTTGCCGCCAGTCACACCAGCCACTGCGAGATGATTGTCTTTGAGCATGACGCGATCGAAGAGGCCGATGCGGTGATTATAGCCGCCCCCGCAAGCAAAGGCATATTTCTGAAGCACGCGGTAACCGGGTAAGGTTTTGCGCGTGTCGAGTAACGCGGAGGGGCTGTTTCCGAGCGCATCCACGTAGCGCCTAGCCTCAGTCGCTACACCACTGAGATGCTGAAGGAAGTTGAGGATGACGCGCTCGGCTTGCAGTAGCACGGTAGAGCTGCCACTGAGGATGCCAATGGGGTCTCCCTGATCGAGTGATTGGCCATCTTCAGCCTTGGCTTTGAATTGGCAATCTTGGCCATAGCTATCAAGGGTGGTCTGGACTAGCCCGAGCCCGCATACTGCAAGCGGCTCGCGTGCAGTAAGCTGAGCTTTGCCCTTAGCGCCCTCGGGCATGAGCGCGGTCGTGACGTCGCCTAGGCGTTCAGGACGATTTGCCAGTCCGGCGCCTGCGAGGTCTTCGATTTTAGCAAGGCTAATTAGCTGGCGTAGGTAATCGGGGTCTAGATCCTGCCATATAAGGCGGGTCTGAAAAGTATCTTTCGAGTAGCGTGCTTCGTGGCCCATGTTCTAAATTCCCATTCAAAGACCCTTATAAAGCATTGCCCAGGTGTATTTTCAGGTTCTATCTAATTAGCAGTAAACATTACTAGTAAAGCAAAAGTAAAAACCGCATGCTTTAGTAAAGCTGACCAGAAATATTAATTAAAGAAAAATATATATGGGTAGATTTTCCCGCTTACATCCTTGCGCGTAAAAGCCTTATCTATTCGCTTCCCACTCACGGCGACGCTCATCCGAAAATCCAGTGATACGGCCTTCGTCGAAGTCCATCATGTCCATCACGCTATCAATCTTACCGATCATTTCGGGTGTACCCATATTAGTTAGGGATTCAGCCAAGAATTCGCGGCCGGCTTTAGTTTGTCCCTTGCGGGTGATTTCTCGGTTCCATTCGACGAGCTTGAGGTCTTCGGGGAATATTTCGCCCAAGAGCTGGTCAAGAACTATATCGTCTTTTCCCGCCTCGCGAACTGCCTCGACTACATCTTTTGGATCGATACCTAGGTGCATGCATAAAAAGCGATCAAAGCCCCGGCAGAAATTCTTTTGGTAGGATTTGGGTAACTCATCCGCTAGGTGCTTGCGGCATTTAGCGATAAAACGGGGCAAGTGCAGCAAGCCGCAAGGGTGCGGTTCATAGGGAGAGGGAAGGTCGAAACAAATTTCACCAGTGGGGCCTAAGTTTTGATCTGTCATGTTTAATGAAGAGCCTTTTCAAGTTTCTTGATGGCTTTGGCAAGCTTGGACTGTAAGCAAGCGTAAGCGCTTGCGTTTTGTATTCGTGATACAGTCCCCAATCAAATGCCACCTTTATCCTGCCTATGGGGTCGCCAGCCTCGGCAAGGTAGCGGTTGAGGTGATGTTGCAGCTCTATCTCTTCGATTTTTATACGCGTATTCTTGGGCTTAGTCCGATCCTTGCTGGTTTGGCCTTCGCAGTGGCAATTTTCTGGGATGCGCTTAGTGATTTGTTGGTATCCGCGGGCCTCTTTGCCGCACGAAGCCGAGGCATCACTTACTCTGCTACACTCTGGTGCGGTGCGGTGCTCCTAGCGTCGACGACCGTGCTGCTTTTTTCGCCTTTTCAAAGTGGTTACACCCTCTACCTTTTTCTGCAGTTATTGGTCGCCTACGTGCTGGTCAACACAGGGATGACTCTGCTAGATCTGCCGCAGAGTAGTCTTAGCGCCGAGCTGAGTCGGCGAGCGAACGAGCGAAATAAGCTACTCGCCTCACGCATGGGTTTTGGGATTCTGGGGCTTGCCGTCGGCAGTGCTCTGCCCGGCATTTATTTGGCCACGCTATCGAGTGAGCCGACACTTGTGGAATTGGCCGACTCTCGACGAATCAGTGCCTGGTTTTTAGCAGCGCTAGTCCTATTCACAGGCAGTTTGACTGCATTTTTCCTGCGTCCTCGCGAGCGAGAGACCTCGCAGGAGGTGAAGTCAGCACTGCCTAGCTGGGCAAAAGTTAAAGGTCTCTTTAGGGATCGAGCATTCGTTCAGATTCTTTTCGCGGGTATCATTGCTGCCATCGGCAGGACGATTAATGCGGCACTCGCACTCATGTATTATCGCTTTGTGCTGGAGCTTTCGGAAGCGCAAGTTACTCAAGCCATTTTTCCAGTCTTCACGCTGAGCATCGTGCTTTCGATTCCGCTCTGGATCGCTCTCTCTAAGCGCTACGGCAAACGCGTGCCTGCTTACGTTTCAGTTGGCTGCCTAGGGGTGATGGGGATCATCGCCTACCCAACACTTCCAGCGGGGCTCGTCTGGCCATCATTGATTATCTCCTCTATTGGCGGCGTTCTATGCGGTGCGGTCTTCTTGATTGATTCGATGATCACCGACTTAATCGATGCCGACGAGGTCGAGACGGGTCAGCGCAAAGAGTCACTGTATTTTGCGGTTTGGAAGTCTGGACTCAAAATAGCGCGGGCGTTTGCCTTTGTTGCCATTGGATTAGGCTTACAGGCTATGGGTCTCGACATGTCGCACGATGTCGTATCTGAATCGATGCAGTGGGGGATCATCCTGCTCTTCGGGATCGCAGTCGGCCTCTGCTTTGTAGTGGCGGCTTTCTTTATATGGCGCGCGGACGTGCCTGAGCCAAACGAAACTTAAATAATAGACTCACCATGAAAAAACCACTCTGCAGTACTTCTTTAGCGGTCTTCAGCTTCGCGATCATGTGTTTAATAAGTGGATGCGCTTTAAACGACGCCCCATTACCGACTGCTGAAAACGTCAACATCGATCGATTTATGGGGCGCTGGTATGTTCATGGTTACACACCAATCATCGTCGATAAAGATGCATATAATGCGATCGAGCACTATCGTCTCGATGCAGATAAAAAAATTCAGACAACTTATCAGTTTCGCGATGGTGGGGTTGATGCTGAGATCAAAACGCTCACACCTGTTGGCTGGGTGGACGAGGGAGTTGACAGTAACGCGCAGTGGCACATGCAATTCATTTGGCCTTTCACCGCGGACTACATTATATTGCACCTTGATTCTGACTATTCGGAAACGATTATCGCGCATCCTAGTCGCAAGTACGCATGGATTATGCTGCGCAGTGATATAGTAAGAGATGCTGATTATGACCGCTTACTATCTAAGCTGAAGACCGTCGGCTTCGATACTGGCCTTGTGCAGAAGCTGCCCCACGACTGGAGCGGCGAGGCAGAACGCTTAGCCGAGATGGAAGCGAAGGGGCTATGAGTCAAAGTGGCGGGCGCTGACCTACAAATCAATCGCATTAGCCGGAGACAGATAGTCTTTACGGCTTACGGTTGCACAAAAGCATGCACGCGCGTCTCAGCTTTTCTGCCATTAGGACCGCCAGCATAAACAGTGATCGTGCCGCGGTAGAGCTTACTAAAGTCCTTTGGTTCCACCTTTAAGACGATGGGGCCATTATTTTTTGGATCGTCGCTCTCTGTGGTCACAGTGAGCCGCGAGCGATCGTAGTCGATCTGCAAGATTTGGTCGATATGGCGCTCATCAATTAGCAGGTGCACAGGGCGAGGGGTTTTCGAGCTTTCAGGCTTCCAGAAAACGATCTGCGGTTGTGCCTCGATTAAAGCGGGGATCTGCACGTTCATCTTTAGCGTTACAAGCGCGTCTACTTGACTGTCGAGGTAGACCTGTAGGCGGTTGCGGTTCAAGCCTTGCCGTTTTCCTTTACTAAAAATAGCGACGATTTCGGCCGATTCGCCCGGCGGGAGAATTTTTTTATTGAGGATCGTGTTTGTGCAACCGCAGTTGCTTTTTACGCGTGCAATGCGGACGACTTTTTCGCCCTCGTTTGTTACCTTGAAAGAAGCACGGGCCTCCTTTTCATCTGGCCCCATCTTGATGCGCACCTCAGTATGATCCCAGACTAAGGTCGACGCGTCAAGAAATGAGGCACAAGCAATTAAGGGAAATACGAAAAGTATTGAGCGCATAAGCATTGTTATAAGACTTGGGTAAAAGTAGATTTAGATCAAGAAGCGCTAACACCTTCTCTCAAGCTTCGTTACTGCGGATACTGCCAATCACGAATTAGCACACAGCCGCAGGCCGTGAGTAGACCGAGATTTCTAAAAATCAGCCAGAGGTAATCGGGTGTTTTATAGGATTCATGGGCGCTAAAGCAGCCGCAGCTGATGTCTAGACCGCGCGCCCAAGCGCTGGCGTGTAAGATGATGAATGCGATCAGTAACAGGGCGATGACTAGGGCGCTGCCACGTCTAATTCGTGGAATTAAAAGGCCAAACCCGGCGACTAGCTCTAGCCAAGGCAGCGCTAAGGCTATCCACACCGCAAGATCACCAGTGACTACACGGTAGCCCTCCACAGAGGTCGTAAAAGCCGCAGGTTCTTGGATCTTGGGCAGCGCCGCCAGGATAAATGCTGCCGATACGATGAGTCGCCCGATTAGAATCAGATAGGCCGGAAAGGCCGTTAAACGTATTCTTGGTCTTATTCCTGCCATGCGACGCTACCTCCTTTCAAGCTATAGATCTCTGCGTCGGGCAGAGACTTGCGTAAGCGCTTAGCAATCCGTTTACTCGTGTCGCAAGTCTCGGCCTCGCAATAAATGACAATTGGCCGCGGCTGCATGAGCCAAGTATTCATTAGCTCTAATAGTCCCGTATCCCAGTTACTCTCATCGAAGAAGAGCGCACCGGGGAGATGGTTTTCTTCGAATTCTTCAATCGCCCTCGCATCGACCCAAATCGCGTTGAGTGTCTGAGCATCGGCCAAGTAAATCTCGCCTGCTTGGAGCTCTGGCTCTGCCTCTGGCTGCGGCGATAGTCCACCGACTAGTGAATAGGCGATACCTATCACGGTCAGCAATAGTATGATGCATAACTCCCGAAGCATGGAGTTTACCTTACTAGCTGCGCTAAGGGATGAAAGTATGAAAGTTGGAATGTTTTGATTGGTGAATATCCTTTCCACTTTCGCGACTTCTAACTTTCATACCCTCAACATGTCTGTTTTCACTAAAGAAATCGTCGTCACCGCGCCTGGTAAATCGACTTCTGAGTTCACTTCTATGATCGAGGAGGCCTTAGCCGAATCGCGGCAGAACGAAGGCACTGTTACTGTGTTTTGCCGCCACACCAGTTGCAGCCTTGTAATAATGGAAAACGCCGATCCCTCTGCACGTCGTGACCTCGAAGCTTTCATCGATCGCCTAGTCCCGGAAAATGACCCGCATTTCACCCACACCTACGAGGGTGCGGATGATATGCCGAGTCACATTAAGATGGCACTGACCCGAACGGCCGAGGTGATTCCTTTCGTCAATGGCCGCCTTTGCCTAGGAAGCTGGCAAGGTGTCTTCCTCTGGGAGCACCGTAACCACAGCCACGAACGCCGTATTGTGCTCAGCTTCCAAGGGGAATAATTTTACTCAATGCCTGCCAAGCAGTAGGAGGTGATTTCCTTGATTTGCTCCTGCTCGATGGTGTAGATGTCGCAGTAGTGCATATCGGTGTCGAGTTCGGCACCTTCGACCACGATGTGGTTCTTGCCCTTAATTACACGGCCGTTCTGAAAGTTAGCTTTACCCTGAGAGGCCGCGTCTTCACACATTTCTTTAACTGCTGCGTTGCCGTCGATCGTACGGTCACCCACAATGTGCCATTCGATGCCGTCGGCGATAAAATCGAGTGCGGCTGCGGAGTCGCCCATAGAAAAAGCCTCACATACTGCGATGATTTTTGCGTGCATGTTCAAACTGCGAGCTCCAAAAGCTCTTCGACAGCGGGCACATCTTTGATGATCTGGCTGGGCTCAGGGCCGACGCCGATATAGCGGAGGTTAGGGACCTTGTCCTTATTCTGGTCGCCGTGGTTGGCGACATCGATCAGTGCTTTAAGCAGCCATGCGACGTAAACTTTGGCCGCCTCTGGAAGATCGGCGAAGTGGCGTATGCCGGAAATGTCTTCGCTCCAGCCAGGAATTGTTTTATATACGGGCTTAAGTGTTTTGTGAAGCTCGCTGTTGCGCGGGACGTGGTGGAGGGTCTCGCCATTCTCTTTTTCGTAGGCTGTGCAGATTTGGAGCTCGCCTTGCCAGTCACCAGAGTGAGAGAGGGCGTCTAGCTTGTTAAGCACGAGATCCTGATAACCTCCGTAGCGTAGGGCATCGCCCTTTTCCACGGCGTCGTACCAGCCGACCATACGCTGGCGACCAGTCGTTGCACCAAATTCGATCTTACGAAGTAGGGAGCTGAGCGGGTGGTCGAGATCGATCTCGGATATAAAGACATGGGTACCGACTTTGGTATCGTAGGCTTTGCAGCAACCGACGTTGTGGATGGGCTGTGCGGGGATGCCGGCGCTCTGGAAGAATTCGGGCGTGAAGGTGTGCGAGGCGGTCACATTGGGAGCAAAGCCATGGCGCTTATCCAGCCAGTAGGCCTGCCCAAATTCTCCGATAATGTAGTTCCCCTTGTCTTGCTCGCGGAGTACCAGTTCGCGCACGTCGACGATCTGCGGGGCGAGGACCTGACCTGCGGTCCAATAGGCTTCAATTAGTTTTTCAAGGTTAAGCGTGAATGGAGCATCGCCAGCGAATCGTCCGAAATCGAAATCAATTGCGTCGACCTTGCCGGCATCGATGACTTCAGCGTTGGCGCGTGTTTCGGCGGCAGTGAGTGTGTCGAAGAAGTTCGGCCAGCGCGCTGGTGCGACTTGGCAGACATGCTTGATTACGCGAAGGGCGCGGGTGATGCGGCCCTGCATTTTCTCGGCGAAGTCGCTTTTCGAGCCGAAAAAGTCGGCGTAGTAAATTTGAAACTGCCCAACTTCGTCGAGGTAGGCGGGGGTGATACCACGACCCGTGGAACCACGGGATTTACCTTTTTGGATGTTGACGCGGTAGTCCTCCCAGGCGAGGTCAAGCAAGCGATGGCAGAGGTCAGAGACGAGGCAGCGCTCGTCGATCGCTAGGCGCTTGATCGCGACGTGCCCATGCAGCTCAGCATAAGCTGATTCCCAAAGAAATTTGCGTGGGTCCGCAACAACTCCTGCGCCAATGGGAAGGTGGGGCACTTTCTCGTCGGCCACGCCTCCGGGCAGAAGGTTGAGCTTTAGCCCAGCTACGGTATGCCCCGAGTTAGAACCGCCATTAACCTTCATTACGGCCGCGACAGCATCATTACGCCCCGTTACCTCACGAAGCTCGTTGATGATTTCTAGGATGACGCGACCTTTACCTTCATCTCCAGTTGAGATGCCGGTGTCGGTGATGAGTTGGCTTTGAAAGGCAGTTAACATTAATGATAAATTACGAAATTATTTGGCGGATTCGCCGGAAGCGTCAGAAGTTTTGACTGTGATGACATCGTGAGGTGCGGACTCTTTTTGGCCGGCGGGGCTGACGCGGATATAGCGAGCATTTTTACGAAGCTGCTCGAGGTTCGCCGCGCCTAGGTAGCCCATGCCGGACTGGATACCGCCGACGAGTTCGCGGAGCACACCGCTGAGAGATCCGACGGATTCTTTAAGCGCTTCAATGCCTTCGGCGGCAGCTTTGGTAGCGACGTCTTTGCGGTCGTGGCCATAGCGTGCGGCAGAGCCATCTTTCATCGCGGCGCTGCTGCCCATGCCGCGGTATTGCTTATAAAGTTTGCCGTTGATTTCGATGATCTGGCCAGGGGCTTCGTTGCAGCCAGCTAGCAGGCTGCCACACATGACGCCGTCGGCAAGGGTAAGGGCTTTAACCATGTCGCCAGATTTGGTGATGCCTCCATCGGCGAGAATTGTAGCGCCCCTCTTCTTAGCTGCAATCGAGGCGCAGTATAGTGCCGTCATTTGCGGAATGCCAACACCTGCGACGATCCGGGTGGTGCAGATCGAGCCAGGGCCTTGGCCAATCTTGATGGTGTTGGCGCCCGCATCAGCGAGGAATTCGACGCCTTCGGCGCTGGTGACATTGCCAGCGATGAGGGTAAGATCGGCAAACTCGCTTCGTAGCATGCGAATGGCATCTCCTACGCCCTTGGAAAAACCGTGTGCGGTAGAGACGGCCACGGCGTCAACGCCTTCATCTACGAGTTTGCCGACATGGCCGAGGATACGGTCACGGTCTAGTTCGCCGTCGGCAGTGCGGTGGGCAGAGATAGCCGCGCCACACATCAAGCGGAAGTGGCTGTCTCGCGCGGGTTTGACGGACTGTTGGGACTCAGCATCGATACGTTCAATGTCGGATAAGGTAAAGAGTCCGCGAAGGCGATCTCCGTCATCTACCACAAGCAGTTTATGGATACCCATGTGTTTTGTAAAAAATTCGTCGGCGACTTTGATTGGATTCTTGGTAATCTCTTTTTCGGTCAGTGTGTAGACTTGATCGCGCGGGCTCATAGCCTCGGACACGAGGCGTTCGGCGTAACGCGCCTTAACCACGCGGCCAGGTAGAAGACCTAAGAGCTTGTTCTCTGCATCGACCACAGGGAAGGTGCTGAAGCCATAGCCACGGTCGGCGATACGCTCCATTACTTCGCCGATTTTTTGATCGGGCGCGACTTTGATCGGCTCTTGGATGAAGCCATGAATGTGGTTTTTCACCCGAGTGACTTCGCGCACCTGCTTCTCGTCGCTCATGTTGTAATGGATGAGGCCGAGCCCGCCGTTGAGTGCCATTTGAATGGCCATCTTTGACTCGGTGACGGTGTCCATATCCGAGGAAATGATGGGGATCTGCAGCTCTAGTGAGGCGGAGAGGCTAGTCGCTAAAGTAGTTTGGCGGGGAAGCACGTCCGAGTAGAGGGTGGCTAGCGAAACGTCGTCGTAGGTCAGGCCGACGGGTAAATTGTTCAAGAAGAACAGATCCGCAGATTGGTAGTAGTCTTCGATTCGAGGTGCTTTCATGTTCTAATCACAGCAAAAGATTGTCTTTTCTCAAGTAGGAAATGATTGTGTGCGTGTAAATGAGCCGCCAAATTTCAGTGAAGCCCTACCGGCGAGTGTTTCGTCAGCCATTACGCACTGCGCATGGTGATTGGACGACTCGCGAGGGCTTCCTCGTCCGCCTAGAGCAAGAGGAGTGCACCGGTTATGGCGAAGTCGCCCCTCTACCTAGCTTTGGGAGCGAGACCTTGGCTGAAGCGACGGCGTTCCTAGAACAACTTGCAAGCGAGCCAGAGATGAATGTGCCGGTAAACCTACCTTGCTGCGCGTTTGCCCTCTCGGCGGCTCAAATTTTTGCAGAGCGAGGAAGTCTCGACTTACTGAAAAATGGAGAGGCATCAAGCCAAAGTGCCTCGCGCGCCCCCGTCAGTCGGTTAATCGCGCCCCCACGCGACTACTCGGTATCTGCTTTGTTGCCATCAGGTTCTGCTGCGCTGCGCATTGCTGACGAAAAATCAAAAGTAGGCTATCAGAGTATGAAGTGTAAGATTGGAGTTGAACCCATTACCAAAGAAATAATTACGGCGCGCAGTTTATTCGATTCTCTGCCTTCGACCGTTCGCCTTCGATTTGATGCGAATGCCGGGCTCGCGACTAGCGAACTGGAGCGATGGCTGGAGTTTTTAATTCCTCATCGAGAGCGAGTCGACTTCATTGAACAGCCTCTCGCTTGCGGCCAGGAGGCTGCGATGGGCGATTACATGGAAGCAAGCGGTATAGGCATAGCGCTTGATGAATCTTTGAACGGAAGGGATTGCGAGCGCTGGCTAAAGCCTAATGCATGGGCGGGGCCACTGGTCATTAAAGCGCCGCTCATGGGGGAGCTTTCACAGCTCGCCGATCGGCTCGCACCCGTGGCCGAGCAAATAGTGTTCTCATCGATATTCGAAACAGGCATCGGCCTAGAAAACAGCCTGCGGCTCGCCGATTCATTAACACAAGTTTTTCGCCCAATTGGGTATGATACAGTGGATGCCTTTGATGACGGGCTAAATTATCAGCAAGCCGCACCTACGATTTACATCTCAAATCGTAACGCATACGATCCAGACTTAATATGGAATTTGATTTAAAGAACTTAGACCGCGACTGGGTAGAGGGGATCTCTGGCCAAGAACTACTCGCGCGGGTGCAATGCCGGGCAAAATCAATTCAAGGGCAGGATCAGTTCATAGTGATTGATAAGATAGGCCCGCATGATTTTACAGTCGAGCTTTTCGCCGCTATCTTAGTAGGACGATCGATCGCTCTGGCTAATCCAAACTGGGGTGCACAGGAGAGGGAGCAATTTGATGCTCTTATTGGGCGCGGTTTCGCGCCCTTAGACAGCCTTAATTCTAGAGACAATTGCCCTAATGCCTGTCGCCAAAATAAAGTGATACTTGTACCCACAGGGGGCACTACCAATGGTTTAAAGCTAGCTATCCATACTTGGAAAACTCTTGAGGCAGCCTGCAAAGGGGTGCAGCAATTTCTTGGCGGTGCTGCCATTGATAGCTGCTGTGTTTTGCCGCTCTATCATGTTAGCGGGCTCATCCAACTGTTCCGTGCGTATCACTCTGGTGGATACATACGATTTGACGAAGATGAGGTCGAAGACTGCTGTTTATCATATGTGCCTACGCAATTAAGCCGGGCTCTATCCAATGATGAGCGTATTCAGGAATTAAGCACAACGCGCGTTATCTTAGTCGGAGGTGCGCCTATGCCCGCATCGCTTGCCAAAGAGGCACGCAAGCTAAAGTTGCCCGTGATGCCTGTCTACGGAATGACTGAGACCGCAGCCATGGTGGCGGCGATTCCTGTCGCCGATTTTCTCACTGACTCGCAAGCTGGTGCCATACCCATAGGCGACGCCAAGATCAAGATTGATTCTTCTGGGCGAATACGTATACGGAGCTCCGCTCTTTTTAAAGGTTATTACGGGGGCGAGGCGCTTGATTTAACGCGAGGATACTTAAGCGGAGACGAAGGCTACATCGACGAGAGCGAGCGGCTCCACGTATCGGGGCGCATTGATCGGCTCGTCATTAGTGGCGGTGAGAAGATCGACCCCTATGAAGTGGAAGATGCAGTGGGCGCAATTTCTGGCATCGAAGAAGTATTAGCGGTCGGCCTACCCGATGTCGAGTGGGGGCAAAAGTTAGTTGTTTATTATACGGGTCAGGAGCTAGTGGACTGGAAGAAGCTCTTAAAGGAGCAGTTAGTGAGTTATAAGTTACCGAAAGAAATGTTGAGGGTAGATCGTTTGCCTCTTGACGAGAAAGGGAAATTTTTGAGGCCTTCATAAAGGAAGCTCCTCCGCTTGTTTTTCCAATCAAGTGCCGCAAACCTTTGCCCAATGAATAAAGCTGACATCGTAGATATTTTAGAAGACATCGCTGTGCCGCTCGAACTGAAGGGGGACAACCCCTTTAAGATTCGTGCCTACTCGGGTGGCGCGAGGGTATTGGAGATGATGGAAGAGGATCTTGGCGATGTGATCGCTGAGGAGCGACTGGACGCTATCAAGGGGATCGGCTCCGCGCTGGTTGATAA
>JAKVCM010000199.1 GCA_022448605.1 Puniceicoccaceae bacterium | reverse complement strand
GGTTGCCGTCGCGTAGATCTACACTTGCCCATATGGGTGCGTGAGTGATCGCCCTGTTCGGCCATTGACGGTCAGGTAAATCGATTCGTTGGAAGGGCGTATATTTAGTGATCTTGCCTTTTTGCATGGGGATCTTGGTTCGATAAAAAACCTATAAAATGGATATTTGAGAAAAACGAAAGCGTATATCTTGATCGCTTCACCGTGAAAAAATTCGAAGGCTTGCGTCAGTTTATTAAAAATGGGCTTTTTTACAGCGATTAGAAGGTATACTTGAGTCTTGTTTGTCTGGTGAATACCCACCATTTATTACCCTGTGTCAGACACTACTTCCATTCTAAAAAATCGCACCATCCTACTCGGAGTTACTGGATCGATCGCTGCATTTAAGGCAGCGGACATCACCAGTCGCTTAAGCGAGGCAGGTGCGGATGTGTTCCCAATTATGACTGCGGGTGCCTGCAGCTTTATCCAGCCTCTTACCTTACAAACACTTTCTCGTAATCCGGTCGCCTCCGACATCTGGAAGGAGGGCGAGAGCTGGCAACCCGGGCATATCGATTTGGCTGACCGAGCGGACCTCCTGCTGGTCGCTCCAGCCAGCGCGCACTGTATCGCTCAATTCGCTCACGGACTCGCGCCTGATTTGTTGACTACGATTCATCTCGCTACGCCTGCACCCGTGATGATCGCGCCAGCCATGAATGGTAAGATGCTGACGCATCCTGCCACGCAGTCTAACATGCAGACGCTCCAAGCGCGCGGATGCCACTTCATTGAACCACAGAGCGGTATGCTAGCATGTGGCTACGAGGGAGAAGGTAAGTTAGCCGCCGTTGAAACGATCGTCGATTCTGTGATTAACTTCTTCCAAAAAGCCTAGTCCCACTGGATTGGGAACGAGGAAAGCTACGCTCAGGCTGAAATTCAGCGCGCTTACATAGGAATAATGCTAGTAGCCCTCATTTTAGTTAGTCTTAGTCTAGCTCAATCGCAAAGTTCACTCCAGTGATACCGGCGGCGGAGACGGCGTCCATTACCCGGATGATGATAGCATGCTTGGTCTTTTGGTCGGGTGAAATGGTGACTTGCGTAGTAGTTTTATTGGCCACGCTCGCTTCCTGCAGGCGGGTTAGCATGGCTTGAAGTTGAATCAGGCGCTTCGCGCCAGGGGCGTCGTAATTGTATTCATTGACTACAATTTGCCCATCTTCGCGAATCTCAATGATTTGTTCGTCGGGAAGCTCGATCGGCTCCTCCTGCTCAACTGTACCAGGCAGCTCAAAAGAAATATCTGCCTCTTGCTTTTCGAGCGAAGAGGTGACCATGAAATAAATCAAGAGCAGGAAAACGGCATCGATCAGTGGGGCGATCGGTATTTCCGGCTTGTCTTGTGGTTTTTTTCTGAGGCGTCTCATTATCGGATGGTAGATTTGGAAGCTGAGTCTGATTCGCTATGCTTCATTTGTGATTAGTCACTAAAGTCGTGCTAGCGCGATTCATAGGTGGCGTAGATGATCTCGTAGGCACCAGCTTCGGCAGCGGTCTTGAGGAGCTTGCGAACAGATTCGTATTCGGTGTTTTGGTCGGCGCGGACTTGGACGCGGAGTTCGGGATTAGCTCGGATGCTAGAGCTGATAGCAGCTTTGACCTCCTCAAGGCTGCGAATTTGGTCGCCGATGTAGAAATTACCCTCCGCATCGACGGAGATAATGCCGCGGTCGCTAGCGTCTTCAGGAATTTTGCTCTCGTCTGATTCGGGCAAATCGAGCTCGACGACTTTCTGGCTTTTGGCGACGGAGGCGACGGTCATAAAAAAGACTAGCAGAAGGAAGACCATGTCAATCATGGGTGCCATCTGGAAATTTTCCGGTTCCTGATTTCTGCGTTTCAATTTTCTCATACTAGCGACTGATCTTTCTGTATTTACCGCTATTGGCAGTTGCGATACGGCGCATATCGCCACCAATGCGCTCATCTTGAATATAAGTACGCGGGTCGAAGAAGTGGATGGAATGAATACGCACATCTTTTTTTTGCTCTTTTTGGCGTTCGCGGACAAAGTTTAGCGTCTCTCCGATTTCGACTGGACGCCCAAAGCCAGAGCCTCCCCCAGTAGTATTGCGTTTATCATTGTTTGTGAAATAGCCACCGTTGGATACGAGAAACATTGCATCCGGTTGCATCTCGAAAGCGGCGCCTAGAATGGCGAGGAGACCATTGGTGTTGTTTGGCCCTCCTCGACCACCTGGCGGTGAGTCACCGCTATCGTTAAAATGCTTCCGCAACCATTCAATGGCCGCCTTTTTGTTACCGACGGTCGCGGGCACCAGTGAATTTTGGAAAGCAATATATTTGCGCCCATGTAAGATAAATCCGAATCGGGTGTTGGCGTTGAGTTTGTTGATGATCGACTCCGCTTCTTCGCGAATTACATTAAAACTCAGACCTGCTGCCTCGACCGCTAGGACTACTGATTCCGACACATCGAGAACAATAACAAAGCTCTTAGCCTCTTCGGTAATACCTAAAAAGGAGACACTCGAGGCTTGAGAGCTCAGCGCCCCGAGGGCACCCATGAGGCCCGACTGACCGAAGAGAGCGTCGGATTCGGAGACCATGGCCTCGTTTTCGACGGCTTTGAGATCGACATTGGGGATTTGTGGGAGCACTGGCATGGTAGCCAGGAGATTCTCTGTGGTGAGCGCTGGAATAGTGGCGGGAGTGGCGGCGGCGTTTTGGAATTCGGCCACGGCCATCTGGTGCTCAAGCTCCCGCTGAGGCAGATAAATGGTCTTGGGCGCGGTGAAGACTGGCTCCTCACGGAGGCTCAGCACGAGCACGGTGATAAAGCGGGCGGCGAATAAAAAGACAGCTATGATGAATACTGCTTGCACGAGCGACGACAAGCGCGACTTGCGCTTGGCGCGATCGCCGCCCCCTACATTGGCACGGTAGCGGCCCGTCAGCGTGGGTTCCAGTTCCATTTATGAGTGCTGAGAATGATGGGTTCTATTCGGCGACCGGCTCGGTGGCGGGTTGGGTAACAGGCTGGTCACCCGCGTAGGTGGATTGTTCGACGAAGGTATCGATCAAATCGCCGCCGGTTTCAACTGTTCGGAGGATCTCAGCGTTTAGGCGGTTGCGGAAGATGAAGTAGGCGATCATGGCGGGGATACCGATGGTGAGGCCAGTTGCCGTTGTGATCAGGGCTTCACCGATGTCTTCTGCAAGAGCGGAGGGATCGCCCATGCCGACTTGACCAATGGTCTGGAAGGCGCTGATCATCCCACTGACTGTGCCGAGTAGACCAATCATAGGAGCGACGGCCGCTACGACGTTAAGATAGTTAATCCACTGGCTGATGCCACCGTCTTCGCCATCGATCGAGTCCATAAAGGAGGCTTCGATTTTTTCCTTGTTGCCATCGGCTTGAGCGGGGCGCGACTTGCTAAGCGCATTACCGAGACATCGGGTGAGCACGGTGGGTGCGGCTTGGCAGAGATTGTAGACTTGAGGTAGATCACGTTTACTCAGAGCTTCAGAGAGTGAACTGATGCTCGCGACGGGGACGAAGCGGCGACCAACAGTCTCTTTCCAGCAATAGAAGATGAGGAAGAACATGAAGAGCGCGGTCAGGCCGAGTGGAAACATTGCCCAGCCACCTTGTTGCAAGAGGCCGAAGAGGGAGGTGTTCTGGGCGGCGTCTACGGCTTCGGCAGCATCTTGTGCGTAGATGGAGCTGACGGCGAGTAGGCCGAGGATCAGGCCGGTTGAGGGGGTGGTGATGGTTCGATTTCGCATGGTTCGTATTTTTTTAAAAGTGGCTGTGTTGCAGTATTCGGATTAGTTATAGATTCGAGTAGGGAGGGATTCAATGGGGTCGATCGGTGAGGGGCTTTGCAGTGGCTGTTGTTCGATAGCAATGGCTTCTTCAGTGGTTTCTGGTTCGGTGTTTTTTGCGGTGAAGTATTCAGGTGCTTTACCATTGATCATCTCGACATAGTCTGGCCATGCCAAGCCGCGATCGCGCATTTCGGTAGCGAGCTGCAGCGGCTCTTCCCTAAAGCGTAGTTCTTCGGCGGCGAGGATCGCGAGCGCATAGCAGACATCGAGATGTAGCATGGTCATCTGGTTGGAAAAGGCGATGGGGTGCATGGCTGTCCAAAAGGCATTCTCATACTCCTCTTGCTCGTAATTAATCTCGGCAAGGAGACGCCAGCCGAGTGCTGAGGAACCCGCAGGCTCAGCTTCTTTGATCCATTTGCGTGCTTCCACTTCGGCCTCTTCGCGCATGCCGCCTTGGAAGAATCCGAGGAGAAGTTTTTCTTTGAGCTGCTTAAGGACGGCCTCGTCTTCAATATAGGGGCTAATTATGTCGATGGTGGCTACAGCTTTGAGCGGCTCTTTTTGTGCGAGGGCAAAGTCGGCGTAGTCGATAAAGAGGCTCAGCTCATGCTGGCTTAATAGGCTTAGGTAGCCACCTTGTTGTTGGTAGTAGGCGCGGTAGAGCGCGAGGGCATCCTCGACGCGTTCGGGATCATTTTTCCAATCGTAGAGTGTGCGCTTATACTCGGCGCCGGGAAAGCGGATAGTGCGTATTTCGTCAGCGGGGAATGTGAGTTCTGCGGTGCCTCCGCCAAGGGAGACTTCAATTCTTAGCTCTGACTCGTCCCAATTGGTGACTCGGCCAGTCTGCTGGTTACCGCCTTCAAAGATAATGGTGACAGGTTCTTGCAAGCTACTGCGGATCTCGCTCAAAGTCGGCGATGATTGTGCGCAAACATGGGTCGCCGCGAGTAGGAGCGTCGTGAGCAAAAGTCGCGGCTTTAGAATAAGTGAGTGAAAAAATCTGCGCAGGGGAGTTCTCATTCGCTGACCTCCAGGTTGCTCGCGGCGGTTTCGGTTGCGGCTTCTTCGAGGGCACCTTCAGGTAGAGCGTCAAAAAGGGCACTGCGTTTGGTCTCGGCTGCTGCCGCGATGGGTAGCCCGGCTATGCTCGCATTAGAGAGCATTTCGTCGAGTGTTTTGTAGGCGATGACTGGATCACCTAGTCGTTCAAACTGTAGGGCACTCATCCAATAGGCCTCAGCTGCGAGCTCGGGATAGCCACGATAGACATTATAAACTCGTTGGGCATAGGGCACAGCGCGCTTTAGCTCGCCCGCGGCTTCGGCATTTCGGCTGAGTGCGAGCAGAGCGTTTGCATGGGGGCGACCTTTGGCGTTGCGAAGTCGGAGCAAGTCTTCGAGCACGCTTTGCGCTTGGTCGTATTCAGCCATTTGAGTGAGGGTGTTGGCGTAGTCAAGTGAGACTTTGAGCGCTAGCGGGTGCATCGGGCTTTCCGCGCGGAACCGCGCCAGTTGCCAACGGGCTTCTTCGAATTCCCCAGCTTGGCTGAGTAACTGGGCTCGCGCAAAGTAGGCGTAGCTGCGGTGAATGCTATCGGGGTATTCATCCTCTAAGCGGGTCAAATAGTCTTCTGCCACTCGCGGGTATTTCTCCACGAGGCAAGCCGCAATCTTACCGAGTCCTTCAGCGTCGATGCGTTCAATAGGCACTTGTTCAACAATTTCAAAGATGAAGTTAGTCGGATTCTCGGGCGGCACCATCGATTGAAGGTAGAGGCTGAGGCGTGCAAGGTAGGTCAGGCGGTCGGCTTGCTGGGCCTTATCTTTTTCCTCTTCGATCCACGATTTGAGGCGTGCTTCACGCTCTTTCTTACCCACTCCAAGGAGGCGTTTTTCGATGCGTGCGTAAGCATCGATAATGGTCGGCACGTCGCCCGAATCAATATCGTCTCCATAGAGGCTGAGCGCTTGTTTAAAGATCTTGCGTGCAAGGTCTTCTTCACCGCGCTCGACATGCGTCCAACCGACCCAGTAAAGGGCTTCGCTGATTCTACCTTTAAAAGGCACGTCCTCGCGGTCGAGATAGTTTTGGAAGTGTTCGATGTGGCTACTTAGTAAGCGCTCACGGGCCACTTTATTATCCGCGGCACCTGCCACGGCGCGTAAGATCTTTCCTGCTTGAAAGGCCGAGTAGACAAATAGGTGCCCTGCATTCGGGCTGATCTCCATGAAGATCGCCCGTGCGGTCGCTAGCTCACCGCGCCCCATTTCGATATCACCAAGGAGCACGCGGGCTTCATCGGTGCGCTTATGTTGAGGATATTTATTGAGGTAAGCATTTGTCGAGCTGAGCGCCAATTCGTAGTCGCGCATAGCATAGTAAGTCGATGCAATGCGGTAGGCGACCTCTGGTTCGAGTCGTCCACCTTTGACCGTGGACGCTAGCACCTTGAGGGCTTCGAGTGCCGTCGCGTAGTCGCGCTCGGTGAAAAAGCTGAGGGCTCGCCAGAGACGTGCTTCATTCCAAAGTTGATGACGGGGGTAGAGAGCAATGAAAGATTCAAAATCCGCCCGTGCCTCAACAGGTTCATTCATGTAATTGTGACTGAAGCCACGCATGAATAGGACGCGAGGCGAAAGACGATGCTCTCTGTGATCTTCAAGAAAGGCGCTAAATACCTTAATTGAATCTGAATATTCTCGGGCCTCCTGGTAGCTTGAGCCTAGGAGGTAGAGTGCATCGGGTACTAGGGGCGAGTCGGGAAAACGTCGACCGAAGCCTTTAGCGATTCTATATGCATCTTCCCAGACGCCTACTTCGATGGCTGCAAGGATCCAGCGGTAGTGCGCCTCTGACTGTTGTTGCTTGGATAGCTCAGGATTGCGCGCGAGACGCTCAAATAAAATCCACGCCTCTCTCGGGCGCTCTGCAAGCAGGTAAGTCTGACCAAATGCAAGGTAGAGATCGTAAGAATAGTCACCCGCCTCACGCAGAGCCTCAATTTGCGCCTCCAAGCGTGCGATTAGACGGGTATAAAACATCGTCCAGAATTGGCCACCTTGATAAAAGCTAACATTGAATTTACGAGATTCGAAACGAGTGCGTGTTTCTTCGAGGCGGCGCTCCTGCGTTCGAAGGAGTTGTTGATAGGAGGGCACCAGTCGAAAGCAGGTGATGGCCTCTTCATACTCGCCCGCTGCCAGCAACTGCCCGCCCAAATCCAGCGCTGCAAAAGCCAACACGGTAAGCTCGGCCATCTCATTTAGCGCCCAGTTCGTGTTCAAGATGTAGTGGCGGGCGCGTTCCTTTTGCTCCAACTCGAGTGCCTTCTGTAGTGCCATGAGTCGCACTTGTGAACGGAGGGGCCCGGGGCGCTGGCTTGCGTATAGACCGTCGAGTGCTTCGAAAGCCTCCTCGCTGCGTTTCGATTCGAACATTAAGCGAACCGCTTCGAGTGTCGCCAAAGCAGCTTCCGCCCGATTTGGATCGAGTGCGACAAATTGCTTATAAGTTTCAATCGCCATATCGATGCTACCTTGCTCCGTGTAGGCTCGAGCTAGGTTGAAGACAACAAAGCCAAAGCGGGATTGGTCATCGGGAAAGCGCGCGACAAAATCTTCGAACAGGGAGATTGCACGATCCGTTTGTCCAGACTTTAAGGCAGAATAGCCATGCAGTGGTACGAGGGTCAGCTGAGATGATTTCGACGCTAACTCGGGCTCTGTTCCGAATTCCTCTTCGATAATTTCAAAGACCTGAAAGGCCTGCGCATGATCCCCACTCGCCAGCGCAGCCCGGCCCTTGTTCAGCGTTTCTTGTAGGGTGAGAGCACCTTCGGAGTCGGCAGCGTGGGTTTGAGTTAAGATTGAGATTGTTATGAGAGCCAACAGTCGAGCGTTAAAAAAGTATAGCTCGTACTGTTTGCGTTTAGCCCTCATTTTTTCTACTGTTATCCTGAAAAGAGTTTTTCTCAAGATTCGATTTAGGCACCAGGTTTTTCGTTAGATATTTGTTGCCTCATATACTCAGTTAGCCGGGTGCGTTCATCCGTGAAAGTTTCCACGAACGATTCAAATACGCGCAAAACACGCCCAATCCTCGAGGCTTTGGATGCTAGTTTCATTGTGAATAGGCTTTTGCATACGGATGTCGATGTCAGTACACAAAAGAGCACTGCTGGGGGAAGAATCCAAGAATAAAGGATTCTTCCTCTCAGCAGTGCCGCCTTGAATTAATCAGTTGTGATACTGAGTCTTAGGAAGCGCTGGCCACTGGCAGGTGGAGATGTCTCCGTGTAGCTGCGTGTGTAGGTGCCATCATCGTTGACGTCCACCGAGGCGGTAAAGGCGACAGGTGCGAAGTCGACACTAAGGTCACTGGTGGCTTCTAGGACAACGGTGATGCCAGATGGCGCTGATTCCAAGTCGCTGGTAAGTGTTAGGGCAAGCGTGGCGCCTTTGACTATACCATAGCTGATTGTATCTGAACCTGAACTATCGCCAAATCCAGCTAGATATTCCTCGATTACGGTAAATCCGTTACCGTTGGTGTCTGTTCCAAGGTCATCCGATGTTAGACTGCGCAGAGTTAGGTAGTCGGCGACTGGATCGGCTGCTGCTGCTTCAACGACCAAGATGTTATCGATTGTCCAATACTCAGAGTTCGATGCCTCACCGCCCGCTTCGTAGCGTAGAGCAAGATAGACTGTGCTCTGTCCGTTGAGTGAAGACGGTAGCGTGATTTCCGCTGAGTCATCTAGGACCGAAGTCGGCGTGCCAGAGTTGGTGTTGACAAAGGTGAAGTCGACCTCTGTCCAAGTGTTTGGATCCTCTGGATCACCTGAACCAGCATAGGAAGTCGAGTAAACCAGCTTGAGTGAATCATCGACTGTATTTGCCGCTCCTTCATAATCCAGCGAAACGGTTACTGTGCCGGAAACGGAACTGAAATCGAGCTCAGGTGACACGAGATAATGGATTTCGGTGCTCGCTGACCCACTCGGTAAAACATATCCATCGACAGCAGCGGTTCCACTATTGTCGTTGTCCCATCCCGGAGCAGAAGTTCCTGCAATCGCCTGAGGTGTCCATTGTGCTGAGGCTACATCGAAGACTTCTGAGTTGATTAGTCCTTCGACTTGTGTTGTCGCATTGACCTCAATCGTAGCAGAGTAGTCAGTACCATTCACGCTGAAGACGGAGTAATAATATTGCGTATTGGCAGTCAATCCCGTGTGAGCGAATGGCGATACTTGGCCAACGTAGACTACGGTGCCTCCAGCGAAGGAGTCACCAACGCTAGGAGCGTCACCAGTGGGTGCAGTAAACGTGCCGTCAGTGTCGAAGACGATGATCACATCGTTGCTATTGATTGCAGCGAATGCTAATGATATTTCAGTGTCGCTCACAGCGCTTGCAACCACCCCAGTTGGTTCATTAACTAGTGGGTCAGGGTGCACGCCGGGTGTCATGTCGGCAACATTAGCGATTCCATTAGGATTACTGCTGTCATCGCTGTATATAGTCCATTCGGATGGAGTAAACGTGGTGTTACCAGATGTAATGTCTGCATTACGAACAGCTCGTCCATCCTCA
>JAKVCM010000198.1 GCA_022448605.1 Puniceicoccaceae bacterium | reverse complement strand
TCGTAGTTGATACCGATACGTCGATTAATCAGGTCTGGTTGGGAAGTTAATGAGCGCAATGAGTCCATGAATGCGACCATTTCATCGGTCGTCTCAAGATAGCCAAAAGGCTCGGGCTCAAGCCCCAAATGGAAGTCGCAGTCATAGCGTTCGCTCAGGGCTTCGATATATTCAGCGCACAGTAGGAGATGGCGCTGTATATCTAGTAGTTCTGAGGGCTTACTGATCCATGGCTTAAAGGAGCAGGGAAGAGTACTGACGCTGCCTTCGGCACCTCTAGGTAATAGCTCTGCAAGGAGGCTAAAGAGTCGTTTTGTGTAATCTAAACGTTTAGAAGACTGCCAGTCGGGCACGTAGACTTGTTCCTTTACGCGGGTTTCGTGGAAGTTGCCATACGGGAAGCCATTGATCGTGAAAACGTAACAATTATGTTGGTCGAGCCAGCGCTTCAGCGCGTCTAGATTGGTTTCAGTAGCTAGCTCCTCAGAGGCAGTGTTACTAAGGCGCAAACCGATTCCGTAGGGCGTGTCGGCAGGGCAGGCTTGTTGGCGCACCGCGAGGGTTGCCTGTTGTAAACTCGAGAAAGTTTCTTCCCATGTATTGCCTCGGTGGATGTTGGTTGAATAGCCGAGGTGAATCGAACCGTTAAATTGCATGAAGTCTCTAAATATCTAACTTGAATTTAGGAGATTGTTTGAGAAAGCGCACCGGGTTCTGATAGACTAAGCGATCAATCTCCTCCTCGCTAAAGCTGCGCTTGCGGAGCTCTAAGATTGCCTTGGGCAAGGACAATGGGTCGCTGACACCCCAGTCGCAGGCGGAATTCATCCATAAGTGATTACTTGATCCGTATTGCTCTAGCATATCGACCGCACGGGGCGGGGTGCATTTGGACTCGGGGTAGAGTGTAATGCCTGCCCAGAAGCCTGCTTCAATCACTTTCCGGATCGTATGTTCCTCGACGTGATCAATAAGCACCTTGTTCGGATTGATGCGTGGGTCCTGTTGGAGTATGTCGACAATTAACTGGGTCCCCTTTAACTTGTCTTCTAGGTGCGGAGTATGAATCAAGATCAGCTGGTCATGGTCCAGTGCTAGCTGGATTTGTTCCTCAAGAATCGCGACTTCGTTTTTTGAATTTTTATTGAGGCCGATTTCGCCGACTCCCAGAACGGTCTCTTTCTCTAAGAATTTGGGGATGATTTGAATCACTTCACGCGCGAACACAAGGTCTTCAGCTTCCTTAGGGTTGATGCAGATCCAGCTGTAGTGTGGCAGGTAGTAGCGAGCGGCGCGCTTGGGCTCATACTCAGTGAGTTGGCGGTAGTAGTCATAGAAGCCTGCGACTGAGCTGCGGTCAAAGCCTGCCCAGAACGCTGGTTCGCAGACCGCTTTGCAGCCCGCCATAACGAGTGCTTGATAGTCGTCTGTAGTGCGGCTCACCATGTGAGCGTGTGGTTCGATGTATCGCATCGCGCTCAGTCTATCTTGAGTGCTCCGGTCGCGGGGCCGGGTGATGCTGTAGCGCTTGGTATGGTTGAGTGATCACTGAATGCATTCAAAACACTCTCCGCCCGATTCTCCGAATTCAAGCAGTTGAGTGCTTCGACGAAGGCGCAGTAGCGATAATCATCCGTCTGTTGACTACGGGCGATCCGATCCATAAATGCTGCAATGTCGATCAGCTTGGAGCGCGCGTCCATGAAGTAAAGGTCAAGCATTGGTTTATTTGCAGAGTCTTGCATGAGAGGTTTCTATGTTAATAATTGATCATGCCTGCATAGTCACATTACTTGCTAACCATATCAAGTTTCTTAGTGTATTTTCCAGTTTCGGGAGAAGCACTTGAGCAGGTAATTGTCTTTGTCCGTGATTAGGGTAATGATATCGTTATGGCCTAAGCTCCATACAATGTATAGGCGTAGGTAGACTGGGTTGTGTGCTTCTATAATTTAAGAGGGTTTCAGTGGCACTGGGACTTCGTGAATGTGAGTGTTCGCTTCGCGGTAAATACTTGGATGAACCTCGGTTTGCACGGCTAAGGCGACCTAAGTAGCAGATTAAAAGAAGTTGAGGACCTTCCTGCGTTTCATCTTGTAATGAACGATTTATTACCAAATTGACTTAAGTTCGTGTACTTCCAGGTGTGTGAGCGTGGCATTACCACCGATGGCCTCAATCTTGATTTCTGTGATGGGTAGCTTGTAGTCGCGTGGTAAGGATACGTAGACACGGCCATCGTTGCCTGCGATCTCGTAGAGACAGGCGTCGACGAGAATGTGCATCTTTACTTTGCCGTTGATGACTTCGAGTGGGATTTCGCGGTGTTCAATGATTTGTTCTTTGGTCCTGTAGCGGATGTGGGTGCCTGGGATATTGATGAAGACTTGATCACTGTCTCTAGGGTCAAATTCTAGCGTCAGCTCAAAGGTGTTGCTCAGGATTGGTAAGACTGCAGGTGAGCCCGGGCTTAGTTCGACAGGATTCACCCGATGGCTCTTGGCACGGAGCTCTTTGATTTCCTCGATCGGATTGGCGCGCATGCGTATGCCGTTTACCTCAGTGTGCAGTGTGAGCTCGTGCGGAAAGCTGTGGTGGCCAGCATAGGGAGCTTCGGGGGCTGCTTGCGAAGTGTTCCAACCCACTTGTATTTTGCGTCCGCCTGGAGCATTATCAAATGTTTGTGAGGCATAGTAGGTACCGTAGTGGAGGCGATGTTTGCCTTCATGCTCAGGGGTAAACTTTTTGCCATCGAAGTCGCCAACTGCGTATCGCGCATCCCCTGAATAAACGACCCAGCGCTTGTTTGCTGCGTCGCCATTGACGGGCAATTCAAAGACCTCCATACACTCGAAGTAGCCGAACAAGTCACTCTGGTGCTCCCAGTGCTTCATGTCTACGGAGGTGTAGAAGCGGCCGCTCTGGTTTTCTTTCCCGTCGGTGAAGTCATAAACCAGCATGACCCAATGCCCGCCATACTTGGCAGCAGTCTCGTTAAGCGCTGTGTCGTTCTGATCGTAGGCATACCAAATTACTTTTGGATCGCGTCCGATATGGAACGGTTTTCCACTAGTATCCCTTTCGTCGAAGGTGATAATCGGATTATCTTCGTAGCGCCGAAAACTTTGACCGCCATCATTACTGTAGGCGATGCATTCGCCGACGCTGGTATTGGTGAAAAAGAGCACGATCGCATTTTTGCCAAAGCCGGAAGTGTTCAACTTGTCGACGGTTCCGCTGCCAGAGAACATGTAATGGTCGCCGTTGGTGTAGGGGAAGAGGGCGCCTTTATGTTGTGTCCAATGTAGCAGGTCGGTGCTGGTGGCGTGCCCCCAGGTTTGGTTGCCCATGGTCTTTTTCATAGGGTTGTGCTGCCAGAAGTAGTGCCAGGTGCCTTCGTGGTAGACCATGCCATTGGGGTCGTTATTGAACCCGGTCCTTTGAGAGAAGTGGAACTTCGGGCGGAAGGCTTCTTTGTGGAATTGTTCTTCACCAGGGATGTGGTCTGTTTGCTGAATCTGGGCGAAGCCTTCTTTGGTGGAGCGCCATGTTCGAATGGTCACTTCTTGTCCTTGGAAATCTTCGAGGCTGAGCGAGGCATACCAGTGAGTTGCAGCTTTATTCTCGGCCAATTTTGCCCAATAGTGACGGACAGGCTTGTCATCGACAAGTACTTGTACGGGGCTACCTTTGACTTCAAGCCAGTCTTTGCGGTCTCGAAAACCGCGTTCGACCGTTTCGGGCAGATTGTGAATTGGGAAAACTAGATGTTCCTTGCTGACAATGAATGTGCGTTCGTGTTGATTCCAAGCTAAGAAGTTAGGCCTTGTGTCTGTTATTTGAAAGTCATCCGCAATGATGTGCCCCCAGGATGCTTCGACTTCGTCGACGATCCGAATCTGCGCCGATTGACCACGCCATTCACTAAGGTCGAAGTAGTTGGCTTTCAGCATCCAGTTTTCGATGCCGCTACAATTTTTGACTACTTTACCCTTAACTAAAACTTCGATGCGCGTTCCTGGGTGAACTCCACCTGCGATGCGAAAGCTGAGGTAGTCGTGACTAATATCAAATACAGTGGAAGTGAGGCTGCCAGTACGGTAATCGCCATGCATGCCTGAATGGGCGCAAAAGTCGCCCTGCATCGTGCTGTGAACGCGTTGGTCTTTTACTCTTGATTGCCGTTCAAAGGGAGTGCTTTCGAACGCTTCGCCTTTGGCTGTCCAGTTGATCAGGCCGCCCGACTCAAAATCGCTGTTGGCAAAGGGGAGCTTTGACTTGGCAGCAACTAGACTAGGCACCATGATGGGCAGCAGTAAGAGCTGTATTTTATTTAGCATCTGATGATCTTACTCAATGCGCTTGCATAAGTAAATGTCCAGATACGTCACATGATGGATTATTTACGACGGCTTCGGGGGGGCTTCATCAATTGCATCGATTGAGTGAGACTAGCCACATGCGAAAACTCGAGAAATGGGTGGTTTTGTCGTAATCAGATAGGTCTTTTTCGCTGTGAGACATTGTCATTTTCTCCATGATGCCCTATTTTAGTATGTTAATTGTTATTCTGCTAGATAGTTTAAGGTTCTAACTAATCGTGTTCTCACAGATGCCTGATGGCAATTGGAAGCTCAGCCCGATTTCCGTTTCATTGTTCATATCTAATCATGTTATCTACGAATTATAATTGTTTTAATGCGAAGTGCTTTGTTTTTGTCGCTAGCTCGTTATTAATGTTGGCGCTGCCCTTATTGGCGAAGCCAGAATCGCCCAATTTTGTGGTTGTTTACATGGACGATCTCGGCTGGGCGGATACTTCGGTGCCCATGATCAAAGGTCGCGAGGAAACGCGCAGCGATTTTTATCTGACGCCTGGTCTGGAGCGACTCGCGCGTGAGGGCATGGTGTTCTCGGATGCCTACTCACCAGCTCCGGTTTGCACGCCGTCGCGCAATGCGATGCTGCATGGAATGACGCCTGCGCGCATGTTGAATGCCACTTTGAATACGGAACGTTCTTTTCAAGAATATCGCGGAAAGGTCACAATACCAGAGGCCTTGAAGCAGGCGAATACTGACTACATCACCGCGCACTTTGGCAAGTGGCATATTCCTGTAATATCTCCAGAGAAGGCAGGTTATGATGTTTGCGAGAATATGAAGGGTACCGGTAATGGTGAGGGCGATTTTCTCGACGATATGAGAACCTTTCTCCCAGAGGATGATCCAAAGCGTATCTTTTCGCTTACTAAAATGAGTAAGGACTTTATCTCTGAGCAGGCCGAAGCTGGGCGTCCGTTCTTTCTTCAGCTTTCACATTATTCGGTGCACATTTGGCACGACTCTTTGAGGGAGACCCGTGATAAGTATCGGGCACTGCCGCGTCCTTCGAAAGCCTTGGACTCAGACTACTTGCGGTATGAAGAAATCTCAGAGTCTGCTTATAAACATAATTGGCTGATTAACTATGCAGCGATGGTCGATGACACGGATCGTGCCTTTATCGATTTATTGGACCACTTGGACGCACTTGGGATCACTGAGAATACCTATGTGATTTTCACTTCTGATAATGGCGGCGGTCTGCGTGGCAACAAGCCGCTTAGTGGCGCTAAAGGTGACTTAACGGAGGGCGGCATTCGCGTGCCGTTCATTATTCGTGGCCCTGGGATTCCGAGGAATGCCTATTGCTCGGTGCCGACTGCGGGTTGGGATCTCTTGCCGACTTACTATGAGTTAGCGGGTGGCGTCGCTGAACTTCCAGGCGAGCTCGATGGGGTCAGCATTGCAGAGGCTTTTTATCGAGGAGATGCAGCAGACATCGAACGCTCGGGCGATGCGTTGATCTTCCATTTTCCTTGGTATAACGGTGAACCAGAGTCGTCTATACGTCGTGGCGATTTCAAACTGTTA
>JAKVCM010000197.1 GCA_022448605.1 Puniceicoccaceae bacterium | reverse complement strand
GGATTTGCATCTTTGGGAATCTTTTTCCACCTATTTTCCAGATCTAGATCATTATGCCACTTGCCAGTTACACCCGTATAATACCCGGCCTGCCGCAAGGCTTGAACGAGCGTCCGCTCATCCGGGCGGAACGCAGCTCCGTTGCGTATCGAAGGCTGCCTCTTCAAGGGCCCGAATATAGAATTCGTACTTCGGCTTGGATATAGTCCAGTCAAGCAACTATATCGAGTCGGCACACAAAGAGTCGCTGTAGAATAGGCTCGTGTATGCAAAATGCCCTCAGCTGCAAGGCGATCAATATGAGGCGTGGTATACTTGGAGCCATACGCACCGATGCTATCCATATTTTGATCATCACTAATCAATACGAGAATATTTGGCCGCGAGTCTTTCGCGGTTGTCCCCAATGCGAGGAGCACAAGCCCTGCGATCGTCAAAAGCTGTATTTTTATTTGGGTCATGGTAAAGATTAAATAGTTCTGGCACTTTGCTTGTGTCTACGGCCCTTATAAATACTCAATCGCGGCAGCGACTCAGACTAAAGGCCTTTCTGGCAAGCCTCTATTGTCTCACTTAAGGAGCCAGTCGCGAGGCAGATCGCATAATCACAAGCACCATAGTAGAGGCGGATCTGATCCTTTTCATAGTCGGCAATAGCACCACAAGGGAAGATCGTATTATCGCAATTTCCATGCTGTTCCCAAGGCTCCTCAGGCATCATTAGGTAGCTATTAGTCTTACCGATCACCTTCCATGGCTTGTCAAGATCCAGTAATATTGCGCCTACATAGTAATACGTGCCACCTGCAGGAGTAAACACCCCATGGATGATATCGAGCCAGCCATGCTCGGTTTTTATAGGCGGAGTCGGTCCAATTTTCTGAACGTTCCAAAAACGATACCCCGCAGCCAGGACTGGTTTAAATTCACCCCAATGCACGAGATCCAGCGACGAGCTGATCCAAATATCACCATCGCCACCGTCACCGCCACCTGGGCGGTCCAGCTTGTAGTACTTGCCATTTATCTTTTCAGGAAACAACGACGCCCCACGATTCTTCGGTTGCGTGATCGTTTCAATGCGCTCGTAGCTCTTAAAGTCCATCGTGCGACCAAGCATGCCAATCGGCGAATCGAATCCCTGCACCATCACTGGAGTTACAATGTAATACCAATCGCCAATTTTGGTGACACGGTTATCAATGAAATGGTGGTAGCGATGCCATGGCTCTCCAAGTGCTTGCGTATCGATAAAATTCTCCTCAGAAAGCTCGAAATTGATGCCGTCCCTAGAACGAGCTACACGGGTCTGACCGACATCGCGACCAAAACCCTTCGTTGCCGCATGCTCCACGACAGAAACCAGTAGAATGGTTTCGTCACCGCATTGGACTGGTGCAGGATTATATATCTGAGCTTTACCCGGAAAATCCTTAACATGTAAAAGTGGGCCACCTTTGTGGCGCTTGAATATCTTTGTAGCGTCTTTCATATAGTTGATTGATTAGTTAGTTTTCTTTAAACTGAGACTATACAGTCCCATTTTCCCGACCCTCTTAAGGTCGGCTGTTTCCAAAAGTGTGAATGCAAAAGTCTGCTCGCCGGCGTCTAAGCGCACGCGCCCCATGGGATGAAATTTTTTACCCTGAACGAGATCGACTTCGTTGACAGATGCACCCGCCTCAAAACGAATACGTGTTTCTGCAGGTACCCCAAGCGCTCGCAAAGTCACGGCATACTCGCCGGCTTCAAGCACATCCACCTTCAGCTCCTGCATGGCATTGAGCTCATGGAAATACGTGTTCGCCCAAGTCACCGAATTCTTACCCTTCACGCGATAAATACCCTCCATCTCGATGTATCCCTCACGCCCATCAGTCACATTAAGTTCCTGAACCGGATCCGAAAATGCATGCGGATCACTGAGTATCTCATCAAAGGCTGCATAATAGAGCTTCTGCATCGACGCAAACTTTTCGGGTATTTGGTTCTGCAAGTCAGCCCTCTGCTTTGGATCTTCGATAATATTATAGAGCGACCAGTTCCCCCCATCATTAACAACCACATAGTCCCCGGAATAAAAACAGCTACTACGCTGATCCAGAGGCAAGGTGTATTCAGTAAACCGATACGACCAATTATCTTTGTTTCGATGTGATTGAGGCTTCCCTGCCTCTGAAGTAAAGTAGTCTTGCGCCTTCCACTCGTCCTGACCTTCGAGCAGGCTAGCTAAACTTTGTCCATCAAGATCAGAAACGTAGGTTGGACGTGTGCCCCCGGCCCACTCAACCATGGTAGGATAAATATCCATGACTAAAGTACGTTGCTCGGTGACCACTCGTGGAGTGTATTTGGCAGGACAATAGACCAAGAGTCGATTTCTTACCGCGCACTCCCAGCCAGTTGCTTTCTTCTCACGGAATCCACTAGGATTACGACGCGCCCACTCCTGCTCATTCAGCGAATAATACTCGCCAGTCTGTCGAAACCAACCATCCGCTTGCTGCTCCAGGATACGTGTCGTCGGCGTCGGACCGTTGTCCCCCAAGAAAAGCACGATGGTATCCTCTGCAATTTGATTCGTCTCCAGTGAATCCAATACGCGCCCAATCTGCTCATCAAGCTGCTGCATCATTCCCATAAACATCGCATACTCTGGGCCGACCCCTTGATCGATATACTTCTGCTGATATTCCTGCGGGCATAACCACGGCTCGTGCGGTTGCGCATAAGCCAGATACAAAAAGAAAGGCGCCCCCTTGTTCGATTCAATAAACCTAATCGCCTTATCCGTGACACGCTCCACTTGCCAGCCGTCTTCAATCCCTGCATAGCGACCATTGTGAAAGAAAGGTGCATTGAAGTGAGTATAGCGCCCATAACTGCGCACTTCTTTTTGCACGATTGGCCATGCCTCATCAAAGCCACGGCGTGACGGAAGCTCCGCGTCAGACAAGCCAAGATTCCACTTCCCTACCATGCCCGTGGCATAGCCGGCATCCTGCATCGCCTCACCGAGTAAATACTCATCCATATGAGGACCCTCGGCACCAAAGCCAACAGCGGAAGTTCCTGTTTTTAAATAGTTACGCCCCGTCATCAAAGCCGAGCGTGTCGGCGCACAGGCCGGCGCGGTATAGAAGCGGTCAAAGCGCACGCCCTTCATCGCCATCCTGTCCATGTTCGGCGTCTGCATCGGCGCCTGGCGAAATCCATAATCATCATAACCTTGGTCATCCGTCATGATCAAAATGATATTCGGCTTCGACTCCGAAGCCTCCGCAACAACGCTCGAAGTCAACAAGCAGACAAGCAAAGCGAGCCCAGAGGTTGTTTTTAATCCGTTCATAGCGTTATAAGTCTCCTATGGCATTTAATCAAGCGGCGGCTGCAGCCCCTCTTTCTTATATTGCTTCACGTAGCGCTGATAAGACCGTACATTTTTGGTCGGCTGATCGGCATCGGCGACGTTGTAGAGCTCACGCCCCGAGGTCACTTGCGGTGCTTCCATCTTAGGCAACCACTTGTCCGCGAGCTCCTGCATCATCGGTGCATACTCCGGATTGTCGGCGAGGTTGGCCCATTCATTGGGATCATCTTTATGCGAATACAGTTCCTCGGAGCCATCAAAGTAGCGATTATAACGCCAGTCTGTGGTGCGTAAGGAGTAATTTCCGCGGCCCCAAGTAATCAAGGCCGGTTGCTCCTTCGGCAAATGCGGATTCTTCAACCAAGGCCCGATGCTCATGCCATCGACATAGTCCGGTGCAGTGAGACCAGTAAGTTCACAAAGAGTGCGATAGACGTTGATCAAGCCAATCGGCTCCGCACAGGCCTGACCATTCCCCGAACGATTTCGTGGGTCGAAGATGATAAAGGGGGTGCGAGTCGCCTCCTCCCAAAGAGAAAATTTGCTAAAGGAACGTTTTTCACCGAGATGAAATCCATGGTCCGACCATAGCATAATAATCGTGTCGTCAGCATAAGGACTATTTTCCAGCGCCTCCAATACAAGGCCGACATTGTCATCTGTAAAGTTAATCGAAGCGAGATAACCACGGCGAATGTCCTCCCATGCTTTGTCGCGCCTGACCGGAATTTCAACATAGATCTGAGCATTCGACTGCCCAACGTGAGGTATATCGGCTAGATCGTCGGCCCTGATCGGTGGCTCAGAAATCGGGTCAAGAAAGCGATCCCAATTTGCTTCCGGCATAATGAACGAGGTATGTGGCAAGATGAACCCCACCGCTAAGAAAAACGGCTTAGGGTGTTCTTTTCCTAAAAAGCGAACCGCATGTTGCGCCGCATTATAATCGCCAAAATCGGTCAATGGATTACTCGCAGGGCAAGCGATCGTGCGCTTGTTGTATGGCTCTGGATGATAGCCCTTTTCCTTTATTAGCGCCTTGTTCTTCTTTCCTGTGCCATACATTCTATACTCATCCCACTGCTCATCCTGTCGATAGCTGTTGTCAGGGTTATGCCAGACCTTGGAAAGCCCCACCGTCGGGTAACCCTTCTCTTTAAAGAGCCTGGGCAGCGGCGTAAAGCGGGCAAGCGAGTCGGTATCAACGTGATTGAGATTGTAAAATGGATAAAGTCCCGAGTTATGCGGTTCGACCCCCAGTAAGAGCGCATTACGACTCGGCGAGCAACCCGGTGCTGTGCAGTGGGCATTGGTAAAATTAACGCCCTTAGCGGCCAGACTATTCATATTGGGCGTCTTCGCCTGCGGATGGCCACCGAGAAAACCGACCCAGTCGTTCATGTCATCCACGCAGATCATTAACACATTTGGCTGATCGGCAGCCGCTGCGTAGGTCTGAGTATCGGAAAGACCTAATAACATAGCGTAGAGACCAAGCACGGAGATCGAGGAATTCTTAGGCAATGTATGTATCATTCGATTTTTTGGTTTAGTCACCCCATCCCTCGTCGAGTAACTTACGTTTGATCCGCAGTGGTTGTTTTTCGATTAAATAGTTACCTGGTAGTGCCTCAAAGCGGATGCCATCTTCGAGCGTGTCCACCAAGTGCCAACGCCAACCGTCTCTACGGTAGATCCAGTAAGTGCCTTCAAAGCCTGGAATATTTAGCTCGAAACGATTTTTGGTCGTAGCGTCCAGCTTCACGACAGGTTCACCGGTGTGAAGCTCCTTCCAATGCGGGCGGATAAACTCGGCATCTGGCATAAGCGTCAGGCGCAAAGCGCCATTTTCGTTTGGCTCAATAAAATACAAACCACTCCCCTCATAGCGCACGTAGGGCGAATCTCCAACACCGATGATCATTGTAGGCGATGCGAGGTCCACTCCGAGCACGGAACCTGACCAGTCATCCGATTTTGACCAGCCGGAATAGATCAATTGACCATCGTGTAACACCGCACTTGCGCGCGACTCATACGAATAGGTCGTGCCCACATCCTTGAACTGTTGTTTCGCAACCATAAAGGAAGCGGCCTTACGTGGCGTGGTCTTTAGATTAAACACATGCGAGCCTCCGAGATATTCTGAATACGCGGTCAATCCGTAGGTCCACTGCGTAGCAATCTGTGCGCCAACGGAGCGATAAAATTTTGCCATCGCTGGATACAAGTAAGCGCTCTGGTTGCAGAAGGTTTCATATTCATACACTAACTTGGCCTTGCCTATAAAGGCATCTGATCGTAACCACCCGAGCCAATCTTCGTTCTCTGAACACTGCTCAATGTATGGCAAATAATTACGATCGCTTAGATTCTCGGGATTTTTCCAGTAAGGCGCTTTCAGGTCGCTTTGCCCAGGATACAAACAAAAGGAAACCGCATCCACCTTCGACTCTGCGATTCCACGAAAAGCCGATCGGTGCTTCTGAATCAAGCGTGCCCAACCGCAGTTCCAAACTACCGGTTGTGTCATCCCTTCCGCACGTAATAATGCCACTATCTCATTGAGGTAGTTCTTGGTGTGGGTGTAGCTCCATTGCTCGAACTGCTCACGGGTGCCGTCTTTATTACGTTCCTGCCATTTCTCAAACCATACATAGGCTGGCTCATTGACTGGCTCCAAAACAGC
>JAKVCM010000196.1 GCA_022448605.1 Puniceicoccaceae bacterium | reverse complement strand
TGTAATCTGGATTGACTCCATTATATGGGTTGTTTGAGTCGCGTCAATTATGTCTGATGTTCGTGTTCGATTTGCACCGAGCCCTACGGGGTTTTTTCATATAGGCAGTGCTCGCACTGCACTGTTTAATTGGCTTTATGCCCGGCACACTGGGGGCAAGTTCATATTGCGCATAGAAGATACTGATAAAGAGCGTAACACAGAGGAGGCTTTGCGAGTACTTATCGATGGCATGCGCTGGTTAGGACTCGATTGGGATGAAGGCCCGGATGCTGGGGGTGATTGTGGACCTTATTTCCAAAGTGCTCGCCAAGATGTTTATACTACTTATTTACAACGACTCATCGACGCAGGTCGTACGTATGAGAAAGACGGTGCTATATGGTTTAGGCTAGAGGGTGAGCGCTACACGGAGTACGACAAGTACAAGAAGGCTGAAGTAGAAAAGGTGCGTGCAGCACCGATAGTGATAGAAGATGCGGTCCGTGGCAAAGTAGAGCGCAGCGAAGAGCTAGATTTTGTACTTGTGCGCAAAGACGGCAATCCTGTTTTTCACTTAGTCAATGTAGTCGACGATATTACAATGGGTATCACGCATGTGATTCGAGGAGAGGATCATCTTTCGAATACAAGTAAGCACGTAGAGCTATTTCGAGCCTTCGAAGTAGAGCCTCCAGTATTTGCCCATATCCCGCTAATCCTAAGACAATCAGGTCCTGGTAAAATGAGTAAGCGCGACCAAGGCGCACTGATTGAAGACTATGAGTCACGCGGTTTTCTCGCTGCAGCTGTACGTAATTATATTTCGCTTCTTGGATGGAATCCAAAAGATGATCGTGAGAGTGAAAAGATGGAAATTGAAGAAATTATTGAGCGTTTTGATTTCCCTGGCATTAATAAAGGTAATGCACGCTTTGATGAGCAGAAACTTACTGCGTTAAATACCGAGTATTTGCGAGAGCTGAACATTGAGAGCTTTGCTTTTTTAGCGTCTCCTATCTTGGTTGAAGCCGAAACGATTGATGCCTCTGTGGAAGAGGACTACTTGCAAGCAGTGCTTGGGCTTTGCCAACCGAAGGCTCGCTCGCTAGAGAGCTTACCTGAATTATGTCGTTACTTTTTTACGGATTCTTATTTGATGGATGAAAAGACTGCTGCGAAAATCTCCAAAAAGTCCGACCCTAAAGCATTACTTACTCCGATTGTGCCACTTCTTGAAGCACAAGATTGTTTTACTGCAGATGCTCTACAGCAAGCCCTTCTAGATTACTCGGAGAGCCAAGGGGAGAAGGTATTCTCTTACTTTCCGGCGTTACGCTTCGCGCTTAGCGGACAAAGTGGTGGTCCGGATCTCATGCCAATGCTTGAGGTCTTAGGTCAGGCAAGAGTGATACGTCGACTCAAAGCCTTTATTGCATAATCGAAGCTATTAGGTTGCCCAAGTACTTGTGCACGGTCTTAAATAAGAGTCTCTTAGATATGTCAGAAACGAAAGAAAAACCCTTGGATTTTATCCGTCAAATGGTGTCTGCTGATGTAGCCGCTGGTAAGCATGATGGGCAGGTGCAAACACGTTTCCCGCCCGAGCCAAATGGTTATCTGCAAATTGGACATGCGAAGGCGATCTGCTTAAATTTTGAAATTGCCGCTGAGTTTGGTGGTCAGTGTAACCTACGCTTTGATGACACGAACCCTGAAAAAGAAAGTGATGAATTTGTTCAGGCTATCAAAGAGGACATTAAGTGGCTCGGTTACGATTGGGCAAAAGTTTGTTTTGCGAGTGATTACTTCGAACAACTTTTTGATTGGGCCTGTCAATTGATCGAACAAGGTGATGCGTATGTGGATGAATTAAGCGCAGAAGATATACGCGAGTACCGTGGTAGCTTGAAGACTGTAGGTAAGAATAGTCCTTTTCGTGATCGATCGGCGACCGAGAGCGTCAATCTGTTTAAGCGTATGCGAGCGGGTGAATTCGAGGATGGCTCCAAGGTGCTGCGTGCAAAGATCGATATGGCACACCCAAATATGAACATGCGCGACCCTGTTATGTACCGGATCAAGCGCATGCACCACCACCGTGTCGGTGACGCTTGGCCCATATATCCAAGCTATGATTTTACGCATGGTCAAAGTGACTCTATAGAGTCGATCACTCACTCACTGTGCTCCTTAGAGTTTGAAGACCACCGCCCCTTGTACGAGTGGTTTATTGATAAGCTTGAAATATTTCCATCTAAACAAACTGAATTTGCGCGCTTAAATTTAACGTACACTGTGGTGAGTAAGCGTAAATTACGCACACTTGTTGAAGCAGGCGTTGTCGATGGATGGCAGGACCCTCGCATGCCTACATTGTCTGGGATGCGTAGACGTGGATATCCGGCAGAAGCAGTGCGTAATTTTTGCGCAACTGTAGGGATCACTAAGGTGCCTTCAACAAGTGATATTGCATTGTTAGAGCACGCGGTACGTGCGGTCTTAAATCGCGATGCGCCTCGCAGGATGGCCGTGCTAAAACCGCTCGAAATCGAGCTAACGAATTGGCCTGTAGACCGTGTTGAATTCATAGATGCAATTAATAATCCTGAGGATAGCTCTGCGGGCACTCGTAC
>JAKVCM010000195.1 GCA_022448605.1 Puniceicoccaceae bacterium | reverse complement strand
GCCACGGCTTTGCTCATGGCATCGCGCTCCAGTTGTGAACGTCTCAATGTTGGATGCGTCATCGTTTCAGGCGGGATGCAGAAAAATCGTATCGTCGCGGCTGGTTATAACGGCTTCTTGCCAGGTGCATCCCACACATCTTGGATTCGTGACGGTCACGAACAAGCCACCGTACACGCCGAACAGAATGCGATCAGTGATGCCGCACGACGGGGCGTCTCGCTTGAAGGTGCGACTATCTATATCACCCATTTTCCTTGTATTAATTGTGCCAAAATTTTGGCCGCAGCAGGAATCAAAGGCATTAAGTATCACCGTGATTATCGAAACGATGATTTAGTCAAAGATATCCTCGCCGAAAGCGGTCTGGCACTAGAGCAACTCTAAGAACAAATATTCCTTAATTTTATGCGCATGAATCGAGAGCAAAGTTTCAGCGAAGTGCAAGGGCCGCATGCCGGTAGTTTACTTCTCGCGCATCCGCGTCTACTCGACCCAGACTTTTGCCGGACTGTGACTTTATTGTCGGTTCACTCGGAGAAGGAAGGTTCTGTCGGTGTGATCTTGAACCGTGCGATAGGGCAAACACTTGGTGAATACGATCCCGATTTGGCTGCATCAACGCTTGCCAGCGTGCCACTTTTTCTTGGTGGCCCTGTCGCGACTGATCAACTAATTCTCGTCGCATGGAAGTGGTCAGCAGAAGAGGGCACTTTTAAGCTGTATTTTGGTATCGATGGCGAAAAAGCGCAAAGCATCTTCGAAGAGGATCCAGCGTTTCAGTTCCGTGGCTTCCTCGGGCATGCGGGATCGACTGAGGGGCAACTCGATGCTGAGCTCAATCAAGGTTCGTGGGTGCTTTCTGGTTGTTTGGCTGCACTTAAAGGCGAGCCCAGTGAGATTGATTGGTGCGATCTCCTTTGCCAGGAGCGGCCTGAACTAGGCTTTTTGGCCAATGCTCCAAATGATACCTCGCTGAATTGAAGTCGCTAACGCTTCAAGCGTGTTTTGTTCCATTCAAGCAGGCTGGTAGCATGCATAAGCTTAACTTGAATATTTCCGCCTTTGCCATTGACAGGGGGGTAGACGGAGCCTTTTTTCTCCAATTCCTAATTTTTCCGCTATGAAAGTCGTATCTTCAATCAAATCTCTCAAAGACCGTCACCCCGACTGCCAAGTCGTTCGCCGTAAGGGTCGCGTCTACGTAATCTGCAAGTCTAATCCTCGCTTCAAAGCCCGTCAGGGTTAAAGAAGGGTTCAAGCTTCATTAATTTTATTAGAAGGCATATCACCGTGAAAGCTGATCTCCATC
Source organism: Puniceicoccaceae bacterium (assembly GCA_022448605.1). GTDB lineage: Bacteria > Verrucomicrobiota > Verrucomicrobiia > Opitutales > Coraliomargaritaceae > Thalassobacterium. Next base: position 6,940 of record JAKVCM010000195.1, on the reverse strand, counting down.
CTGCACTCAACTCTGTCGCATTCGTCGACGTCTCCACAGGCCACAAGTTCCTGACTCAGTCCACTATGCGGGGCAGCAAGACTGAAACAATCGACGGTAATGAATATCAAGTCGTGATTTGCGACATTACTGCTGACTCGCATCCCGCCTTCACTGGTGAGAAGCGTTTCGTCGACACAGCAGGCCGTGTAGAGAAGTTCCAAAACAAGTTCAGCCGCCGCGGCTAGCTGAGCAGTTGATTAACAATCTTCTTATTTTTTAAAACCCCGTCTCGAAAGAGCGGGGTTTTTTGCTTGCGACCGCTATCGCTACAGCATTCAGATTTTTGTCAAACCAATCAGCAGTCCCGCTATGATTATTGAGGGCGGTAACAGCCACATGACTGACGACCTTTGGGATCGCGTATAAGGATCAGGCCAAGAACCATGCCCATTAAAATAAACAAGGCAGGCTCACGTGTCGGTATCTGGTTGCGGCGAGGCATGTTTTGCAAATCTTTGAGTGCAAATTATAGTCTCTTAGGCTTCAAAATCTGTTCGCACTTGCAAGGCTCTAGGCTTGCGTCGAATCTAGTAATATGTTTTTCAAACGCCGTTTCGTATTTTCCGCTACACACGCTTTGAATCAATGTTGAGGTCGATTCGATAGCAGGCTCTGATACTTCAATTATGGATTACAAATCAATTTTTAAAAGCTGGTTGTTCGTAGCAGTCGGTGTACTCATAGCTTCGCATATTTTTACTGGTATTCGCTATACCGACGCGAGTGCACTCGTCGTGGCAGTGCTTCTCCTGAGTCTTTGCAACGTCTTTTTAAAGCCACTACTCATGATCTTTGCGCTGCCCTTCATCATTTTGACCTTTGGCTTAGGAATTTGGATGATCAATGCGTTGTTGTTTTTGCTTGTCGGCAATTTAGTCCTTGGTTTCACCGTTGATAGCTTTGGCGATGCTCTTGCCGGGGCATTCGTGGTGAGCTTGACTGGTTTTGTAGCCAATGTGCTCTTTGGTAAAAACAAAGTGCAAGTACACACTGCGCGCTCCACTCGAAGTATGGGTCCTGATGCGAAAACTCCGGAACGCCCGAATACTCAGAGGCCGATTAAAGACGACGATGTGATTGATATTTAATTGCGTAGTGACTCCGATCGCGGAGGTCTTTGTTGATGGGAAAGCGCTCCTGCTTGATCTGACTCCTCAGAGACCATCTTCATTCGTTAATACAGGCATGCTTCAAGCGCAGTTCGAAATTATAATGTTTTTAAATTCATGAAATCATATTCGTATATTCGATAAGAATTGACTCTCTCTGTAACAAGTAGCTTATGTAAACTATATGTCATCGACTAAAAAATACGATCTCGTCGTCATCGGCGGTGGCCCGGCGGGCTATGCCGCAGCTATCCGTGCTGGTCAGCTAGGCAAAAAAGTGGCCTGTGTGGAACAGGATCGCCCCGGCGGCACTTGTCTGAACTGGGGCTGTATCCCTTCCAAGGCCTTGCTCAAGAGCGCGGAGCTTTTTAACAAAATCCAGCACAGCGAAGATCTTGGTATCACGGTCAAGGGGGTCGATTACGACTTTTCAAAGATTATTGGTCGTTCTCGCAATGTCGCGGGAACCATGGCTAAGGGGATTGGTTTCCTTTTTAAGAAAAATAAAGTCGATCACGTGATTGGCACAGGCACTGTCAATGTGCCTGGCATGGTCGAGGTCACTGCAGGTAAAGATAAGGGCCTTGTCCTACCAACAGAACGCATTCTCATTGCAAGCGGCTGTAAGCCACGCCGTCTTCCTGACCTTGAGGTAGATGGTGAACGCGTCATGACTTCCCGTCAGGCGCTGGAGATGAAAAAACAACCCAAGTCTATTGTTATAGTCGGTGCAGGTGCAATCGGTGCAGAGTTTGCTTACTTCCTGAATGCCTTCGGCACTAAGGTCACACTCGTTGAGATGCTTGACCATGTCTTGCCGGTCGAAGATCACGAGACCGCAGCCGTTGTCGAAAAGTCTTTCAAGCAAGAAGGTATCGACTGCCGGGTATCGACTGCCGTCAAAAATATCAAGGTTAACGCTAAGAGCGTAAAGATGGACCTGGTCAAGGGGGACAAGACTGAGAGTATCACGGCTGATTCGATTCTTTTGGCTATTGGAGTAGTAGCTAATACCGACGGCCTGCTTTCGCCGCGCGTGAATCTCAAACTCAATCGCGGCTACGTAAAGGTCGACGATAACTATGAGTCTTCAGTCAAAGGCATTTTTGCTGCCGGTGACATCATTGGACCACCTTGGCTCGCACACGTGGCCACTTTTGAAGCTATTCAGGCCGTCAACGGTATGTTTGGCCATGGTAAGCCTGAGCGCGTTCGCGAGTTCCCTGGTTGCACTTATTGTCTGCCTCAGGTCGCCTCTATTGGTAAGACCGAGAAGGCGCTCAAGGCAGAGGGTATCGACTACAAGGTCGGTAAATTTCCATTCCAAGCCTCAGGTAAGGCTGTTGCCTCGAACCAGCCAGAAGGCTTCGTTAAGATGCTGGTCGATCCAAAGCACGGCGAGATTCTAGGTGCTCACATCGTTGGTTCCGACGCGACTGAATTGATCGCTGAATACGGTCTAGGTATGAAGCTCGAAGCCACTGCAGAGGAGATACATAACACCATCCACGCGCACCCCACACTGAGTGAGGCGATGATGGAAGCTGCTGCTGCCGTATTTGGCGAAGCGATTCATATTTAAGCGCCAAGTCAGATATCTCGCATGCGCTTAAATTAAAGTCATTTAGAAAAGGGCAGATTCACTCGGAATTTGGCATTTTTTGTGTCAGCATACTCTCTGCATGCTAAAGCCAATCGATCGAGGTGGACTCCTCCTACCAGGCCTCCAACTATGGTTTGACCCGCGCAAGCGTAAGCCCTTTGCGGTCGTCTCGCACGCCCATGGAGACCATGTCGCCAACCACGATTGCTACCTAGCCACACCCGAGACCATCGCCCTAATTCGTGTGCGTAATGGCAACGCTCTGGCTTCACGAGCTAAGGCACTGCCTTATGGGGAAGTTTATCAAGGCGATGGTTATCGTCTGAAATTCTATCCCGCTGGTCACGTGCTCGGTTCTGCCATGGCGCATGTTGAGACCGATTCGGGGGAGACTTTTCTTTACACGGGCGACTTTAAAACGCGCAAAGGCCTATCGGCAGAAGCGATTGATATCCCACAGGCTGATACGATCGTGATGGAGACCACCTTTGGGCGCTCCGACTATGTATTCCCTGATTTTGAAGAGACTTGTCAGCGGATCCACGCCTTTTGCGACCGCGCTAATACTGAGAAGAAAACGCCCGTCTTATTAGCCTACAGCTTAGGCAAAGCGCAGGAGCTGATAAAAATCATCGAAAGCCGCTCGCAGGGCTTGATGGTCTACAAGACGATCGCCCCGCTCAATCAAGTCTATGCCTCTTTTGGGGTTTCTATGCCACAAACCCGCCCGCTGGACTTTCTTAATATGAGCGAGAGTCTCGTCGTCATGCCACCCTCAGTTCTAAAGAAGTTGCCGCGCAAAGACTGCCTTGTAGCGATGGTCAGCGGGTGGGGAATGAACGATTCCGCAAAGTATCGCTACGGTGTAGATGAGGTCATCCCACTCTCAGATCACGCTGATTATCCCGACTTGTTGAAATTCGTAGAAGCTGTGAAACCGAGGACCGTATACACGACTCACGGCTATGAAAAAGAGTTTGCCGCCACACTCCGCTTGCGAGGCTACGAGGCCTGGTCACTTTCTGGCGACGATCAATTGGAGCTAACGCTTTAGCGCATTCTGCATTTATTTTTACTCATTACTAAGCCTACTTAATTCCTAGCCTTGTTCGTGCTTCCTTGCACTGATCACTGCCTGCTTCAAAGTAGCGGCAGACCGCGGGTCGCGTTGCGTAGATGCGGCAGAGCTGATCCTCCTTCAAAAACGCGTATTACTGCAAAAAAAGGTAGTGGATGCATTAGATAAGCTTTGTGCTCTGTTGCTAGGTGCGGCTCAATTTCACGGGTCTCACGCCGGATTGCTGGCTCGCGTGCGGCATCGGCCTCACTCGCAAAGATTGGAAAACAGCGGCAACAAGCACCGCAATTTTCGCAATCGTAGATTTCAGGGTTCTTATTCTTGTCTGACTGGTGCTGTGTCCGTTTGGTCGCCCCATGGTATTAGAACTTCTTTTGCCAAAGATGTGTCCGTCGTGCGGACACATGACAATGTAGTAGGCAATCATCAGCATATCCAGATAAGATCACCTACATCGACTTGTTCAAATAGCTCGATCACATCAGCATTGAACATTTCCACGCAGCCGCCGCTGAAGGGCTGACCGATACGGTCCTCATGGTTGCTGCCGTGAATGTAGATGTAGCGGTTGTAAGAGTCGCGACCCTTTCCACTATTTTTACCGATCTCCAAGCCACGTAGGCGGAGGATACGGCTGGTGATCAAATTACGCTTCGCATCTTGTGGAGAAACTTGGTCATAGACTTGTCCTGTGGGCACTCGGCCTTTAAAGACTGTTCCCTCGGGCGCGCCGGCTCCGATCTTATCGGCAATCGCGTGGAGGCCCGTCGGCGTGCCATAAGAGTCAGTAAGGCAGGAAGGGGGATTTTTCGAGGTGGAGATGCTGAAAACAGCAGATATTTCTCGCTTTACGAGTACTGCCATCTCCTGTTTTTCGATCGAGACGACTATGAAGCGATCTGTCGGCGTGATTGACAAGGCTGTGCAGCTTTGTTTTACACGCGCAATTTCCTTTATAAAATCATATGGCATACAATTTAGGCATCCTCGGAGCGACTGGTGCAGTCGGTCAAGAAATCATTCGTCTCCTTCAAGAGCGCGAGTTCCCCATTGCAGAGCTCCGGCTCCTTGCGTCGGTTCGTTCGGCGGGTCAGGAGCAGTCCTTCGGTGGCAAGACATGGACGATCCAAGAAGCCACACCCGAGAGTTTTGAAGGTCTGGATGTTTGTATCTTTAGTGCAGGAAGCGATCAGTCGAAGCTATTTGCTGATGAGGCCATCAAGCGTGGTTGCGTGGTGGTCGACAACAGCTCTGCCTTCCGCCAAGATTCAAATGTGCCGCTCGTCATCCCTGAGATTAATCCGGACGTAGTCGACGACCACAAAGGTATTCTAGCGAACCCGAATTGCTCGACTGCGATTTCTCTGATGGGTCTTTATCCCCTACACAAGACCTTCGGACTGAAGTCTTTTATCGCGTCCACCTACCAAGCTGTTTCCGGCAGTGGTGCTGGGGGCATCGTCGAACTAGAACAGCAGGCCCGCGCTTGGGCAGAGGGCGGCGAAATAAAGAAGGAGGTTTATCCGCACCAAATTGCATTCAATTTGCTACCTCATGTGGATGCCTTCCTTGACGACGGCCACACCAAGGAAGAGATGAAGATGCTTAACGAAGGCCGTAAGATTATGGGCATTGATGATCTCCGGGTCACTTGCACTTGCGTCCGCGTGCCCGTCTTCCGCGCACACTCCATTTCAATTAGCGCAGAATTTGAAAAGCCAGTCACGGTGGAAGCTGCTCGCGAAGCAGTGCGTAATTTCCAAGGCTCTGAACTCGTCGATAATCCCGAAAATGCGGAATATCCTATGCCACTCAATTACTCAGAAGTCGTGCCTTGTGGGGTAGGCCGAATCCGTAAGGACTCTGTCTTTGAAAATGGCCTCGCTCTATGGGTGACCGGTGACCAGCTTTGGAAAGGCGCTGCGCTCAACGCAATTCAGATCGCTGAATTATTGCATAAGAAGGGTAAGCTTTAATCAAGAGTGCCTCGTCACAATCCTAGCATAGCTCGCGCAGATGCGCCGTTTAAAATAGATGATAACGATTTCCGAAATTCATAGCCTCGTCGATTTTGGTATGTGTGTCGTGCTATGGCTCGTGCAGCTTGTCATTTACCCTAGCTTCCTTAGGGTTAATTCAAGCGATTTACTCGCTTGGCACAAAGCCTACACCTTTCGTGTTTCCTTCGTCATCTTGCCGCTGATGTTCGGACAGCTTGTGCTCGCAATTTTGAGTGTTACGGAAGGCCCTAGCATCCTAGAGTGGCTTGCTTTTGTATTTGTTCTGGTCTGCTGGACCCTCACTTTTTTTGTATCCGTGCCTCTGCACCGAAAGATCGAACAAAATGATATCACTAGGGAAACACGCCAAAAACTGATCATGACGAATTGGCCCAGAACTATTCTGTGGTCGGTAATTTTTGGTTTAGGCTTATTTTGATGCGCGAAAGTATTCGACGCAGACTCAAATATACTTTTGGTTCAAATATTCTAATTGGGCCTGTAGCTCAGCGGTTAGAGCAGGGGACTCATAATCCCTTGGTCGTGGGTTCGAACCCCACCGGGCCCACCATTCAAAGTCCTTATCTTCAATAGCTAAGGTTTTTGATTTTAGAGTCCTGGGTAAAGGGTATTATGAAGGACTATTCCCGCACTTATTTCGAAAAGCCACCTTCCTGCAAAATGGCACAAGCGCTTTCGAAATGGAGATGACTAAAAGAAAGTGATACAGAGCATCCCCTTTGTTTTAGCGACTAGCTATGACTTACCTAGACCGCCTTCTTAGTAGGGATGTAGTCGCTAGTAAGCCCATAATTACTGCAAATCTACTTGGTTCTGGAATCGAAGAAATTAGCCGTACATTATCCACCCCTATGGCACCAGAGAACTCGTCGCCCAATGCTGAACTTCCTGTAGCAGAGGCGATGAAACGAAAGCCCTGTATGTCTGATAAAGTCTCTTCAAAAGTGTCTTGTCCAAAGCCTCCATTGAAATCCCCCACACGCTGCATTTCAGCCTCAGTAATATTAAAACTAGCGCTTCCCCAACCACTTCCTGGTAAGAATGTCACGTAGGTTGTGCTCACCCACCAAGTGCCCGACGAAATCAT
>JAKVCM010000194.1 GCA_022448605.1 Puniceicoccaceae bacterium | reverse complement strand
TTTTTTCGGAATATTGTTGATCGCCGGTTCAAGCATGCATGGGTGAAAGTCGATACCCACCCTCTCAGCCAACTCGCGCATCACTCTCTGCGGCTCTCGTAATAAATCTTCAAAAAGGACCACAAAATAACGGTCAGGCATTTCAGTTCCGAGTTTCTTTGCTAAATTACAATTATTGAGCCAGATTCTATCAAAATGCCCTTCAATAGGAAGTGCACCGCATTCCTTTTCTCGATGAAAGGTGCGGTAAGAGGCCCACCAACTAAAAGGGTCTCGGACAACGTGAATACGATAGCCCTCAGGATATACGTCAAAGAAACGCCGAATATCCGTTTCCTTAATGTTTACCGGCCAAGGACAAAAAGCAGTCTTGTAGCGTTTATCGTAGCCGTAAAGACCTTGATAGTCGATCCAGGCATTAAAAAAACTGGAAATATAGGCATCCGCAATTGCCCTTACATTACGCTTCTCAATGGGTGGCAGCATTTGCTTAAAAAACTTCCACTGTATATGGCGATTAAAGTAAAATGGATAAAGACGATCGATCCCATTAGTAAAAAAATGGTCCGTCCATTCATCCCGCAACCTTCGGAAAATATTTTTAGCGGGTAGATCTGCAAACCCCTCAAAAGCCCAATAGATTTCTTTTTTATCAAAACTCAACTCATGAGGAAACACGTGCAACTGCTTATGTCCATCAAGCAAGCTACGCATGAGAGTGCCCCCAGACCGCGGTGGTTCAGATATGTAAATCAGTGGTTGCGTGCACTCGACCGGATACGAAAGCGGCTTTTGTGCCCGCAGTTGAGTAATCCCTGCGATATAGTAATTCAATTTGGCTGCTACATTGGCATACCTAGGTGGACTTATCGCATGACTAATCCATTTTCGAACTTTGTTCTTTAATTTTTGGAATGTAGATTTTTGGAGCATAGTTTAGGGTAGTCATCTCTCAATTGATAGACGAAGTAGGCAGCTAAGTCAGACGAGTAGTCGACCGGAAATATTAATAGTATTTTACGGGGTATCATCTTCAACCGTTGCTTTATTTTACTGGGCATGAGTTTATATAGGCATGTTTTATATGAGGTAGATAACTTAATACCATTGAACTATTAAGTTAAGCGCGGGAGTAAGCTCATAAAGTGATGTGAATGTGCACTTCAAAGCCTAAACAATTGGAAGATTAGGAGAATTTTTCATAATACCTTGAGCTACTACCCTTATTTAGCACTACGAAGGATTTTATCCTCAGAAAATGTTGGTATTCTAAAAAAACGCATACTGAGTTTTAAGCCCTCACAAAAAAGCTTAAGCTCCATACGTTTCACGCGCCCGCCCATGTGCCAAACCCACTTTTTCCGCTGTATTTTTAGTTGTCCACGAAGAGCTTTTTTCAATACCTCGGGCTCATCCTTATAGAAACGATAAATATTCAAAAAAATCATGCGCTGCACACGTAAGACTTTTTCAAAATTAAAAGCCCGGAAAAAACCTTCATCCCACAAAGTTACCAAAGGCTCATTAATATGGCAGATGTCGTAATATTGACAAACTTGCATCCACATATCCACGTCCGCCCACGCGATGAATTCAGAATCGAACGGCAGAAGGCGGTCATAGACTTCTTTGCGCATAGCAACCGTTCCCCAAATGTAGGATTTGCACTCGTAGAGATAGAACCGCTCAAAAAACTCGCGCCCGGGAAGAAAAGAAGGTATATGATCATTCGTCGTTCCCATGTTATGAGAGTCCCAGAAAACTAAGCCCGCACTAGGATATTTACAGAAAGCATCCCGACATTTCTCGATCAAAGATGGCTCATAAATGTCGCTATCATGAAGGTTTATTATTATATCTCCCGACACGTTTTGCGTGCCCCAATTTAGGTTGCCTGGCATGCCCTTATTGTGGCTGTGGCAATGATAGCGAAGCATCGGGAGCTCCGCTTGCCACTTGCGCACGATGCTTTCAGTTTCGTCTTCCGAGCAATCGTCGCAAACTAATATGTCATCAGGTAGGAGCGTTTGCTGTGAGATCGAATACAAAGTATCATCCAGCCCTGCTGGTCGTTTGTAATGGGTAATTACCACAGAGATCTTAAAACTAGTTTCCATGCTTACTTCTTCAGAGTTTAGCATCACTTATTGAATTGGATTCCATGTTTGTCTAACAACTGCGCATTCGATCGTTCGTAGATACGGTCGATATGTTGGCACAAACCAGCTCCGAGAATTTCCTCACTTTGTATTTTTGGATTTCCCGGCATATGACTATCCACGAATTTCATTAGCTTTCTAGAGGCAGCAAAGAAAAAAGGTATATGAAAGTGGTAATGTTTCTCTACTAAGAGGTCAGCTGAAAATCGATTTAGTATTCTTAACATCTTAAGCGTCCAATATCGCATAGATACGTTTGATTTTTCCTTGTCTATTAATCCAAGCTCATACGTAAATTCTAAATCTTTTGAGAGCTTATTGAGAAAGCTTGTTTGATTTGTCTTAAGATCATCATAGTTGTAGAGATAAACCTGCTCCTTTGGCCAATACTCTAGAACTTCATCAATGAACTTATCGTAGTCATAATATTCGAAGGAAAACCCAGGATTAAGGGCTCGCAACCGGCCATGCGGATCAAGCAATTGGTGAATTGTTGCAGTTCCACCCAATTTTACATACTGAACATAAAGCGATTTTATCATTTCTTTTTGTTCACGTATCATGACTACTAGCTTAGCTTCTGGAAATACCTTTGCTATCCGCCTATATGATTCGATTCGTGCCAATCCGTTGAACCCCCCAAGGTTAGGGTTTGTACTAAACTCTTCGCTCGAACAGATAAAGGGACCAGAACAAACATCATGGATTTGCTGCTTAGCTTCATCTGGGCTGAAATATCCCGAATATGGAGATAGCAGGATATCTTTAATTTGGGAGCTATCCTCGCGGGAGTAGGTGTAACCAACAACATTAGGCCAAAATGAATATTGGAGGAAGGTTGTACCTGTTTTATGAAAACCAGTATGGAAAATTGGGGGTCTCATGAGGCTGAGTTAGCAATAAGAATGGTTAGATATGTGATCGGTGCAGCTTTCATTTTTAGGAAGCATGGAGACTCGTGCTCAAACATGATGAGCAGCGGGTTGTGACAAAAGACTTAAAAAGCCGCTTTTGTTCGTTTAATAACTTTTGCTTTAGCTTTGCATCGCGAAAAATCCTGTTCACTAGCTTCAAACCACCAATTAATTGGGCAGTCTGCATCGTAGGCGGGATTAAACAGGGATTCCAAAGGTTCCTACGATTTCCGACTAAGATGCAATCTGCGGCCGCGGCATCAACGTTAGCCAAACCACCTAGAGGGCGGTAACTATTGGGAGCAAAATATATCATGCTCTCTGATAAAGATCTTAAATACCCCAAGCAACTACTTCCTTGAGCTGTATGAAAAATCGAGGGATCCATACCTAAATCAGCAGCTTTGACGCGAATCAGGTCTAAATCTTGGTGATCTTCCACATGAACAATCGGCTTTTTCTCCACGTCAGGAAATAATTTCATCACATCACCTGCACGCTTGAAACCGTAGCTGATATCAATAGCGTGCTTGCCCTGCCAGAGATTCTGAGGGTTGGGTCCGTAACGCTGGGTGAAAAAGAAGTCGTAGCCGTGCGGCGGCTGGCGTAGGTAAGCAAGATACTGCGGCATTCGGTGGTGTTCGAGAAAGGTGGCCCATTTGGTCTGCGGAAATTGCCGTGTAATCCGTTCAGGAATCGCGTTTTCAATGGTAACCACAAGGTCGAACTGCCCCCAATCGATGTCCTCTGGAGCAATGGCGCACCGCCTCTGCCGGACGCGGACTTTCTCTCTCGAAGCATAGTTCGCAGGATTCTGACGTTCAAATTGCAACTTCCATTCCCAGATTCGACTCTCTGGATCGGATTGATCATGGACGATAAAAAAATGCGGTTTTCCATCTGGCCAGAAACCAGTGGGCCCAGTCCGCATCGTGCTCGACTCTAAAAGCTCAAAAACAGTCGATGCTTCAGGATTCGTGTAGAGGTCGGTGTAGTTCGCCTGCTTGACCAGTGCGATCTTCCTAGAGGCGAGTATATCAGGCACATCCTCAGGAATATTTTCAAAACGCTCCATCAATCCACATGCGCGGGACCAGATGTTGACTGCTACTTTCTTATGAAAAAGCATCGAAACGGTTAGACCTTATTAACTAGTTGACGACCTGAAGGAGTATTTTCAGAAAAATTATCAAACTTGAAATCAAGCTCATAATGACTGCCAATTTTTCAAGCTAGCTTGTACACATTCAGTTACTGGTGTCATACTTATTCCAACCGAGGCAAGTTTACTGGAATCTAGAGTGCAATTCGAACGAGGCGCGACGGCGGCACTCTGCATAAAGTTAGCTTCGTTATCAAAGAACTTGAAGTCCTTATCACTGACATCAGCAGCTTTGATCAATTCGACCATTTGGCGCGTCGTAATTTCTCCTGGATTTGTTATATTATAGGTACCGAAAGGCACTTGCTTTTCCCAGCATGCGAAGGTAGCTGCAGCAAACTCATTGAGGTGAGAAATTGAGTTTGTGGCTTCCAGTAAATTTTCATAACGAAGCAACTTAGTAATATAGTTTCGTGGGTTGTCCTCGTTATTGAAAGGAATCCGCAAACGCCATATGTAGACATTGTTGTATTTATCAAGTATCTCTTCACCCAGGGCTTTTGTACCGGAGTAAAAGGAGCAATTATTCTGACGAAAAGTAAAGTTGGGAGGGTCCTCTTCGGTAAAGCCCGAGCCGTCGGGGCGACTGCCAGTATAGATGCAACCACTGGAGACATGCCCCCAGGGGACAGCTGCTTCAGCGCAGGCTTCTGCTATTCGGTCGGGAAGGACAGCGTTGCCGAAAAGGCAGCTCGCTTTATCAGTTTCGCATGCATCCACGTTTGGCTTACCGGTGTAGCCAGCAGCATTGATTAGGAACTTAGGTTTCATCTCTCGCAGATAAACCAACAAGCTTGCGGGATCCGTATAATCGAGCTCGCTACGCGCGAGACTGACGAACTCGATCCCGCGCTCGCGAAACATTTGCTGATATGCTTGTCCGACATAGCCAGAACCTCCAAGTATAATTACCATAAGTTTTCTCCCTAGTATAAAATGGCTTCTATCGCGCGACTCGACGAAGGTACTCGCCGTAGCCAGATTTCTCAAGTTTTACGGCCAGCGAAAGAAGTTGCTGACGATCAATGAACTTTGAATGGTAGGCCACTTCTTCGATACAGCCGATTTTAGTATCCTGCCGCTCTTCAATCACTCGAACAAAAGTAGAGGCCTCGTTGAGCGATGTGAATGTGCCTGTGTCCAACCAGGCAACCCCACGATTCAAAACCCCGACCTGAAGCTTCTTACCCTCTAAGTAAACTTGGTTTACCGTGGTGATCTCGTATTCTCCTCGTGTGGAAGGTTCAATTGTCTCAGCGATCTCAACCACATCATTGTCATAAAAGTAAAGTCCCGGGACTGCATAGTGTGATTTGGGCTCAGTTGGCTTTTCTTCGATGGAGATAGCCTTTTGATTCTTGTCAAATTCCACTACCCCGTATCGTTCGGGATCGTGGACGGGAGCAGCAAATATAACTGCCCCATCTGGGTCAGTATGCTGGCGAAGAAGTCGACCAAACCCAGACCCGTAGAAGATATTATCTCCGAGGATTAGAGCAACCTTATCCTGGCCGATGAAATTCTTACCGATCACAAATGCTTGTGCCAAACCATTAGGCACTTCCTGAACTGCATATTCAAAATGGCATCCCAAGTCTGACCCGTCTCTGAGAAGGCGCTGAAAGGCCAACTGATCTTCAGGAGTGGTGATAATCAAAATCTCCCGGATCCCCGCTAACATGAGCACGGATAGCGGATAATAGATCATTGGCTTATCGTAAATTGGCATTAACTGCTTGGAAACAGCTAGTGTGATCGGGTGCAGGCGAGTGCCGGCACCGCCAGCGAGTATTATGCCTTTCATAAGTGAAACGAGATTCGAGTTGGGTGGTTAAGTAGTTAATCTATGCTTTGCCTTGGGGCTCGCAAGACAGTATGGTTGAGTTGTAATTAGTGCGCTAGTCGGACTTATTGCCAGTACCGATCCGCTCGAGTTTGTAGTCCCCGCTCAAGATTCTATCCATCCAGTTTTGATTCTCCAAATACCACATCACGGTCTTGCGAAAGCCCGATTCAAAATCTTCTTTTGGCTCCCAACCGAGCTTGTCACGAATCTTTGTAGAATTAATTGCATAGCGCATGTCGTGCCCAGGGCGGTCTGTAACAAATGTAATCAACTCCGAGTAAGGCTGTTCACTAGGAAACAGTTCATCCATGAGCTTACAGACAAAACGAACTAATTCAATATTTTGACGCTCGTTGTTGCCGCCGATGTTGTAAGTTTCGCCGATAGAGCCAGATGTCAAAACACAGTAGAGCGCTTCTGCATGGTCTTGTACATACAACCAATCGCGAATGTTTTCCCCCTTACCATAAACAGGAATCGAATCTCGCCTAAGACACTTAAGAATAACTACGGGGATAAGTTTTTCAGGAAACTGGAAAGGACCATAATTGTTTGAACAGTTAGTCACCATGACTGGCAATCTATACGTATCCGCCCATGCTCTTGCAAGGTGGTCCGAAGCAGCCTTGGATGCCGAATAAGGTGAGTGCGGATCATACGAAGTCGTTTCAGAAAAACCAGACGCATCCGCATCCAATGAACCATAGACCTCATCGGTAGATACATGCACGAAACGAAACGCTTCTTTCCTAACACCTTCAAGCTCCCTCCAATACCCCAACGCCACTTGCAGCAAGTTGAACGTTCCTACGATATTAGTTTGGATAAACTCACCCGGTCCATCAATCGAACGATCCACGTGACTCTCAGCAGCCAAATGCATTACCGCATCTGGTTGATGTTTTGAAAATATCTCGTTCAGAGCTTCAACATGACAAAGATCCACCTGCTCGAACTCATAATTTGGATTACCGTTCAAATCGAAAATCGATTCAGCGTTACCTGCATAGGTTAACTTATCCAGATTTACAACAGACTCCCCTTTCTCCTTTACTAGCATGCGAACCAAGTTGGAGCCAATGAAGCCGCAGCCTCCAGTAACTAGAATTTTCATAAAATAGAAGCTTTAAGAGATTAAAGGCTAAGCCGCATTTCGGTTGTAAGATTGAGAAACATCAGATCGATTGAACGCTGTCAGTTTGAGAGGGGGTTGATATAGAATGCAGGGATAAATTTTAAAAACGCTTAAGCTTCCACTACACCCTAGACCTCAAGCGCTCCAATTGTGCCAATTTGCAGCTCAGACTTAGCAAGCCGACAAATGCCATCCAGTAAGCTGGACTATTGAGAATAAAATCGAAACAAGCATGGCAAGTGCTCGCAGCAAAGCCTGCGAGCAAAAAGAGGATGGCAAATGGCGCCTGGTGGATGTTTAAAATCAAACTTATAAGTATGGATCCAATCGTAAAGGTGATGAGTCCACTGCCAACGAGACCATATTCAGCTATGAACTGAAGGATGTCGTTGTGAGCATAGTAATACGCCTTCCGCCCAACCCAGCCTTTTTTTTTGTCATAGCGAGTGTAAAAAATTTCTGGATAGTTCCTTTGATACATGGGAAAAATATAGCGAAAAGAACCTGCACCCCAACCTTGCCAGAGTCGAGGCTGTGCCATTTCCCAGGTTGCTTGACTAGATATAGCTCGAGCGTCTTCGTCAGCGGTTTCAATTGTTTCCCATACATCTCCAAAGCGATCCTCAATTCTATCCACATCAACATATTGAACAAAGACAGCTACTCCCAAAATTGATAAAACTGCGGGAATCAACATCATCCACAATGAGGAATTCGCCTCGAGCCCACGGAGGACAAAGACCAGCAGCAAGGTGAGATAAACTAGGCAGAGAATGGACGCTACCAGAATCCCTCCCCGCGAAAGCGCTAATCCGATGGAGGTCGCCACCCCAGCAAAGAGAAGAATGCAGAGAAAATGCGGGCCACCCGAACGAAAACGCTCACGTGCCTTAGTTGCGTGGTAAAAAAAGAGAAGGCCTGCATTCACTAGGATGAGATTTAGGAAGGCGACACCTTGGTTTCGATAAAAGAAGCTACCCCAGAAATGCTGATTACTGGGAGGAAAAATCCATAGGACTGCATCAGCATGTGTCATATACTGCAAGATCCCGACCAATGCCATCAATGCGCCACTGGCAAGGAGCGACCAAAGAACAAGAAGCACCGCTTTGCGGTGTATTAGCCCAGCCCAAAGTCCCCAAATGAGGGTGAAGGCGGCGGTGAAGCTGGCGAGAACGCGCCAGGCATTCATGGGCTGGTAATCGGAGCGAACCGAGGTGGGTAACCAGGTGGCTAGGGGGGCTTGAACCGCTTCAACCCACCATCCGCGTTCGTCGCGGACAACCTCGGCTGCGGGGTTGAGTGCGCCGATTAGGAGGTATATTAGAAAGAGGAAGCTGAACCAGAAGGGAGGCCAAGAAATTAGCCTACGAAGCGTCTGATTTGATAAGCTGAAATAAGGAAATTTTGAAAATCTAACATTAATCAATGCGGAGCATAGTGTGAGTAATCCACCGCCAAGTAGGACATGGAGGGTCCACATTTGGACGCCGCCAAGACCCCATGCAGTGAAGGCTAGCGTTGCGCCACCAGAGATAGCGACGAGCCATTCTCTCACCCGAATGCTGGAACGACTACGGCCTTCGATAACTGAGGATTGCTGACTAATGATTGATCTGGGTGATCCTTGGAACAAAGTTCTAAGAATATGAGGAGGTCGACGATAAAGGTAATAACTTATTGCTGCTGGCAGTCGGAAGCTTCCCTGACTTCGGGATCAAAGCTCAGTATCTTTTTATTGATCTCTTTCCAGCGAGCAGATGCTTTAGACCAAGCTTCGGCAGCAAGATCCGACATTATCCCAAACTGTATTTCTGACAAGCGGTCTTTTTCGGCGTGTAGGAGTAATGAGGTATCTTCACTGATTTGATGCACTTCACTCCAGAGTAGTGAGAGATCTTCGTGTGGTAAATCTGGCGAATAGAAGCTTCGCTCTTCACCACCGATCGTCAATTCTGCTCGACAAAAGCCTATCTTCTTGAGGACAAAACTAAAATCTGCCCACAGGTGATTCGCTCTATCAGCACGCTCCGCTTCAGCGATGAACCAGTCTCGGAGGTAAAGGGCATTATGAGTGTCTTCACGTGTCTGAAACGAGTCAGTCACAAGCTGACGAATGAGGCCTGTCGTTATATTTTGGCCTCTCAAAGTTAATAGAATAATGACAAAGGCGAAGCCGAAGAAAATTGGGAGAAAGCGTCCTTGGTAAGCAAAAGCAAGCAGTCCGCCGAGTAGAGCAAAGAGCGAAACTCCATAGAGGAGAAGAACCGTCTTTCGGCGGGACAAGCCAGCACGTCTCAAGCGGTGATGAATGTGTCCCTGATCAGGCCGGAAGATGGGTAGGCCGTTAATACCGCGGCGCAACATGGCGAAAGCAACGTCCGCGATGGGCAAGGCAAGCGCCATAACTGGGGCAATGAGCGCTGCAAGGATGGTGCCCTTCTCAGAATTGATGAGCGAGAGCGCAGCAATGACAAAGCCGATGAGATACGCACCTGAATCTCCCATATAGACTTTGGCTGGAGGAAAATTATGAAAAAGAAATCCGAAAATCGCACCGACCATACCAAGGGCTAAGACAAAAGAAATCGCGACGCCGGATTCAAACGCGAGGAAAGCGAGCAGTCCCATCAGCAAGAGGCCGATACCGCCCGCCAGACCATCGAGGCCATCGATCAAGTTGATCAGATTCATGATCGCTACGATCCAGATGACGGTAAGCCACATGCTAAAGAATCCAAATTGAATGACCACATCAGTAAACGGAATCGCGACCAGCTCAATCGATAGCCCGAATTGATAGGCCATGACTCCAATTATAATTTGAGCGAATAATTTGACCTTAGCCCCAAGCGGGTGAAAGTCGTCGATAAAACCCAATAGGAACGAAGCAGCGGCCCCCACGAAGATGCCATAATGGATCAAGGACTTGTTGTCCTGATCATCTAAATAAATAAAGCAAAGTAAGTAGGTAAGCGCAAAGCCCATTACCATCCCCAAGCCCCCGACACGAGGAATCACTCCCGTATGCGTATGGTGGTGCTGTGAATCTGCATCGCTCCCCAAGCCCATGCCAGAGAGCAGGCATAGGTGTATGACTAACCAAGAGGTCAAGCAGCCAAGAAGAAAGAAAAACAGTAATGGGAAGAGCATCGTGGAACGATGTGTAGTTGTACTGCTACGAAAGGCAGTATAATATAAAAATGAGATGCTAGTTGAGAGCAAATAAAAAGAGCATTGCGCCCAAAAGCGAGCGACTGAAGGTATATCTAATATCTATCATCTTCACTGTCCACGCTTCCGCCCTTGGTCGTTCGGGAAAATTCCGAGACTTTTGAGCGCTTACGCCGCAATGAATGATGACTGACATGAACACGCAGATTGCGCGGCTTGAACTTGGAGTCCCGCCTTTAAGCGGTTCCGCTAATGAAAAGGAATACTCTTTCGGCTTTTTAAATAATGGTTTCTTGGTCCGTAGATTCTTTGTCAAAAAATTTGGCTCCGCCGAGCACAGCCATGACGATAGGCATTAATTTACGAGTGCGTTGTTGCCAAGAACGGAGCGTTCCAAGACGACTGAGAGCATGGGCATGTGAGGCTTCATCGCCTGCCTCTTGAATGAGTGCCTCAATGTTATCCAATCGCTGAGAGCCAGAAAGGAGGTGAGGCTCAAATTGGTCTTTAATAAAGCCACGTGCGAGTCGTTTCATGGAAAGCTCAGGCTGGTAATGATCGCGGCGACTGCCAGGCACATAATGCATTTTGACTGCACCGAGTTGGCGTAAGACCTTTAACCCCTGGCTGACAGAACCCTTACTAATCCGCAAGCGCTCAACAAGCTCATCAAAACTCAGCGCTTGGGGAGTACAAAAAAGGAGTCCGTAAATCTCACCGATCGATCTCGGTAAACCGATCAAGCTAGCCGCTCGCACAAAGACGTCGATCATTGACGTCTCCCATGCGGATAAGGTTGGGGTATCTGACTGTGTGGCAGGCATTTTTGAAGCAATTAGATCTGAAATTGACCGATATCTCATTTTGTTCAAGTTTTTTTGAACAAAGTTTATTGGCCTCGAAATTAAACTATTTTCTGTACAGGTGCAGATTTATCTAAAATTCGCGTCTTGATGATAAAATGTAATAAAAGTTAGCAAACTCCGATCATAGTGTATGCATCAGGTTAAAAACCATTTAATAGGAGGAATCACAGGTGGCATTGGGTCCGAACTCGCAGTCAAACTAGGTGCCGAGGGCGACTGCGTCGCTGGATATGCACGAGAAGCTGCTGATGGTAACTCGTTCAGTCCGCAGGATGAATTCATGCTTAAAACTTGTGATGCGACCGATCCTGAGGCCTTAGAGACTGTAATTAATGAGTTTCAAAAGGATCTGGGATCGATCGACAGTTACACGCACGCCATCGGTTCTATCTATTTAAGACCCGCACACCTCACGCCGGTCGAGGATTGGCTCCAAACCATACAAACAAACTTGAGCAGTGCATTTTACGCCTTGCGGAGCGTGACTAAAATCATGGCAAAACAAGGCCATGGTTCTTGTCTTTTCTTCAGTACCGCTGCGGCTCAGACGGGAATTGCTAACCACGAGGCAATTGCTGCAGCCAAAGGTGGTATTGAAGCCATGGTGCGCGCGGCGGCGGCTAGCTATGCTTCCCGTGGTCTACGCATTAATGCCATCGCCCCCAGCCTGACAGATACCCCACTCAGTCAAGCCATAGTCGGTAGTGAGCAAGCACTGGAGATTTCCAAGCGCATGCACCCAACGGGGGCTATCGGCGAAGCATCCAACGTGGCTAGTCTCGCCGCATGGCTGCATTCCGACCAGGCAAAGTTCGTAACTGGACAAACATTCGTCATCGACGGCGGCATCTCCAAAATTGTTCCTAAGCCAAAGGCTTAGGACGGGTGACTGCCCACGCAAATCTGAAATAGACTATGCAAAACACGTAGAACTAACGTTATCAATATTGCGAAATGAATTTCGCGCTTTAATTTACATATTTTTGGCGGAATTCTAGGTTTTTTCCTTGTAATGTAGCACTGCTCTAGGCACATATAAGATTAAAGTATATGACTACTACCAAAAAGAAAACCGCAGCTGCCACCAAGAAGACCGGAGCTAAATTAAAGAACTTCGCGAAAGCACCGATCAACAAATCGCTCTCAAAGGATGAAAAGATTGATCTTTATCGTATGATAGTGGGCATACGTCGTTTCGAAGAGCGATCACTACGCGCCTACAATCAAGGTAAGATTGGTGGCTTCCTTCACCTTTACATTGGTCAAGAAGCGGTTGCCGCCGGAATCGTCTCCCTAATGGAGAAGGATGACCATATTATCACTGCCTATCGTGACCACGGACACGCGCTTGCAGTCGGCATGTCCATGAATGAGTGCATGGCAGAGATGTATGGTAAGCACACTGGTTGCTCCAAGGGAAAAGGCGGCTCGATGCACTTCTTTGCCCCTGATAAAAATTATTGGGGTGGCCACGGCATCGTCGCCGGGCAAACTCCACTCGGAGCAGGCCTTGCCTTCGCGCTTAAATACAAGGGAATGAAAGGCTGCGCGGTGGCTTTTCTTGGAGACGGTGCAGTGAACCAAGGCTCCTTCATGGAAACACTCAACCTCGCCTCTCTCTGGAACATTCCTGTTGTTTTCGTCATTGAAAACAACGGCTATTCAATGGGCACTAGTCTTAAACGTTCGTCCGCTGGGGAGAACCTCGCCCACCGCGCTGATGGCTTCGACATGGAATGGGGAGTCTGCAACGGTCACGACGTCTTCGAAGTTCGCGAGGTCGCTAACCGAGCCATGATCCGAGCACGCGAGGAGCACAAACCTTTCTTATTGGAGATTCGCACCTATCGCTACCGTGGACACTCGGTGGCCGATGCGAATCATGAAAAATATCGGACCAAAGAGGAGATCGAGGAATATAAACGCACGAAGGATCCCGTCAATGTGGTCAAACAGCACTTACTTTCCGATGGGACTCTGACCGAGGAATTAGCCAAAAAAATCGATCAAGAAAAGAAAGACGAGGCCGAAGCATCTGCGAAGTTTGCCGACGAAAGCCCTCTCGCTCCACGCAGCGAAATTCAGACCGACGTCTACTGGGAGGTCGACAACGATTCCGAGGGCGAGCTCAAGGGCACCTACTTTTTTAATGACTAATGAGCATTGAATAAGGACATACGCCGCTCTCAAGGAAAAGCACTGGGAACACCCACTCAACGAACAACTACTAAACTTCACAGCTAAAATGCCAGTCATCACATACCGCGAAGCAATCAAGCAAGCACTCGACGAGGAAATTCAACGCGACGAGAATGTCTGCATCATGGGCGAAGAAGTCGCTCAATACAATGGTGCTTACAAAGTTACCGAAGGCCTCTGGGCCAAGCACGGTGACAAGCGCCTGATCGACACACCTATCTCTGAAGCAGCCTTCTCTGGTCTTGCCATTGGCGCCTCTATGCTCGGCATTCGTCCCGTCGTCGAGATGATGTTTATGTCGTTCAGCTATGTGGCGATTGATCAACTTTTTAACAATGGTTCATTCTGCCGCTATATGTCCGGCGGCTTGATGAATGTGCCGATCGTAGTGCGCGGTCCTGCCAACGGTGGCACTAGCGTTGGGGCAACTCACTCGCACACACCAGAAAACATGGTGGCTAATCACCCCGGTTTGAAGGTCGTCTGTCCTTCCAATGCCTACGACGCCAAAGGGCTCATGAAAGCCGCAATCCGCGACAATGACCCTGTCTTTGTCATGGAAAACACCCTTCTCTATGGCGAGAAGTGGGAAGTCCCAGATGAAGAATACATCGTCGAACTTGGCGTCGCCAATATTTTGAAGGAAGGCACCGACCTGACGATTGTTTCGCACGGTCGCTGCGCAATGCTCTCGCTAAAGGCTGCCAAAACGCTCGAGGAGACACACGGTATCAGCGTTGAGGTTGTCGACCTTCGCTCCATCCGACCGCTCGATGAAGAAACTATTCTTAGCTCTGTGAGAAAAACCCATCGTGCGCTACTAGTAGAAGAGAATAAACCTTTCTGCGGGGTAGATGCACAAATCTCACATATTATTCAGCTCAAAGCCTTCGATGATCTGGACGCCCCGATACGCCGTGTCTCTGCAATCGATGCGCCAAACTTTTACTCAAAAGAACTCGAAGACTGGCAGCTACCCAACGAAGAACGCATTATCGAAGGAGCCCTCAAAGCGATGGCTTAAATAACTTTAACTTTCACACTAACTTTCACTTTTTATAATATGGCTACACTTATCGACATGCCCAAACTAAGCGACACCATGACGGTAGGCACGCTCGTCAAATGGTTAAAAAACGAAGGCGACCCAGTTGCTAGTGGCGACATGATCGCCGAGGTCGAGACCGACAAAGCAACGATGGAAGTCGAGTGTTTTGACGACGGTGTTTTAATCAGACAATACTGTGGCGTCGGAGACGAGGTCGCAGTCGGTGGTGCCATCGCTGCTGTCGGAGAAGCTGGTGAGGAAGCGCCCGCGGCGGAAACCAATGCGCCCGCAACAGCCACTCCAGAGTCAGAGCCCTCCCCTGTCGCCGAAGCGCCCACGCCGGCACCTGCAGCTCCAGGGCCTGCGCCTGAGGTCGTCCCGGAACCGGTCGTAGTAACCACCAGCACAACAGGCAGCCGTATCAAAGCCTCTCCACTCGCTAAGAAAATTGCTGCCGAAAAAGGCATCGACCTCGACACGATTCATGGATCGGGTCCGAGTGGCCGTATAGTCAAGGCCGACGTCGAAAATGCCCAAGCTAGCGTAGCCACTCCAGCAGTTGCTCAAGCTGTTAGCCCAGAGCCTGTCGAACCAGCAGCAACGCTTAAAGCTATGGAAATCCCAGTCTCCAATATGCGTAAAAGTATCGGTAAGGCCTTAGTGGCCTCCAAGACGCAAGCCCCGCACTTCTACCTGCAAATTGAAGTCAACGGCGCACCACTCGCAGCGCTTCGTAAGGAGCTTAATAGCAAGTTAGCCAGTCTTCCCCCCGAGCACGGCGGTACTAAATTCTCAGTCAATGATCTCACTCTCAAGGCAGCCGCCGAAGCGGTGTGCCGCGTCCCTGCAATTAATCGCTCATGGGAGGGTGAGACTATCCAGCAACATCCAAACGTGCACCTTGCTTTTGGCGTCGCAATCGAGGACGGCCTCGTGACTCCAGTAATCCGCTCTGCCGAGACGAAAGGTCTACGCGAAATTGGTGCAGAAGCCAAGGCGCTAATCAAAAAAGCACGCGGTAAGAAGCTCACCCCCAACGAAATGAGTGGCTCTACCCTCACCGTGACGAACCTCGGCATGTTTGGCATCTCCGACTTCTATGGCATTATCAATCCCAACAATGCAGCCATCCTAAGCATCGGTGCGACAATCAAGAAACCAGTCGTCAACGAAA
Organism: Puniceicoccaceae bacterium; assembly: GCA_022448605.1. Lineage (GTDB taxonomy): Bacteria > Verrucomicrobiota > Verrucomicrobiia > Opitutales > Coraliomargaritaceae > Thalassobacterium. The sequence goes on along the minus strand of JAKVCM010000194.1, from coordinate 5,071 downwards.
ACGACGAAATCGTAATCGGCCAGGTGATGAAGATCGGTCTCTCTGGCGACCACCGAACAATCGACGGTGCGGTCGGCGCACAGTATCTACAAGCGCTCAAAGAAATTCTTGAGTCGCCCGCTATCATGTTGGTTTAGCTCCGAAGTCCGAGGTTAGATTTATATAAAGCCCGCGATTCATCGCGAGCTTTATTGCGCATGATGGAAACGCCGAGCTTTCAAAACTAATGTGGACACAAACTCAGACGCCTTTAAACATTCAGGACATGGAAAAGACTGATCCTATCATCTCAGTTCAAATCTCGGTTTACGCACTGGATGGAAAGGTGCGCGAAGCCGTTCACTGCTACCTCGACACACTTGATGCGACGGTTATCGATCGCGATACAGTTACGATGTCCACCGTAGTCTGGGGCGAGGCAGCCGCAGTTTGGCCCGCACTTCAATCCGCTTACGAAAGCGTTGCTGCAAAATACAAAGTCATTGTAAATACAGTGATGTGCAACGCTGCTCCTCTCCCCGCACGTGCATCCAGTCGCCGCTAGTTAATTTTAACAGCTTCTTACTTCAAAGATGATCCTACGAATCACCCAATACGGAGAGCCCATTCTACGCAAAGTCGGCGAGCCAATCACCGAATTTGACGAAGCGCTTGCAGAGTTAGCCAAGGACATGGTCGAAACGATGTATGACGAGAAGGGCATCGGACTGGCCGCCCAGCAAATCGATCGCGCCTTACAAATCTGCGTGATTGATGTGCGCCCGCCCGAAGGCGTCGAAGTTCCTTTCATTTATAATTACGACGGCAAGCAACCGCCACTCGATTTGATCATGCCGATGGCCATCGTGAACCCTAAAGTCACAATCATTGACAACACAGAAGATGTCTACGAAGAAGGCTGCCTCTCCTTTCCCGGGGTCAACGGCAAGGTAGATCGCCCAATTGGAATACTTTGCGAGTTTCAGGACACCGAGGGTAACTCGCACGTAATCGAGGCGGACGGACTACTCGGGCGATGCATCTTACACGAAGTAGACCACCTCAATGGCAAGCTCTTCATTGACTTGATGCAAAAGCGCGACCTCAAGAAGAATGAAGCAAAAATCAAGAAGCTCAAACGAGAGAGTCGTGATTTTTTGAAGGGGAAGTAAGCCCAAGCTAGTCATTGAGTAATACGCAGATTACATTAGGCACGGTGATCACACTATCTCTAGGATAAGTCAGTGCGCCGGTCGCCGCATCCACCTCTAGAACGGTAACTGTATTTGAATGCGCACCCGCTGCGAGTAACCATTGCCCAGATGTATCTAAATTTATATTACGGGGCCATGCCCCACGGATTGGCTCGATATCAGTCACGTGTAGCCGCCCCGTTTCAGGGTCAATCTGGAACGCAGTCACACTATCGTGCCCACGATTGGCAGCATAAACAAACTGCCCCTTGGGGTGTACTATGATTTCGGATGAGGAGTTAAAGCTCTCTTCAGCTTTCATCGAATCACTCAGTGTCGAAGTGGTCGAGACTAACTCTACTTTACCCGCGTCTCCATCGTAGGCAAAAGTTGAAACCGATAGGCTCAATTCGTTGAGCAAGAAGATGAATTGCCCGTCGGCTGAAAACTTCATGTGCCGTGGCCCGCCTCCAGGCACCGAGTCAACTGCACCAATTCGCTTAATCAAAAATTGGTCGAGCTGGATCTGATAAATTACAATCTGATCGAGTCCGAGATCAGGCACGAATGCGAACCGCCCGTCGGGCGAGAAGCCGACCCAGTGAGGATGCGGTGCGCTTTGTCGCCCTGCTACGACACCTGAAGCTCCCTCGTGTTCGACAGTCTGGCTACATGCTTCTACGCGCCCGTCTTTATCTAGGGGGAAGACCGCAACAGAGCCACCTCTATATTGAGCAGTTAGCAAAAATTTACCAGATGGATGCACGCTGATATGCGCCGCACGGCCATCAGGGATGAGTTGAAAATTCAACAATTCTAGTTCGCCATTGTCTAAAATATTATAAGCTAAAACGGCAGGACCTTCGACTGGACTGGCGATAGCATAGAGCCTCGTCCGGTCAGGATGGAAAGCGAGAAAGCCGGGCGCTTTGACCTCTGAGGCTAGCGTCGCCGATGAGAGTTTGCCTTTTTTCGTGTCGAGGCTGGCGCGATAAATTCCTTTGGCTTCACCCCCGCCAGTTCCAAAATAAACATCGACCTCATCGGCGTGGAGAATATGCAATGATAGAAGAATTAAGAGCAGTATGGCTTTCATTCTGATAATGATGTGTAGTCGATGCTATAAATTTCAAAAAATTAGCTGCATGCCGATTCGTCTAAAATCTACGCTTTTAGTCTCGGGCAATGGCATTAGTCAGGGAATTAAAAAGTGCTAATGCGTCCACTCTCAAATTGAACGGCGGCATCTTTGGGGAGTGTCAAATCAATGCGTTTGATCGCAGGATTTCCCCGTGATTGGACATAGTTGAGAATAACTGCCAAGCGATCGAGTTGCTGCGCAAAACTGGTATTAAATCCGAATATGATACGTGGCACCATCGACGAGCGTACTTCGATAACTTGCCCAGGGAGCTCAGGATTACCGGAATAGTGCTTCAGAGAGACCAGCTTCCATGTTTTATAAAAATTAGACTGTGTATGACGTGTCTCTTCGAGGAGTTCGGCGACTTGGCCAATACCTCGCATCGGCGAGATCCCACCTTCTGGGTGTTGGTAAGGAAGGACGAAAGGTAGCTTATCTAGAGTCGCTCTGGGGTAGCCAATACCTTTGTAAATAGTGCCCTCGCGAGAAATAATACGGACTCCAGCTTGCTCGTTGGCACCCATCACAAGCATACGAAGGACGGGTTCGTGCTCGTTTATATCGATCTTTAATGCGTTGGGAAACTGGCGCTCAATGGAGGCCGACTTGACCTGACCATGCGCTTCGAGTTGCTGCTTCATGGTGTGGATATCAATCTCCATCATGGCGGTGTCGCGACGCAACTCGACAACCGTACCAAGCCACGATGCTGGCAATACTCCGTTCGTATCAAAAAGAATTTTCTCCACCGGCTTTGAGGGAGTCGTGATTTGAATAGGTTCTTCTCGCTCGTAAAGCGCGACAATCGCCCAAACGACAGCGCTGATAAAGAGAACAGCAACGAGAAAGACGCCCAATAACTTAAAGGCTTGTATTTGACGACGCTTGCGCGATTGCGACGAGTTGATGCGCGTACGTTTACTCCCTCCGTCTAATCCACGCCAAGTTTGGTTTTCACCTGCTGAGGTGCTACCTTTATTTTTACTGTCTCCGATCACTCGGTTCCCCCCTTTTGGAAACGAGCGATTGCCGGCGCTACTAGCTCGATGGCGAGTTGCTCAAAGTTGTAGCCGATGCAGCTTGCGCTCTTCGGAAGAAGGCTGGTCGCGGTCAGACCAGGTAAAGTGTTGATCTCTAGGAAATTTGGGCATGCCCCGTCGAGTAAAAAGTCAATTCGGGCAAAGTCGCGGCAACCGCAGGCGCGAAATAGTTGCTCAGCATGGTCTTTGACCTTGGCCTCAACTGCAGGTTCTAGATCGGCAGGGAAATGATACTCATTCGAAGCAGTTGTGTATTTAGCTTTATAATCGTAAACACCACTCTGGCTGACGATCTCGACTACGCCCATGGCGACTCCTTTGAGTATGCCGACAGTGAGTTCGCGACCATGAATCCGCTGTTCGATTAGCCAATTACCAGAACGTATGCCTGAGAGCGTGACGCCAAGTGCGGAACGGTGCTCAGTGAAATGGAGCCCGACACTGCTACCTTGATCGGTGGGCTTGATCACTAGCGAGGTACCGAGTTGATTGATCACGGCATCAGCTAAAGGTGCGGAAGAGCCTTCGAAGGTCACCGCTTCTGGCACAGTGATGTTGAGCTTGCGAGCAATCGTCTTTGTCGCGGCTTTATCCATGCAAAGGCGACTGGCAGCGGCATCACTACCGCAATAGTGAATCTTGGCCCCTTCCAAAAGAGCTTGCAGTCGACCATCTTCACCAAAGCTACCGTGCAAGGCTGGAAAGACAATGTCCGTATTTGATTTCAAAGAATTGGGCAAAGCCTCTGAAGCTAAAATAAGCGACTCCACTTCGAAATTTGTTCCTAATGCCTGCGCGATGGCTTCACCGCTTTGCAGGGATACTTCGCGTTCGGAACCGACGCCGCCATAGAGAACGACTACTTTGGCAAGTTTAGACATGAGGGATTTCTTTGATGCAGGAGAACAGAAATGGCTTCTCCGCTCCTCTACCAAATAAGAATTGTCCAAGAAGCGCCATCATTCGTTCAAAACTTCATCCCAAGACTGACCGACAAGCAAGACTTCGGGTTCTAAAATATAACCAGACCCAGCTTTCACTTTAGCACGCACTTTTTGCACGAGTTCGATCACATCGGCAGCCGATGCACCACCATGGTTAACGATAAAGTTACCATGCACCTCGGAGACCTCCGCCGCGCCGACCGACATACCTTTAATTCCATATTCGTCGATTAGTTTACCAGCATAATTGCCCTCCGGATTTTTGAAAATGCAGCCCGCGCTCGCGCCGCGTGGCTGGCTTTCTTTCCGCGAGCTCGAGTAGCTATCGATCAGGCCGCGGATAGATGCCTCGGAATCACCAACAGCACTACAGAGCACGGCACCGAGGGCGATGCCTCGACTGATTTCTTCAACTTTGCGATAACCGAAGTGGAAGGCCTCTTTGGGTAAATCCTGATAGCAGCCGTACTCATCGATAAACTGAACACGCTCAACCACGTCGAACATCCAACTACCCATGGCACCTGCATTCATGCGGAGCGCCCCACCAACTGCGCCAGGAATGCCTTCCAAAAACTCAAACCCAGCTAAGCCGTTCTTCGCAGCAAAGCCGCAAATTTCTTTGAGGCGCCCCCCTGCAGAAGCCCAAATGCGACCTTCACCGAGCGAAACTACCCTGCGCCATGCGGGCGCAGAGAAGCGGATAACTAAGCCATCAAACCCATGGTCAGAAACGAGAAGATTCGAGCCGCGGCCAAGACAAAAGGTCTT
>JAKVCM010000193.1 GCA_022448605.1 Puniceicoccaceae bacterium | reverse complement strand
ATCAGCAAAAAAGCGTTTGTTGTTTCTGGCACGCAGGAAGCGGTCAAGACCGCAGGCCGTAAGTCTGAAATAGCGCGTCATCGTGCTATTAAAGGAATTGAGGTTAAGCGCGATCTTGAAGCGGCGTTTTTGTCTGGAAATGCGTCTAGATCACAATCGGGCAGTAATGCGCGTCGTTCTGGCGGCATTCTAAGCTGGATTGAGACGAATGAAAGCCGTGGGTCTGGCGGGGCAAGTGGTGGCTTTTCTGGCACAACCACAACAGCGCCGACGAATGGAGGGCAGCGAGCTTTCACTGAAACGCTGCTTAAAGACGTGATGCAATCTCTGTTTACGTCAAGCGGCAACTCAAAGCGTCGTCAACTTTATATGTCGGCTGCGCACAAACAGACCTTTAGTGGTTTTACTGGTATTTCAGAAATCCGCACACAGGTCAGCGGTGCTAAGCAGGCAATCATTCATGGTGCGGCTGATATGTATATGTCAGACTTCGGCATGCTGGTTGCGATTCCAGTGGCTTACGGTCTTACCCGTGACGTTCTGGTCATTGATCCTGAATATCTTGGCGTTTCTACCCTTCGCGCCATGAAGGAAGAGAAGCTTGCTAAAACAGGTGATAATGAAAAACGCCACATCCTCTGTGAAAAGACCCTAGAGGTCCGAAATGAAAAGGCTTTGGGTGTCGTTGCTGACCTTTCTTAGGTAGCTGACGCCTAGAGGCGTAGAGTGAAGCCCCTGCCAATTTGGTGGGGGCTTTTACATAGGAGAGACGACATGTCAGACGAAGAAAAGAGCGCTCTGAAAGATGAGCTTAAAGCCAAGCTAATTGCGGCCGGTGTGGAAATAGATCACCGCTGGGGCATTGCAAAGCTTGAGAGTCTTTTGGGCGACTTGGCTATTCAAGACGAGCACGCGCCGGAGGAAACGGTTCTCGTTGAGTTTGAGCCTGAAATTGAGGGCGACGAAACAATTTTAGAGCCTACACCGCAACCTGATCCGCCATCGACACAACCAGAAGGCACGTTGCGTTGTCGTGTAACCGAAAAGGGCAACAACAAGATTTTCACGGGCAAGGAAGAGCCAAAATACTTTGAGTTGGAAGAGATTATTTTCTTGCCACCGCAAGGCGCTCGCCAGCTTGAAGGTCGAAGCTTTGTGGAGATTTTGGATGAGCCAACTGACTAACGATTTTGATTATTCGTTTCGGACAAGCGCCGGGACAACTTGGCATATTCGGGACAATGAAGACGATACGCACACGCTTGCAATGGAGCAGGATTGCACAGCGATTATGGACCATGCGGCAGCTTTGCGCGGTCACAATGACGGGTGGTCAGAAGATAAAAGCTTTTGCCGTATTTCAACAGTGCCTTTTGTCCTGCTTGAAGACTGGAAAAACATGGGCGTCGATTGGAATGACCCAGACGGCGCGAAGTGGGTCATGAGCAAGCTTATGTCGAATGAATACTACAAGCTGCGGACGGGAAACATTAAAGTCTGATGGCCTTTACATCTTACGCTGAATTACAGGCATCTGTCGCGAATTGGCTTAATCGATCTGACCTAACGTCAGAGATTGTTGATTTTATCGCGCTGGCTGAGGCTGACATGAACCTAGCCTTGGTCGAGAACAAGATGGAGACAACGGCAACTGTGGCTGTTGTGGACGGCTTGGGGCCTTTGCCTGCCGATTGTTTGGACATAATTAGCGTAATCATGCCAAACGGCGCTGTGTTAAACCCTGAGACTGATAGGGAGGCAGATAAGTTTAGATCAAGCGGCACTGCGGAGGCCGTAACGGTTTCAGGCACGTCACTGCGCATTGTGCCGCCTGGTGAAGGCTCTTACAACGTAACTTTGCGTTATCGGCAAAAAGTGCCCGCGCTGAGCGACAGCAACACAAGCAACTGGGTTCTGGTTGATCATTTCAACGCTTACCTGTTTGGAGCGCTAGCGCATGGTGAGAGCTTCCTAGTGAATGACGAAAAAGAGCAGGAATACCGCAGCAAGTTTGCGATTGCGTTGAATGGCATTGCAGGCCGGGATATACAGCGCATGGTCCACGGCGCGCAAATGACAAGCGCGGCAGGGGTTAGCATCGGATGATTCCGCAAATCCCGCTTGCGCCTTTATGGGCGCGTGACTTGATTGTCAGGCTCAATCGCGAGTTTAGGGATTTACAGGCAAGCAGCGAAGAAACTGGCACACAATCCATCGGCGGCTTTAGTGACCAAAACAACAGCGGCGGTGCTGTGTCTTTGTCTGCCAATACGTGGCTTGATTTGCC
>JAKVCM010000192.1 GCA_022448605.1 Puniceicoccaceae bacterium | reverse complement strand
TTCGCAGGGTGAAGTCGTTTCAGAAGACAAAAAGGACCGCGCCGAAAAGGAGGCTAAAGACGGCACTGCACTCCGTTTCGATGCCGACCCCGAGATCTTCGGTGCCATCCGCTTTCGCGACGATTACGTCGAGGACATGCTCTGGAACTACGCCTACCTGAACAGCGGTTTGACTATTGTCTACAACGGGGAAAAATTTAAATCTGATAAAGGTCTACACGATCTGCTAAAAAACAAACTCGATGGCGAGCCGATGTATCCTATCGTCCACCTGAAGGATGCCGACATCGAAATCGCCTTTACTCACAACGACTCTTATGGCGAGGACTACTACTCCTTCGTTAATGGTCAGCACACTACCATGGGCGGCACTCATCTAGCCGCCTTACGCGAGTCACTGGCTAAAACGATTAAAGATTTTTATAAAAAAGACTTCGACGCTGTCGATATCCGCACCTCGATCTGCGCCGCCGTAAGTATTAAAGTAGAAGAACCTGTATTCGAGTCGCAGACTAAGACCAAGCTCGGTTCGCAAGACATGGGGCCAAAAGGACCGACGGTTCGCACCTTCATGAACAACTTCATGAAACAAGCGTTGGACAACTACTTGCATCGCAACCCCGAAACCGCCGAGATCCTAGGCAAAAAAATTCAAGAGTCGGAACGCAACCGTAAGGAGCTCAAGGGCATCCAGAAACTCGCCCGTGAGCGAGCGCGCAAGGCCAAAGTGCATAATAAAAAACTGCGCGACTGCCGTATCCATCTCGACACGAAGAAAGACGGTCGCCTCGATTCCACCCTCTTTATTACCGAGGGCGACTCCGCCTCCGGTTCCATCACCAAAGCGCGCAACGTCAACTCGCAGGCCGTCTTCTCCTTGAAGGGTAAGCCACTCAACTCCTTCGGATTAACCAAAAAAGTCGTTTACGAAAACGAAGAGTTCAATTTACTTCAGGACGCACTCAACATCGAAAACGGCCTCGACGATCTTCGTTACAACAACGTTGTAATCGCGACCGATGCCGACGTGGACGGCATGCACATCCGGCTCTTATTAATTACATTCTTCCTCCAATTTTTCCCCGAATTGATCAAACAAGGCCACCTACACATTTTACAGACGCCGCTCTTCCGCGTTCGCAACAAAAAGGTGACACGATACTGTTATACTGACGAGGAACGTCGAGCCGCGATGGAAGAGTGTAAGCCAAAGCCCGAAATCACTCGCTTCAAAGGCTTGGGTGAAATTTCCCCTGACGAGTTCAAGCACTTTATCGGGAAAAACATCCGCCTTGACCCCGTCATCATAGCAAAAGGTATGACAATTAAAGACATGCTCACCTTCTACATGGGTAAGAACACACCTGGGCGCCAAGAGTTCATCATCGACCGCCTAAAAGTCGAAAAAGGCTTACCAGAGAAAGAAGAAGCAGTGGCTTAAAAACGACAGAAGTGTCGCTTTTAATGCTGCGAGTAGATTCTACCAATTACATGCGTCCTTCGGGTACCGTAGCGAAAAATTTGTAGAAAATCTAAATTGCTATTCAAGGGATTTTATTAGTCGAAGCAAGGAGGTAGCGTTTTTGAAAAAACATTTGATGGGCAAACTCCATTACTAAATTCGCGCCCTCATAAAGGCTTTGATCGCTGCGGGGGACGTTATAACACTGTGCTTAACGATCTCTTTGGACTTCAAAACTTCTAGCGATGCGTGCGTCGAATTCTCGCCAATAGCAGCCTGAATAGTGTCAGGGAATTTCGCCGGATGTGCGGTAGCTAGGATAATCTCCTTGCCTTCAAAACCTTGCTCGAAACCACAGGCAGTGTGGGGATCTACAACGTATCCATACTTTGAATACACATCTTTAATAATTTGTACGATCTGGGCGTCGTCGCTTCGTGAGCTTGTGAACCCAGTGCTATCAAAGTTTTTGAAGACGTATTTGCCCGTCTGCTTGAAGGTCTGGATGATCTCCCGCACTTTTATGGGGTCGCAGCCTTCTGCGTAGTAGAGAAAGCGCTCAAAGTTCGATGCGACTTGTATATCCATGGAAGGTGCGACGCTAGGAGCGACCTTGTCTAGCTGGTAAGTCCCGGCCTGAAATAAGCGATGGAGGATATCGTTTTGATTCGTCGCTACGCGAAAACCCTTGATCGGCAAGCCCATGCGCTGGACCAACCAGCCGGCGAGGACGTTGCCGAAGTTGCCCGTGGGTACGACAAAAGTGATGTCGTCGCGCAAATCTTCAGGTAGACGAAAGTAGGCGTACAGGTAGTAAACGCACTGTGCCAGGATGCGGGCAAGGTTGATTGAATTGACTGCAGAAAGCCCGACTTCAGCGGCGAATTCACGGTCTTCGAAAACAGTCTTCATCGCCGTCTGCGCATCGTCAAAGCTACCCTTGATCGCCAAAGGGAAAACGTTGCCCGCCCCTGTGCAGGTCATCTGGCGCTCTTGCAGCGGCGAGATACGGCCATCGGGATAGAGGATAAAAGTAGTGACACCTTCTTTGCCGAGCAGGCCATGGATAGCGGCAGCTCCGGTATCTCCCGATGTGGCACCAAGAACGGAAATGCGGCTTTTTGTACGCGCGATCTGTGATTCGTAGAGATTACCCAGCAATTGGAGTGCGAAATCTTTAAATGCGAGCGTGGGGCCGTGAAAAAGCTCCAATACGTAACGGTTGTCGTCGAGCTTAACGATGGGCGCGATGTCAGCATGATCGAATTTGGTATAACTGCTTGCGACAACTTCTTTTAGCTCCGCAGAATCGATGTCGGTCGCAAAGATGGCGAAGAAGGCCTCACAGAGTTCAGCATAGCTGAGTTTTGACCACTCGCCCAAGTGCGGCCTTAGATCGGGGAGTTTTTCAGGCAGGTAAAGCCCGCCATCAGGCGCTAGACCTTGCGCGACTGCAGTGGAAAAAGAAACGGCGGGAACTTGGCCGCGTGTGCTGATGTATTGCATAATGCTAGTCGAGATAGAAGTTTGCTAAACTCGAGTTAAAATATGTCAACGTAAGTTCCGCTGTCTATATTATTGGTGGTAAAAGCTATCGACGGGCGTAATTACCTCAAAACGATCAGATAGTTCCTCCATGAACTCTTGCCCAGGCGCACTCGACTGATAACTCACACCGAAGACCCGAATAATTCGACCATTAGCCCTTAGATTATCCGTAATCGCATCATATATGTCCATTATCTCACCGGAAGGATAACCATTACTCAATATCGCATAAACCTCTGTCTTCCTCATAGATCTTGCGGCCTTAATTGCAGAGAGCAAATTCGTCCCCCCAACCTGGCTGCATTGAACAAAGCCATCTTCCAGCTTCCAGCTTATACTCTTCATTAGCTACGATTAGATCTGGGCTGAATACTCGAGCACTAATTCCAAATAAGATAATATTAAACTTCGCATGTTTGTTCATCCGCTTGATGACTTCGACCATATTACGAACCATTTTCTCCCAGCGATCTCCAGTCATACTTCCTGAGCTATCCGACATAATAACGATACGACCGCAATCGATCCAGTTAGTAAAAAAGTCTACTCGCACAAAGGAGGCAATGTAATCTTGATATCACACAAGAATGAATGCCTGATCATGCCTAGAAAGACGATCTATATGCACGTAATGTTTTTGCCCACTTCCTATCCGCAATGTCACCTCCTTCGAAATCTGATTATAGCCCTCCAATTGTGCCGTAATTTCTCGACCGTCATTACTGGTGAAAGTTCTCGAGACTTTTTCGTGTATCAAAGATTGCGCGATCACACTCGTAAGCAGCAAACAAACTGAAAAAATAAGCTGCGATTTCAATTTGAACATCATAGCTTAATGGCAAACAGTTCCTAAAACTCTCTTCCTCAAGCTCAGAATCTTATACCCCAAGCCCGAATGCGGCATGGACAAGGCGCGCAGCATCTTCGGCTTGTTCTGGGTCGATACCCACTGAAATTTTAATCTCAGATGTACTGATAAGCTGAATGTTCACATTACCCTTGGCCAAAGACTCAAAAAGTGTCGCAGCGACGCCAGAATGCGAACGCATACCAACGCCGACCACCGAGACTTTGGCAATATCGCTTACCTCAAAGAGCTTTCCAGCGGCCTCGTCAGAGAACGATTCAGTCACGGCTTTTTCGGCGCGAAGGACATCCTCTCGAGGTACGGTGAATGTCATATTCGCCTTACCATCGCGGCCAAGGTTTTGAACGATCATATCGACACTGATACCCGCTGCGCCGAGCACTTGAAAGAGCTTGGCGGCTGTACCGGGGCGGTCTGGCAAATCGCTGACCACGATCTTAGCTTGGTTTTTATCGAGTGCTACGCCGCTGACGACGACATCTTCCATGGGGGCGGCTTCTTCTTTCACAATTGTACCTGGGTTATTGTTGAAACTGGAACGGACTTCAAAAACGACGTCGAACTTCTGCGCAAATTCGACTGCGCGGTTTTGCATTACTTTGGAACCAGAACTGGCGAGCTCGAGCATCTCCTCATAGGAGATCTCATCGAGCTTCTTGGCATCAAGCACTAAGCGAGGATCAGCAGTATAGACGCCGTCAACATCGGTGTAAATTTGGCAA
>JAKVCM010000191.1 GCA_022448605.1 Puniceicoccaceae bacterium | reverse complement strand
ATGCCAGCCCAACATCTTGAACCCAGACCGTATCAATGCGAACAGGCTCAGCTGACTGATTGACCGTCAAAACATTCCACAATAAAGTCGCGGCCTCGACATCGACCCGCAGCGATAAAGTAATCGCACAGCCAGCCACATGCCCCGCCCACTGAGCGAGATTCTCTTCGCATACAAAATCCGACAGGCTCGTGAATGTCCCCAAGAGCGGGTGAAGCACGATAGCATCGCCAACATGCACTCGAAAAAACATGCGCCCTAAGCCCCCTTCAAGTTGGTTGCCTAAAGTTCGGCTGAGTAGAATATCACCCGCCGAAGCAGATAACATCTGACCGTTGCGATTAAGCTGCACACAAAATCGATCTACATCTCCTAGAATATAATCATATCCTGCATGAGTTGAAAGTAGAAGTTTTTGAGTTAACATGGCTGTAAAATGTAAATATTTAAATTGCGAGTAAAGCTCTTGTCTTAAACAATATAAATTACACAGATCTACTCACCCAAGAACGAGTGTATGCCGTTGATCACTGACATTAAGAACCGCAGGCAAGTAAACTCGCTGCCGATAATCAGAATAAGAATAATTCCTCAACTGAACCAGAGAAGCTATGAATACTCCCAAATTACTAAAGACACTCCTAGCACTCACACTGCTCACTGAAGTAATTACGAAGTCCTTAACGGCAGATAGCAATGGCCTAGCCCCCGTAGTAACAGACCTTAACTCAGCCGATGTCTCCTACAGTCTAGAAGCTAAGCTGCCAGACCTAGCAGAGGCCTATATCAGTAGCTCACCGAACAGCATGCAGGACGGCATCCTAGTCGGGACTCTCGCCGATGGCAACGTCGACCAAGACCGCATCCTGCAATACGCCAACGCAATCGCCGCAGGCAAATTCGACATCACCGACAGCTTATTGATCATGCACAAAGGTAAGCTCATATTTGAGTCCTACTACAGGCGTGGACGCGAAAATTACCCACACTACCAGATGTCGATCACTAAGTCCTACACGGCTTTAGCCATCGGACGCGCCATTCAACTCGGCTATTTAAGCATGGCTGATTTAGACAAACCAGTCGTCAGCTTTCTCAAAGACATTAATCAAAGTAAACTCGTTGCTGGTGCCGACCAAATTACACTCGCAGAAGCAATGAACATGAAGTCTGGCATTCGCATTGATAAAGTCAAAGTGCGTGAGCTAATGAAGCAACCTGCGCAACTCAAAGGACAAGGCCAGATCGAAGCTTACATGACACACAGTTTACCCATCCCTCCAGCTCCACGAGAATTCAAATACCAAGGTTCTGATCCTTCGATGACGATGCAAGTGCTCGAAGCCGTTGTGCCTGGTTCAGCAAAAGGCTTTATCTGCGATCAGCTACTCAAGCCCATGGGTATCACCAACTATGCATGGAAGACAGACATCAGCGGACTGCCAAAATCTGGAGCAGGCAGTAGTTTTCGCTCACGTGACATGTTAAAATTCGGTATGCTAGTCATGGATAATGGCCAATGGCAAGGACAACAACTCATTCCATCAGATTACATTCAACAAGCCACCAGTCGTATTAACACGAACAAACAGGGCACCAATTCCTACGGCTACTTCTGGTGGCGCGCCGAAATGCAAGTCGATGGAAAGAACTACGACTGTAAATCAGGTCGCGGTGCTGGCGGGCAATTCATCCTCATGCTACCTGAGCTGGATCTGATCATCGTCACTACCGCTCACAATAAAGGCATGGGCAAGACCCTAGCCAATACATCGATGCACTTATTGCCCGCATTCGTTCAGTAACTGAAACAGGCAGGAACATCATCGAACACAACAACGAACACTCATTAACGACGCCCCCAGTAGTACAGTTTCAGTAATTACTGTAAATATTCTAGAATCATGAAAACGAAACATGCCTCCAAATTACACCTAGCCCAATGGCTACTTATTAGCCTGTTCCTATGCATGAGCACATATGCTGCCCGTCAACCGAACTTTGTGCTCATCATGGCCGACGACCTAGGTTACGGTGATGTCGGCTACCAAGGCAGTGATGTGCCCACTCCCAACATCGATTCGATCGCCGCAGGCGGTGTGCGCATCACAGATGGCTATGTTACCTGTCCCGTCTGCGCTCCCTCTCGCGC
>JAKVCM010000190.1 GCA_022448605.1 Puniceicoccaceae bacterium | reverse complement strand
AAATTATCTGCAAGCCGCACCTACGATTTGCACCTCAGATCGTCGTGCATACGATCCAGACTTAGTATGGAATTTGATTTAAAGAGCTTAGGCCGCGACTGGGTAGAGGGAATCTCTGGCCAAGAGCTAGTCGCGCGGGTTATAAGCCGCGCCAAATTAATACAAGGACAAGATCAGCTAATAGTGGTTGATCGAACAGACCCGCATGATTTTACAGTTGAGTTCTTCGCCGCGATCTTGGCAGGGCGATCGGTCGCTCTGGCTAATCCAAACTGGGGCGCACAGGAGAGGGAGGAATTCAATGCCCTTGTCGGAGCAAATATCGCGCCCTTAGACAACCAAAGCTCTGGAGCCAATTATTCTAATGCTTGTCGCCAAAATAAAGTAATACTAATACCCACAGGCGGCACAACGAATGGCTTAAAGCTCGCTATTCATACCTGGAAAACCCTCGAGACAGCCTGCATAAGAGTGCAGCAATTTCTCGGGGGTGCTGCCATTGATAGCTGCTGCGTGTTACCGCTCTATCATGTTAGTGGGTTCACTCAACTTCTTCGTGCGTATCACTCTGGCGGATACATACGCTTTGACGAAGATTACGTCAAAGGTTACTGCTTGTCGTATGTGCCTACGCAATTACGCCGGGCTTTATTCGACGAAAAGCGTATTCAGGCATTAACCACAACGCGCGTCATCTTTGTCGGAGGTGCGCCCATGCCCAAATCTCTTGCTAAAGAGGCACGCGAGCTTAAGTTGCCCGTGATGCCTGTCTACGGAATGACTGAGACTGCAGCCATGGTGGCGGCGATTCCAGTAGCCGATTTTCTCACCGACTCGCGAGCCGGCGCCATACCAATAGGCGACGCCAAGATGGAGATAGATTCTTCTGGTCGAATACGTATACAGAGCCCTGCTCTTTTTAAAGGTTATTATGGGGGCGAGGCGCTTGATTTAACACGAGGATACTTAAGCGGAGACGAAGGCTACATCGACGAGACCGAGCGACTCCACATATCGGGGCGCATTGATCGGCTCGTCATTAGTGGCGGCGAGAAGATCGACCCCCATGAAGTGGAAGATGCAGTGGGCGCAATCTCTGGCATCAAAGAAGTATTAGCGGTCGGCCTGCCCGATGTCGAGTGGGGGCAAAAGTTAGTCGTTTATTATACGGGTCAGGAGCTGGTGGACTGGAAGAAGCACTTAAAGGATCAGTTGATGAATTATAAGTTACCGAAAGAGATGTTGAGGGTAGATCATTTGCCTTTGGACGAGAAAGGAAAGTTTTTGAGGCCTTCATAAAGGAAGCCTGCACTTGTCTTTCTAATCAAGTGCCGCAAATCTTTGCCCTGTGAATAAAGCTGATATCGTAGATATTTTAGAAGACATCGCGGTGCTTCTCGAACTGAAGGGGGACAACCCATTTAAGATTCGCGCCTATTCAGGTGGCGCGCGGATACTGGAGATGATGGAAGAGGATCTCGAAGATGTAATCGCTGAGGAGCGACTGGACGCTATCAAAGGGATCGGCTCCGCGCTGGTTGATAAGATCAAGACACTTTATGCTACGGGCGAGCTGGAATATTACACCAAGCTCCGCGAGTCTATCGCGCCTGGCTTGATTGAGATGCTTGAGATTCCAGGTCTCGGCGGCAAGAAGGTAAAAAAGCTCCACGATGCAATCGGCGTGGAATCGATCGACGCATTACAGGCTGCCTGCGAATCGGGTAAAGTCGAGGCGCTCAAAGGATTTGGTAAAAAATCGGCGGAAAAGATCCTTAGCGGTATAGCCAATCGCGCGGCCTATGCGAAGCGCCACCATTGGTGGAATGCGCGCGAAGTGGCAGAACCGATTCTTGAAGGACTGCGAGGCTTATCACAGGTAGAACGAGCAGAGGCCGCAGGTAGCCTACGCCGATTGAGAGAGACGGTGGGCGACTTAGACTTTATCGTGGCCTCGGCCGATCCGCAACCGGTCATGGACTGGTTTGTCGAGCAGGATGCGGTGCAGGAGGTCACGGCGCATGGGGCGACAAAATCCAGTGTCCGTTTCGAGTCTGGCCTGCAAGCCGATTTACGGGTGGTGCCGGCCGATCAGTTTGCCTTTGCCCTGCACCATTTTACGGGGTCAAAAGAGCACAATGTGGCACTGCGGCAACGCGCGCTAGCGCGAGGCTATAGCTTGAGCGAATGGGGCTTGTCGCAGAAGAGAGAAGAGGGAGATCCGCCAACTGAAATCCCTGACTCAATCACGACAGAGAAGGAACTATTTCAATTTTTTGGGCTTGCAGAAATTCCACCTGAATTACGAGAGGGGCTGGGTGAGATTGATTCAGCTGAGGCACAGCAGTTGCCTAATTTAGTTACGACGTCGGATATTCGCGGGGTGTTTCACAATCATACCACAGCTTCAGATGGTCGCGGCACGATCGAAGAGATGGCGGCGGGTGCGGAGGCGCTTGGTTGGGATTATCTTGGTTTAGCGGACCACTCGAAGGCTAGCTTTCAGGCTAGGGGCCTCGATGATGCGCGCGTGCTAATGCAGCTTGAATCGATCCGTGCTTTCAATGAATCGGGTGAGTCGCCTGTGCACATTTTTTCGGGGATTGAGTGCGACATCTTGCCTGATGGCTCACTGGACCTGGAAGATGCGACGCTCAATGCGCTGGATTACGCAGTGATGTCAGTCCACTCTAGCTTTAGCCAGTCGGAGGAGGAGATGACGGCACGGGTGATTCGCGCGATTGAACATCCGGCGACTGTTATGCTTGGTCATCCGACTGGGCGTATTCTATTGCGGCGCGAGCCTTACAAGATCGATCTGCAAAAGGTGATCGATGCAGCGATTGCCAATCGCGTAATCATCGAGATCAATGCCAATCCGCACCGCCTCGACATGGACTGGCGACTCTGGCGACAAGCCGCGGATCGCGGCTTGATGTGCTCAATTAATCCGGATGCCCACAGTAGGGAGGGCTTGAGTTATTTTGACGCTGGTGTGAATATTGCTCGTAAAGGCTGGCTAGAGAAGGAGCAAGTGCTTAACAGTCGGGATTGTGCTGGAGTGCGGCACTGGTTTAATCATCGGAAGTGATAGTTGATTTAAGGTTCGGACTAGTTACTTTGTAATTATCAAACGAGCAAATTGATGCCTATAATTAGAATATCTAAGGATTCAGGCGAAATATCCAATGTCTACGTGCGGGCCTTGTTGTATCCTTTACCACGGATGTAGAGCTTCTATTATACAGCTGCTTAGGTTTGAGTGCTATCGACCTAAATTAAGTGCAATTGCTTCAGGACTTGATGTATTTAAAAAAGCTTACCTAATCGAATTTTCTCAGATGTTTTTAAAAATAATTTATCATGTATTTCAACTGATTGGCATTTTTGTTGCGATGTTTCTCTCAACGGCAGTTGGTCATGGATCAGATGCCGGATTGTTAGTCGTTAATCCTGAGGAGTATGTTGGCGCCTTAAGAAATCCACTTAAAGGCTTTCGTCCTGATATGGGCAGAAACGTTTCTAGAAGTCGATTTGCGACCCTAGCTCGTCATTATATTAAGTGGAATGATCTAGAGCAGAAGAAGACGGATGACCTAGTAGCAAATATCCAAGCCTACAGTGAAAGGAAATGGGCGAAGCTTCGCGGCACAGGAGTGAAAGTCATTCCTCGGGTTTACTTAGATTGGGATCGAGAAAGCGGTAATGAATACTGGCCGAACGATCTAGAATCTGGCGACTACAGCAGTCCTGAATTCAAGCAGCGGCTTTGTCGCCTGATTGAGGCGCTTGGCCAGTGCTGGGATAGTGACCCTAGGGTAGCTTGGGTTCAGATGGGAATCATTGGCTTTTGGGGAGAGCACCATAACCCTCATCCAGACTTAGAAATGCAGAAACTATTAGGAACGGCCTTTGAAAAAGCATTTCAGAACAAGCAGGTTCTAGTTCGTCATCCGAATGAGTTCGAGGATTTTGAGTTCGGTGTCTACTGGGACTCTTGGGCGCATCAGGAGCAAACTTTCCGGCAAATGCATGGTGCTGGCATTGATCGGCTGAACGCAACTAAAGGTCGCTGGATGACTCACCCTATGGAAGGCGAAGCAGCCTACAATTGGGGTAATTATAAGGTTCAACCTGGGGATGATCCGAACGACACATTGTCTGATCCGGAGCACCGCGCCTTCTTTATCGATACCATACGTAATTTACATTGTAGCGCCTTAGGGTGGATTGCGAATTACGACCAAGATACGCCAGCAGTCCAAGCCGGAGCCGAGGAGGTGCAAAAAGCGGTTGGATACCGTTTTGTATTGGAGGAGTTCTCTTTTAGCCCATTAGTTCGGAACTTGAGTGATCTAAGGATTAAATTGGCGGTTAAAAATACTGGGTCTGCGCCTTTTTATCAAGACTGGCCTGTTCGTTTGAACCTGCTGG